>JANXYC010000020.1 GCA_025350305.1 Cyclobacteriaceae bacterium | reverse complement strand
AATGGTATCCTTTAATAACATGGCCATGCTCTTCCTGGGAATTGAAATCTTGTCGATTTCACTATATGTGCTGGCAGGAAGTAAAAAGGATAGTCTGTTCTCAAATGAAGCCGCCTTCAAATATTTTTTGATGGGCTCTTTCGCAACCGGATTCTTACTGATGGGGATGGCGCTTATTTATGGAACAACTGGATCTTTTCACATCACCAGGATCGCGGACTTCCTCGCGAACAATGTGAACGAGCTCCCGGCATTCTTCTACGCCGGCGTCTTGTTAATGCTGGTTGGAATGGCTTTTAAGATTTCGGCGGTCCCGTTTCATTTTTGGGCCCCGGATGTGTATGAAGGCTCACCTGTCACCATCACCGCTTTTATGTCAACGGTAGTAAAAATTGCAGCGATTGGAGCATTCTACCGGATATTTTCATTTTGCTTTTCTTCGGTTCAGTCTGCCTGGATCAATATTCTACAGGTAATTACTGTATTGACATTAGTAGTTCCGAATGTGACTGCTGTTTATCAACTCAATGTGAAAAGAATGCTGGCCTATTCCAGCGTAGGCCATGTTGGCTACATGCTGCTGGCGTTCGTTCCCAACAGCACAACCTCCGCCGGAACAATTTTTTATTACCTGGCTTCTTATTCGGTAACGAGTATTGCAGCCTTCAGTGTTTTACAAGAAGTGGAAAAGGCAAATTCGACCCATTCAGGCTTCAATGGCCTCTACAAACGCAATCCTCTGCTAGCAGTTGTGATGACGATGGCCCTACTTTCGTTGGCAGGCATACCACCGCTGGCCGGCTTCTTCGGAAAGTACATGGTCTTTTCTCAGGCGCTACAAAACGGATATGCGGGGCTTGTCATCGTTGCGGTGGGCACATCACTCATCGGTGTTTACTACTATTTCCGGGTAATTATGGTGATGTTTTTGAAAGCGCCAGAGGAGGAGCCCATTACTCTTTCTGTTTCTTCCCGCATATTGTTGGTGCTGCTGGTGCTGCTTACTGTAGTGATGGGCTTATTCCCCGATTGGTTGATTTCCTTGCTACCACCGAAGTAATTATTGAAAAAACCGACGGATTTCACAGAATTCGCCTTGTTTCTTTTGCACAAAAATTTTACCTTCATTCGATTGAAATCAATGTAACATGGGAAAAGTAAGAGACATTTTAAAAAGCAAAGGCGGTGCTGTTTTTTCAGTGGAGCCTACGATCATGGTTTACAAAGCGATCGAACAAATGTGCGACAGGAATATCGGTGGGCTTTTGATCGTTGAGAATGGGAAGCTCGCCGGAATATTCACGGAACGGGATTATGCCCGTAAACTTATTCTTAAAGGGAAATCATCTAAAGATACTCCTATCAGAGAGTTGATGACCCCCAGTCCATTTACTGTGACAGCTGATAATACGATCGAAGACTGCATGAATCTGATGACTCAAAAGCATATTCGCCACCTTCCGGTAGTTGACGGTGACAAGCTTGTTGGTGTAATTTCAATTGGCGATGTGGTCAAGCAGATCATCGAGGATCAAAAATCCATTATCGAGCATCTGGAGCATTATATCACGAGTTAGATGCTTGCAGAATGGTCAATAAGCAGAATTTGCCATGTATTATGTGATTTTTGACTATCTTTGCAAATCACTTCATCATTAAAAACTTATCGGTCTGAACTGGAGCCATTTTGGCCCTATTCATGGCCTTTTTTTTGTTAAGTGACCGCATTGGAGAAGCCTTTTTTGAACTTATTTCGCATTAACATGTTTTATACCGCATGAGACAACTAAAGATCAGCAAGCAGATTACGAACCGGGAAAGTCAGTCTCTCGATAAGTATTTACAGGAAATTGGAAAGGTGGATTTGATCACTTCTGATGAAGAGGTAACCTTGGCTCAGAGAATAAGGGAAGGCGATCAAATGGCACTTGAAAAACTCACAAAAGCAAATCTTCGCTTTGTTGTTTCAGTGGCCAAACAATATCAAAACAATGGCCTCACGTTGGGAGACCTGATCAATGAGGGCAACGTAGGATTAATCAAGGCGGCTAAACGCTTTGATGAGAAGCGTGGTTTTAAGTTCATTTCCTATGCAGTATGGTGGATACGACAGTCGATTATGCAGGCTCTTGCCGAGCAGTCACGAATTGTTCGGCTTCCATTGAACAGGGTAGGTACGCTCAATAAGATTACCAAAACATTTTCTGATCTGGAACAAAAGTTTCAACGCGAACCGTCAACAGATGAGTTGGCGGAGGTGCTTGAAGTAACGGCGGCGGAAGTAGCAGATACACTCAAAATAGGCGGCCGTCATGTGTCCATGAATGCACCGTTTGTCCAGGGAGAAGAGAATGGTCTACTGGATGTTCTTGAAAACGACAGCGAAGAAACACCTGATTCGGGATTAATGATCGATTCTCTTAAAAGAGAAGTGCAGCGTTCCCTCTCCACCCTTACTCAAAGAGAGTCGGATGTTATTGCGCTTTACTTTGGTCTTAATGGACAGGAAGCCATGACATTGGAGGAAATCGGTGAGAAATTTAGTCTCACCCGGGAACGGGTTCGTCAGATAAAAGAAAAAGCCACTCGCAGACTCAGGCACAGCTCACGAAGCAAGACCTTGAAGTCTTACTTGGGTTAATATTCTAATTTCCAGTTGTGGATCATGGATTGCAGGAAATCAAGCGGCTCTTCTTTTCTATGGGGTGCTTGGCAAATGTTGTGAATAGGATTCAATCCCGTTAGTTTCTGACCCGCTCCAGCTCCCAATCATTTCGCACACTCTTTTTACAGGAAACTCTTAAGAGAGGGCTCCTCATGCCTTCAACTGTTATTTCATATTCCCATTCCGATGCTGACATTGAAGAGACTGTGGAAAAAATTCATGAGACTCTTGTGGTTTATAAAAAAGCTTTAATGGAAGGGGTCGATAAATATCTGGAAGGTCGCCCCGTCAAGCCTGTTTGGAGAAAATTCAACTAGCCTCCTTGCCAAGCTTTGGTCAAACCACTCACATTTCAGGGTAAAGACTAACATTCACGGTAAACATCAATCTTCCATTAGATGCGATAGTCTTGCACTATCCCGGGCATCCAATATTTCCACTAAATTTATCAGATTAATTTCCCTTGATTTGCAGATATTCTAAACCTTCATGAAAAGTACGGGCCCTGAAGAAAAAGTCCTCTCCATCGATATTGGTGGGTCGCGCATTAAAGCAACAATCCTGGACATCGAGGGCAACATGCTAAGAGATTATGTGCGGATTAACACACCATTATCCGCTGAGCCTGAAGATATTATGCAGGCTATTGTAGAACTTACAAGGAGCTTTCAGCCCTATACAAAAGTCTCTGTGGGATTTCCTGGCTATGTCAGGAACGGGATAGTTCACACTGCCCCCAACCTAAGCACAGAAAAGTGGAGAGGTATCGATTTAAGTACCAAATTGTCGGAAATATTGAAACGCCCGGTTCGTGTGTTAAATGATGCCGATATGCAAGGATTGGGCATCGCCAGGGGCAAGGGCCTTGAAATGGTTGTAACTTTGGGCACCGGCTTTGGTACCGCCCTCCTCATGGATGGAAATCTATTGCCTCATCTTGAAATTGCTCACCATCCGGTGTCAAAGGAACGGGATTATGATCAGTATATTGGAGAAAAGGCCTTGGAGGAAGTGGGCATCGAGCGATGGAATAAGCGCATAAAAAAAGTTATAGACATACTAAAAACAGTTATCAACTACGACCATTTATATATCAGTGGAGGAAATTCTAAAAAAATCACCTTTCAAACCGATGACAACATAACACGGGTATCCAACATCGACGGTATAAAGGGAGGAGCCAAACTCTGGCAAAAGGAAAACCTCTACAATGTGTAATCTTATTTAGACTCAACTTTCGCAACGTTATTCATTTATGCAAACTAAAGAACAGACTATCGCTCAAACTGCCATCAACACCGTTCGGGTGCTGTCTGCTGATGCCGTGCAAAAAGCGAATTCGGGTCATCCAGGCATGCCCATGGGTGCAGCGCCGATGGGCCATGTTTTGTGGTCAGAGGCCATGAATTATAATCCACAAAATCCTGACTGGGCGAATCGCGATCGTTTTATTTTATCGGCAGGGCATGGCTGCATGTTTCAGTATAGCTTTCTTTTCCTGACTGGCTATAAAATCACAATCGAGGATATCAAGGCCTTCCGGCAATTGCATAGCAAAACACCGGGCCACCCCGAATATGGCCTCCTGGATGGTGTCGAAGTAACTACCGGCCCGCTGGGTCAGGGCTTTGCCAATGGGGTAGGGTTTGCGATTGCACAAAAGTTCCTGGCCGCCCGTTATAACAAACCGGGATTTGAAATTTTCAATTATCACATCTATGTTATTTGCAGTGATGGCGACTTGAATGAAGGCGTTAGCTCGGAAGCCGCCTCTATGGCAGGACACTTAAAGCTCGGCAACCTAATCTATCTGTATGATGACAATCATATCTCCATAGAAGGAGACACAAAGATTGCATTCACGGAAGACGTAGCCAAACGTTTTGAAGCGTATGACTGGCACGTGCAGGTGGTAGCCGATGGAAACGATGTTCAGGCCATTGCCGATGCTATTAAAAAGGCAAAGGAGGAAACCCAACGTCCGTCAATCATCAAGATACGCACTCACATTGCCTTTGGCAGTCCGAACAAGGTAGATACAGCAGGTGCACATGGCTCTCCACTGGGAGAACCTGAATTAAGACTTGTAAAGCAGAACCTGGGCTTCGATCCGGAAAAATCTTTTGTCGTTCCGGATGAAGTATTGAATTTCTATCGCGCCTGTGGAAGAAAGGGCGTAGAAAAAGAAAAATCATGGAATGAATTATATCAGGGCTACAAGAAGATACATCCGGATCTGGCCAAAGAATATGAACTGCTAAGCAGCGGCCAGTTGCCGGAAGGATGGAAAGAAAAACTTCCTGCATTTAAGCCTGAAGATGGAAAAGTAGCGACTCGGCAAGCATCGGGAAAAGTGCTGAATGCAATCGCTGATTCGCTTCCGACATTGATAGGCGGTGCAGCCGACCTGGCGCCATCGACAGAAACGTGGCTTAAAAAGTACGAGGCATTTAGTTCTGGTAATTATTCGGGCCGTAATTTCCATTTTGGTATCCGCGAACACGGCATGGGATCGGTATTGAATGGAATGGCATTAACAAAAGGCATCATTCCTTATGGCGCCACCTTTCTGATATTTTCGGAATACATGCGCCCGCCGATCCGGTTGGCAGCGATCATGAAAATTCGCCCCATTTTTGTTTACACTCACGATAGCATTGGTCTTGGTGAAGATGGAACGACTCACCAGCCCGTTGAGCAGTTGATTTCACTGAGGTCCATTCCCAATATCACGGTGATCCGACCTGCTGATGCGAATGAAACCGCACATGCGTGGAGGGTGGCATTGGAACATAAAACCGGTCCTGTACTGATTGTGCTCACCCGTCAAGGCCTGCCCGTCATTGATCAGACAAAATATGGTAATGCTTCACAATTGGAAAAAGGTGCTTACATCGTGTCTGATTCTGCAGAACTGCCAAAACTGATTTTAATAGCTACCGGATCAGAAGTTTCGCTGATTATGGAGGCACAGGCCAAACTGAAAGAACATGGAATACCCGCACGCGTGGTGAGCATGCCCTCCTGGGAACTGTTTGAGAAACAAGACAATGCGTATAAAGAAAAAGTATTGCCAGCCGGCATTCGCAAACGCCTGGCAGTAGAAACAGCTTCACCGCTTGGATGGCATAAATATGTAACCGATGAGGGGGCGATCATCGGTATGACAACATTTGGTGAATCCGGACCCATTGCAGACCTCATGAAGTTTTTTGGGTTCACTGTCGACAATGTAGTGAACAAAGCAAAGGAACTACTTGCCTAACAAGACTAGCTGATAAAATGAAAATTGGAATTGCTGCAGATCATGGTGGTTATGTCCTTAAAGAGGAAATGAAATCCTGGCTTACGTCGCTGGGGCACGACGTGAAAGATTTCGGCGCGCTCCAATTGAATCCAGCGGATGACTTCCCGGATTTTGTAGTACCACTTGCGAAAGCGGTTGCATCAAAAGAAGTAGAGCGGGGCATTGCCGTCTGCGGAAGTGGAGTAGGTGCTTCCATTGCCGCCAACAAGATTGCTGGTGTACGTGCTGCGCTGATTCATGACAGTTTTTCAGCGCATCAGGGTGTGGAAGATGACGATATGAATTTGATCTGCCTGGGTGGGAGAGTGGTTGGAACCAAAATGGCCGAAGAACTTACCATTACCTTTCTCAATGCAAAATTTATTGGTGGCGAGCGCCATCTCAGAAGACTGGAGAAAGTGAAAGTATTGGAAAATAAGCGATAATCTTTAACGGATGGACCGATTGGAATCCAAGACTATCTTTCTTGACGTGGGTGGTGTGTTGTTGACTAACGGATGGGATCATACCATCCGAGGCAAAGCGGCTCAGCAGTTTCATTTGAATTTTGAGGAAATGGATGCCCTTCACCAATTCATTTTCAATGTATATGAAATTGGAAAAATCACGTTGGATCAATACCTGAATTTTGTAGTTTTCAATAAGCCTAGAAAATTCGACCATCAGCAGTTCAAAGAGTTCATGTACGCCCAGTCCGCGGAATTGCCTGATACGCTGCAATGGCTGATAAAATGGAAAAAACAGACCCGTCATCGCATTATTTCTATTAACAACGAAGGGAAAGAACTCAATAATTACAGGGTAGCAAAATTCAGATTGAGGGATTGTTTTGATGCGTTTGTCTCATCCTGTGATGTAGGTATGCGAAAGCCTGACCCCGGAATTTTCCTGATGGCATTGGGTGTGGCACAAGCCAAAGCTGAGGACTGTATTTACTTTGACGATCGCCCCATGGTAGTAGCAGCCGCTGCCACCCTTGGTATTCAGGCGTTTCAGCATAAAGGATTCGAGAACACCAAAAATATATTGAAAAACTTAAAGTGATATGAAAGGCGATAATTATGTTTTCGGAATGATCGGTCTGGGTACAATGGGTCGCAACCTGTTGTTAAATATGGCCGATCACGGTTTCAAAGTGGCAGGCCATGATAAAGATGAAAAGAAGGCAGCACTCCTGACTTCCACATCAGGCAAAGACAATGTGAAAGGCTTCACTTCAATAAACGAATTTATTGATAGCCTGAAAAAACCAAGGGCCATCATGATGCTCGTGCCGGCCGGAAAGATTGTCGACAACGTCATTGACGAACTCACGCCGCTTCTGGATAAAGGCGATCTGATCATCGATGGAGGGAACTCGCATTTCACTGACACGAACCGCAGGGTTGAGTTACTAAAAGAAAAAGGATTGCATTTTTTTGGAATGGGCATTTCCGGTGGTGAAGAGGGTGCTCGGAAAGGGCCAAGTATGATGCCGGGAGGTGATCCGGAGGCCTATAAAGTAGTTCAATCGATTTTTGAAGCAGTGGCAGCAAAAGTAAATGGAGAGCCCTGTGTAACCTACATCGGGCCGGGTGCATCGGGACACTTCGTTAAAATGGTGCACAATGGAATTGAATACGGCATCATGCAATTAATTGCCGAGACGTATGAGATGATGAAAAAAGGGTTGAACCTCCCGGACGAAAAAATTCATGCAGCGTTCGAAGAATGGAGCAAGGGGCGGTTGCAATCTTTCCTGATTGATATTACCTGTGATATTCTTGTCTTCAGAGAAAAGGGCTCAGATCATCTACTATTAAATGATATCAAAGACGAAGCGCGTTCTAAAGGCACCGGCAAATGGACTTCTCAAATAGCTATGGATTTGCAAACGCCCTTGTCTGTTATTGACATGGCCGTTTCCATGAGAGATCTTTCCAAATACAAAGCGCTGCGCGTCAGGGCCGCCGCCATTTATGGCAACGGTGGTGCCTCGCCCATGAATGCATCGACTGACATGATACAGGCACTTGAAGCGGCTCTTTATTTTTCATCCATTCTCGCCTATGCACAGGGCATGCACCTGCTTTCACAGGCTTCGAATGAATATAAGTATGAGCTAAAATTAGACCGGATCGCACTCATTTGGCGTGGAGGCTGTATCATTCGATCGGCGTTCCTTGAAGATATTTACCAAGCATACAAGGCTGATCAGAACTTACCTCATTTGTTGCTGGACAAGAATATTCAAAAAAAGATCAGCAGTCTGCTGCCGGCAACTCGCTCAGTATTATCCACGGCTATCCAATCAGGTATTGCCTTGCCCGCCTTTACTTCTGCGTTAAGTTATTTTGACAGTTTCAGGAGTGATCGAATGCCATCCAATCTTATCCAGGCACAGCGCGATTATTTTGGTGCACATACCTATGAATTGATGGGTAAAGAAGGGGTGTTCCATACCCAATGGTTTGTTAAATAAATTATTACAACATGAACTCATCCAAAAGTCCGGTACAGTCCCAGCCCACTATCTTCTTTATTTTTGGAGGCACCGGCGATCTCACTTCGCGCAAGCTTGTCCCTGCCCTTTACAATCTGTTCATTGACGGTTGGATGCCAGATAAATTTGCAATTATCGGCCTGGGTCGTACCCAACAATCGGATGAGCAGTTTCGAAATCTGTTATTGGACGACATCAACAAATTTTCACGCAGCGGCAAAGCGGATGCTCAAAAGTGGAAAACATTTGCAGAATATGTTTACTTCCAGGTATCGGAAATCACGGAGGATAAAACCTACATCGAACAAGCGCAGCGAATAAAAAAACTGGAAGAGGAATGGAAAGAAGAGCCGTGCGTAATTTATTACCTGGCGGTGGCTCCACGATTCTTCACGCCGATCGCTGAAAATCTTGCAAAGCATAAGATCGCAGCCAATCCGGAAAAGTCACGCGTAGTTATTGAAAAGCCGTTTGGTCGGGATCTCGCTTCCGGTAAGGCATTGAATAAACTGCTCAACAGCATATTTTCAGAAAAGCAGATATATCGCATTGACCATTACCTTGGAAAGGAAACCGTACAAAACATCCTGGCGTTTCGTTTTGCCAATTCAATTTTGGAGCCTCTTTGGAACAGGAACTATATTGACCATGTTCAGATATCCGTAACGGAACAACTGGGCGTAGGTGACCGTGGCGGGTACTATGACGAAGCCGGAGCTTTGCGTGACATGGTACAGAATCATATTTTACAGCTGTTGTGCCTGGTGGCGATGGAGCCGCCAGTCAGTTTTCAAGCGGATGAAGTTCGAAACCGCAAAGTAGATGTGCTACTCGCCATGCGAAAGTTCACGGCGGAAGATTTGCAAAAGAACGCCGTGCGGGGGCAATACAGCAAGGGCTGGATGGAAGGAAAGGAAGTGCCCGGCTATCGTGAAGAAACTGGTGTAAATCCGGAATCCAACACGGAAACATTTGCCGCGATCAAATTTTTCATTGACAATTGGAGGTGGCATGGAGTTCCCTTCTATCTCCGTACAGGAAAACGAATGCCGGAATCATCCTCCATGATTTCAATTCAGTTTAAAGATGTACCACACATGATCTTTCCTACCGAAACGATCGAAGGCTGGCAACAAAACAGGCTCATTATCAGCATTCAACCCGAAATGAGCATTCGCTTGCAAGTTCAAGCCAAGCGTCCGGGTCTCGACATGGTTCTCAATCCGGTGGATCTGATCTTTGATTACAGCGGCACCTATAAAGGAGAAACCCCGGAAGCCTATGAAACACTCCTTCTCGATACCATGCTTGGCGATCAAACATTGTTCATGCGTGGCGACCAGGTGGAGGCAGCCTGGGATTTACTGATGCCGATACTCCACACGTGGGCCGGCAAGAAAAGTACAAGTTTTCCCAACTATAAGGCGGATTCATGGGGCCCCGAAGTTGCAGAAGGGCTCATCGCCAAAGATGGCTTCCATTGGTTTACGCTTCCAAACAAGAATAAAAAATAGGTGATCCGAATTTTCAAAAACCCGGAGACACTTCTTCCTGCCCTGGCTGATTTTATTGTAAGCAGGTCGAAAGCTTTGATTGAACAGGAGGGCAGGTTCAACCTGGTACTCTCAGGGGGCAGCTCACCCAAAAGACTCTATGAGCTACTCGCTTCCACATCCTACCGGAATAAAATAGAATGGGCACGCGTATTTTTCTTTTTTGGAGATGAGCGTTACGTACCCCTTGATCATAAGGATAGTAATTTTCTGATGGCAAAGAATACATTGTTTGATTCGCTTAAAATTCCGGAAGATCATGTGTTTCCTATTGACACATCTCTGCCGCCTGCTGAATCGGCGGCGGCGTATGAAAAGCAAATCCGCGGTCATTTCACGAACACGTGCAATTTTGACTTGATCCTGCTGGGATTAGGTGACAATTCTCATACCGCTTCACTTTTTCCTCACACCACCGTCTTGCATGAAAAGAACGCGTTGGTAAAAGAAATTTTCGTAAAAGAGGTGAACATGTACCGGATCACGTTCACGGCACCACTCATCAATTTAGCACATGCCATAGCCTTTCTTGTGTATGGAGAATCCAAGGCAGAAGCCGTGCATCACATTCTGGAAGATTCTCCAAACGTGGAAGAGTATCCGGCCCAACTCATCAAACCGGAAAATGGTGAACTTCACTGGTACCTCGACACGGCAGCAGCAGCGCGAATTAAGGATAATTGATGCCTCGCAAATTTTCCTGATGAAAACTTTCTAGAGTTATTAACTATTTGCCGGGAGGAATGCTGGGCCTCACTTCGATTTTACTGGGCAGCGTCCGGGGATTCATTTTTAGTAAATCAATCACTATCTGTCCGATGTCTTCGGGCTGTATTTTCCATGCATCATTTTTTTCATTTGGCTCAGCACCATCAAAATGTGTGGCAACAGATCCAGGCATGATAGTGGTTACTTTGATGCCATACTTTCTAAGATCCAGCATAACCGCCTGGGTAAACCCAACCAGACCGAACTTGCTTGCATTGTAGGCTGATCCGCCTGCAAAGAAATTGGTTCCGGCGAGACTGGCAATTGTTATAATATATCCCTTTGATTTCTTTAGCGCAGCGAGTGAGGCTTGAATGCTGTGGAAGACTCCTGTCAGGTTCGTATCAATGGTTTCATGCCATTGTTCAGCCGAAAGTGTTTCAATGGAGCCAAAATGACCCAGCCCGGCATTTGCCACGAGCACATCAAGGTTACCCCACTTCCTAATAATGGCTTCCACAACTTTCTGCTGATCTCCAGCATTGCGAACATCCGCGGCAAATCCGATTGCCTCTCCTTTGCCAAGTTTATTTAATTGTTCTGCGGCCTTGTCAGCCGCCGCTTTGGAACGACTGGTTATCGCAACATTTGCGTGCTGCTGAATCATGGCTTCGGCAATGCCATAGCCAATCCCTTTATTGCCGCCTGTTATAAGCGCTGTTTTATTTTCAAGTCCTTTCATTCACAAAACTTTTGAGATTATCCAATTTTAACTTTTCCCTTCTGAGCCACCGACCTGTAGATAGCTTCCACAACTCTAATGTCCCTTAGCCCTTCTTCACCCGGCACGAGCATCGGAGTTCCATTCATGATCGCAAGAGCATCATCATCCATCTGGAGGGCTTGTTCATTCGGGATGGATACATTGAGTTTGATTCCATCGCTTGTAGCACCGTCAATTCCGCTGTAAGATTGAAAAGGGGAGAGTTTATACCAGCCTTTTGAGCACGTCACATTAAGATCGTTCATACTTTTTCCAAGGCTGGTCTCGCACAATGCCGTCACACCTCCCGGAAATTCAAGGTCAAATGCCATCGTTTCCTCTACTTCCGTGTAAATGGCGGGTCGTGTAGTCGTAGCGCGGGCGGAAACGGCAATAGGTTCAAGCCCAGTACTATAGCGGGCAGCATTCAACGGATAAACACCCATATCGTATGTGCATCCACCGCCCATTTTTTTCTTTTGTTTCCAGTGGTCCGTGCGCGAATCAAAATAGCCGGCGACCGCTTCAACCTTGATCACGTTGCCATAGGTGTGCTCCTTTCGAAACTGTATGATCTTTTGTGTGTTTGGCTCGTGATGCATGCGATAGCCAATGCTAAGTTTCACGTTGTTCCGGTTACAAGCATCGATCATACTTTTGCATTCCGCTTCCGTTATGGCCATCGGCTTTTCACACCAAACATGCTTTCCGGCCTTCGCGGCCCGGATACTGAACTCAGCGTGAAGTGATGGCGGCAGTACAACATACACCACATCAATATCCGGGTTGTTGGCCAGTGAATCAAAATTCTGATAATCATAAATATTCTTATCCTCCAGCTTATACATCTGTTTCCATCGCTCAGCTTTGGACGGTGTGCCAGTGACAATGCCCGCCAGGTAGCATTGCTTTGTTAATTGTAAGGCGGGGGCGAGGAGGTCGGTGCTATAGTAACCAAGACCAACAAGCGCCACACCGAGTCTTTCCTTTTTCTTTTGAACCAAAATGTGAGCAAACGAATGAGTACTCAGGGTAAGTCCCGCTACTCCGGCCGCTGTACGTTGGATAAATTTTCTCCTGTCTATCATTGCATAATCTGTTTATTGGCAATCAGAATCGCGCTATGAATTTAAGTCCATCTTATCAACAATCCTACCGTGCAACATCGGCAGATTCCGTTTATTATTTAACATGCGTTACTTTTGCTACAAATTACTATTTTCAGGTCAACGACCGACGTCATCTGCACTTTAAAACTGTTCAAAATGGATTTTTCTAACTACAAAAAAGGCACAGCATCCGTTTGGGCCGGTGAATCGGATCGCGCTTTTGAAGGCGCCACCACCACTCCAATTGTGAACAGCGTAACGTTTGCTTACGACGATCTAGATCGATGGTATGAAGTAGCAACCGGCAAAACCGATGGCTTCATTTACAGCAGGAATACCAATCCAACCGTCCGGGCGCTCGAAGAGAAGATTCGCATTCTGGAAGGGGCAGAGGCAGCTACCTCTTTTGCCACCGGTATGGGAGGCATTAGCAATACTTTATTTTCATTGCTGGGTCCGGGAAAAAGAGTGGTTTCGATCAAGGATACATACGGTGGCACCAGCAAGATATTTCTGGAGTTTCTCCCTCAATACAAAGTTGGTGTTAAACTTTGCAACACAACGGACCACGAAGAACTCGAATCAGAAATTGGAAAGGGTTGTGACCTCCTCTACCTTGAAACTCCTACCAATCCCACACTTAAAATTGTGGACATTAAAAGGTTGGCAGCGGCAGCGAGGAAAGTCGGTTCGATCGTAGTGGTAGACAATACATTTGCTACCCCGCTTAATCAGAGTCCGCTGAAGCTTGGTGCTGATCTTGTCGTTCACAGCGCAACAAAATTCCTATGCGGACATTCGGATGCCATGGGTGGGCTGCTTTGCGGCAAAAAAGAATTGGTGGAGAAAGTCTTCCGGTTCCGCGAGATCAATGGTGCCAGCCTTCAGGCAGATTCAGCTTATATGATCGCAAGAGGAATGAAAACCCTGGAATTAAGGATCGAACGTCAAAACACTTCAGCATTGACAATCGCGAAATTCCTGAAGGCGCACAGCAAAGTGAGTGACGTATTCTATCCCGGTCTAGCGACTCATCCCGGTCATGCCATAGCCCGGGAGCAGATGACCGGATTTGGTGGAATCATAAGTTTTTCATTGCACGGTGGCTACGAAAAAGTGAAAGAATTTTTGCCAAGGCTCAATCTGGTGCACCTCGCAGCAAGCCTTGGTTCCGTGAATACGCTTGCCGGACCGCCAAAAACCACCAGCCACGTTGAACTCTCCGATGCACAGCGGAGCCTTCTGGGAATTCCTGAAAGTCTGATCCGGTATTCGGTAGGGATAGAAAATGTAGAAGACCTTTTGAATGATTTAGATGGTGCATTGGCATTGTTATAGCCCTTTCTAAATTATGAGTGACGGATTTTGTAAAAAGTAACATCCATTTTTTTAGCTTTGCCTGTCCTACGAAGGATAAAAGCCACAATTCAGCGCAAATGAGCCGTGCTGATTGCGGTTTTTTACCCGATTCTTGGATAATTCATTAAAACAAACCTATTGCATGTCAAAATCTCAAGAAACCTGGAACAAGAAAGAGAAGGAGAAAAAACGACAGAAGAAGAAGGAAGAAAAGGCGCAAAGAAAGGAAGAGAGAAAAGCCAATGCTACTGATGGTAGCCTTGAAAGCATGATGGCCTATGTTGATGAGTACGGAAATATTTCGTCAACACCACCCGATCCTTTGAAGAGAAAGAAGATCATTAATGCAGACAATATTGAAGTAGGCGTTCCACGACGGAAGCCGGCGGAGGAAACTGACCCCAATAGAAAAGGAATTGTGACTTTTTTCAATGAGTCCAAAGGTTTTGGATTCATCAAAGATACTGAATCGCAGGAAAGCATATTCACACATGTGAGGGGCCACCTGGAGGCTATTAAGGAAAATGACCGTGTGACATTTCAAGTTGAGCAGGGCCCAAAGGGATTGAATGCGGTTGATGTTAAAATCGCAAGCTAAAACATCCATATTTCACGCTTTTTCAGACTTTGAATCCCTCAGGCGTCACGGGTTTAAGCTCGGCTATGCATTGTATGTAGCCCAAATAAAGGGTTATTAATTTATATCATAACTATCATTAAATCAATATCTTAAAAACCAGTGTAGTGATAATTACTTCACATGATTCCTTCCCATCTCTCCTGGAGTTGCCTCCTTCACCTCTAGCCCTACTACTTCCTTTGCGTGAAAGTAACAGAGAGGCTCGCTTCACTTAGCCTCGTTGGCCTAATTAAAATATATAAATTGCACTGGAGACAGCCTTCTGTTTCCAGGGTACATCTCAAATTCTCAGATTGGACTAAAGTCTATATAGGGCCTTAAAGCTGGGGTTATTTCTGCTTCAATTTGAATACACCGTGTTGTGGTAAACTATTTTGCAAATGGGTTTTAAAAATCAAAATGGTCAAAGCTTAGCGTCGCACAAAAGGAATGAGGGAATTCCGCTGGATGCCAATTTGTTGAAGGGCATACGGGTAAATCGCAGCGCTGTTGAACGAAGAACGGCTACCATGAGTCAGCGTCGTTCAATAAAAAAGGAGTGGCAAGCAGCCTGGCTTTTGCGTGCCGTATCCTGCATGGATCTCACTACCCTTTCGGGAGATGATACACCTGGTAATGTCTCACGTCTTTGCGCGAAGGCCAGAAACCCAATCAGGATGGACCTGTTGCAGCAACTTGGAATGGAGGATGCCAACATCCACGTTGCAGCAGTTTGTGTTTATCACAACATGATCAAAACGGCCATGGACGCATTGCAAGGATCGGGCATTCCCATCGCAGCGGTGTCCACAGGGTTTCCAGCTGGTCAAATTACGTTGGACCAAAAAATAAATGAGATTGAATTGTCTGTAAAGGCTGGTGCCAAAGAGATCGATATCGTTATCAGCCGGGCACATGTGCTGACTAGTAACTGGAAGGCCTTGTATGAGGAGGTTTCTCTGTTTCGAAAATCTTGTGGTGAGTCGCACATGAAGGCCATTCTTGAAACAGGAGACCTGGCAACATTAATCAATACAGCCAAAGCAAGTGTTGTCTGCATGATGGCGGGCTCTGATTTTATAAAAACAAGCACTGGCAAAGCATCCGTCAATGCAACCCTTCCTGTCAGCCTGGTCATGTGTCGTGCGATTCGCGAATTTTATGAAGCTACCGGCTTTAAAGTAGGTTTCAAACCAGCTGGCGGAATTCAAAAAGCCAGGCAGGCCCTTGATTGGCTAATACTCATGAAAGAAGAACTTGGTGATGATTGGCTTTCACCCGATCTGTTCAGGTTCGGTGCCAGCAGTCTGCTTGCCGATATTGAAAGGCAACTGGAACACTTTACAACCGGCAGGTATTCAGCATCGAACCGTCATCCTATGGCATAAACTATTATCGAGATATGAAAATCAAAGCGATATACGAAAGCATGGAATATGGACCCGCTCCCGAAAGCCCTTCACCTGCTTATGACTGGTTAGCCAAGCATGATAAAAAATTTGCGCTCTTTATTGATGGGAAGTGGCAACTGCCATCTGCCGGAAAATACTTTGATAGCAATAACCCTTCTGACAAAAAATTTCTTGCAAAGATTGCTGAAGGAGGAAAAAAAGATGTTGATAAAGCGGTTGTCGCCGCAAAAAAAGCGTTGCCTGGCTGGGTAAAGTCAGGGCCGCACACACGGGCACGATATCTTTACGCACTGGCCCGGCAAATTCAAAAGCATTCCCGGTTATTTGCCGTACTTGAATCCCTGGACAATGGTAAGCCTATTCGCGAGACGCGCGATATTGACATTCCGCTGGTAGCCCGCCATTTTTATCACCATGCAGGCTGGGCACAGTTACGGGACACGGAGTTAAAAGATTATAAAGAAGTAGGCGTAGTCGGTCAGATTATTCCTTGGAATTTTCCACTGTTAATGTTGTCATGGAAAATTGCACCCGCGCTGGCGATGGGCAATACGGTCATTCTTAAACCGGCTGAATTCACATCTTTGACAGCGCTATTGTTTGCGGAAATATGCGAGGAAGTTGAACTGCCTGCGGGTGTTGTTAACATCGTAACCGGTGCAGGAGAAACAGGTGCCGCAATGGTCGAGCATCCACAAATAGATAAGATTGCGTTTACGGGCTCAACAGATGTGGGCCGGATCATACGAAGAGCAACTGCAGGAACAGGAAAGAAATTGTCCCTGGAGCTGGGTGGTAAATCTCCCTTCATTGTATTTGAAGATGCTGATCTAGACAGTGTCGTTGAAGGAGTTGTAGATGCTATTTGGTTTAATCAGGGACAAGTCTGCTGTGCGGGTTCAAGGCTGCTCGTACAAGAAAGTATTGCCGATCGTCTTTACAAAAAAATAAAGGCGAGAATGGAGAAGTTGGTGGTCGGCAATTCACTGGATAAAAGCGTCGATATTGGCGCGATTGTAGCACCTGTGCAACTCGCCGCCATTGAAAAATTGGTGAAGCAGGGAGTAGATGAAGGAGGAGCCATGTGGCAGCCTAGCTGGTCGTGTCCAAAAGATGGCTATTTTTATCCTCCAACTTTGTTTACCGATGTGTCACCTTCTGCGACGATCGCTCAAATTGAAATTTTCGGACCGGTGCTGGTAGCGATGACCTTCAGAACCCATCAAGAGGCAATCAAACTGGCGAACAATACTCGCTACGGCCTTGCTTCAAGTTTGTGGACCGAGAACATTAACCTGGCCCTGGAGATGGCACCAAAAATAAAAGCTGGCACTGTGTGGATCAATTGTACCAACGTATTCGACGCTGCTTCTGGCTTCGGCGGCTATCGTGAGTCGGGTTTTGGCAGAGAAGGAGGCAAAGAAGGACTTTTCGAATACCTGAAACTGAAAACCGATGAGCAATTGATGGACAAGCCACTGACGATTTCTAAAGTTTCAAAAAAGAAAAAAACAGTCGCGAACGTTATTCCTGGAATTGACAGGACTACAAAACTCTATATCGGCGGCAAGCAGGCAAGACCCGACAGCGGTTACAGTATGAAAATTGTTGATCCATCCGGAACACTTATCGCGGAAGCAGGAGCAGGGAACAGAAAAGATATTCGCAATGCAGTAGAAGCCGCCCATGCAGCGGAAGGGTGGACCGCCATGACGGGACATTCCCGCGCACAGGTACTTTATTTTTTGGCAGAAAATCTTTTCGTGAGAAAAGATGAGTTCGCTGCCCGCCTTTTACTTCAGTTAGCAGCCTCAGAGATTGATGCGATAAGAGAAGTGGATGCTTCTATCGAACGTATTTATCGCTATGCTGCCTTTGCGGACAAGTACGATGGAAATGTGCACCACACAACATTGCGAAATGTTACCCTTGCGATGCCGGAAGCGCTCGGGGTTGTGGGTGTTGTCGCCTCCGAACATTCACCACTCTTGGGATTTGTGTCGGCCGTCATGCCACTTCTGGCGATGGGTAATCGTGTGGTTGCCATTCCTTCCGAGACTTCTCCTTTATCTGCCACCGACCTTTACCAGGTGCTTGATACCTCTGACGTGCCCGGTGGTACTTTGAATATCATCACTGGAAAGAAAGATGAACTGGCAACCGTTCTTGCTAATCACGATGATGTGGATGGGTTATGGTATTTTGGAACTTCCGAAGGAAGTAAAGCGATCGAGTATGCAGCGGCAGAAAACATGAAACGCACCTGGGTGAATCACGGCAAACACCGAAACTGGTTTGACCTACAGCAGGGTGAGGGGGAGGTCTTTTTAAGAAATGCCACACAGATTAAGAATATTTGGATTCCGTATGGGGAGTAGGGTAATCGGTGATCAGTGAACCAGACCGATCACCGATTACCACCCCTCACCAGCCTCTCCAACACTGTTTGAATTAAAGTATCCACATCCTTACTGTAGTCATCCTTGTATTCTTTTCGGATCCGGTTGGCAATAACCAGGCAACAGGTGCAGCAATCGTGTTGCAAAAGCTTGCCCAACCCATACAGTGCCGACGTTTCCATTTCAAAATTTACTACACGATGATTCTGAAAGGCAAAGGACCGAAGTCGGTTGTTGATCTCCGGGTCGCTTGGTTCCAGGGATAGCCTCCTTCCTTGCGGCCCATAAAAGCCTGAGGCCGTGGCGGTAATGCCCTTTATCATTCCTTGTCCCAAAAGCTGAATAAGTGATTCGGATCCTTTGGTGATGTAAGGGCGTGATAGATCAGCGTTCCACTTCAGGTGGTTGTTTATTCTATCTGTTAGCTCATTTTCAATTGCGTCAAATTTATACTTATAGTAATAAATGAGACCATCGAGGCCCAATCCAAATTCAGAAACCACTTGTGAGCCAACCGGAATATCCTCTTGTAATGCGCCCGATGTACCAATGCGCACAATGGTCAGCTTTCTCCTGGCGGATATCGGGACTCTTTTAATTGGATCGATGTTAACAGCAGCATCCAACTCATTCAATACGATGTCGATATTATCAGTTCCGATTCCCGTTGACAAGGCGGAGATTCGTACGCCCCTATACGTACCGGTGTGCGTTACAAATTCACGGTTTTGAATACGATGGTCGATCGAATCGAAATATTTACTTACCTGTTGCACGCGTCCCTGATCACCAACCATAATCACGGTATCGGCAATGTGTTCTGCTTTCAGGTGAAGGTGGTAAACGCTGCCATCCCGGTTAAGGATCAGTTCCGACTCTGGTAAACTATTGTTTTGCATACGCCCTTGCTAGAGAGCCAAATCTATTATAATTTGACTGTCATTTCAAATTGAAAATAATATGAGCGTTCATATTGGAGCAAAGGTTGGTGACATTGCCCAGACTGTTTTGATTTCCGGTGACCCACTGAGGGCAAAACATGTTGCCGAGACCCTTCTTGAAAAAACATCTTGCTACAGCGAAGTGCGCGGTATGCTTGGATACACCGGTACCTACAAGGGAAAACGAGTTTCCATTCAAGGTACCGGAATGGGAATTCCTTCCACATCAATTTATGTCAACGAACTGATAGCTGAATATGGTGTGAAAAACATTATACGGGTAGGTACGTGCGGGGCGATTCAAAAAGATATCGAGTTAGGACAGGTTATTTTGGCGATGAGTGCTTCCAGTGATTCGAGTACCAACAAAATCCATTTCAATGGGATGGACTATGCGCCAACGGCGGATTTTGAATTCTTGTCCCATGCATACAAAATTTCCCAGTCACTTAATCTTTCTCCATTGGTGGGAAATATTTTCAGTACAGACACCTTTTACGGCCAGGATTCCAATCGATGGAATATTTGGGCAGAGCATGGCGTACTTGGAGTGGAGATGGAAACGAGCATTCTTTACACGATTGCTGCACGATCGGGGGTGAAAGCACTTTCAATCTTAACCGTAAGCGATAACATCATTACAGGAAAATTTTCTAGCTCAAAAGACAGGGAAAGTAAGTTTATGGATATGATGAAAGTGGCGCTTGAGATTGCTACCTAATAACAATCGGGCGTCTCTAAAATATTGTCTGGAGAATTTAAGCTTACTACCCTACTACAATTCTAATTCCTGTCCATGCAAAGCCTCACCCTATTTTTCTTTTTCGTTGTAACAGCCCTGCCTTCTTTGGGTCAGCAGAATTTTGTGCCGGGAAGTATATTCTAGAATTTTCGGAATTTTCGCCATCCAACAACTTGAAAGCATGCATACGTTGCCACTAAAAGAACACCTCAAAACCAACGCTTATCACTTTTCAGGGAAGGCGATAACCTTAGGCTTCGATGGCTTTGTCGATACAATCGTCAGGGTTATCCGCCAAAAGGATGCTAAACAATCCACATATTTTGAGTCCATCCGTGAATTTGGAAACTATACTGTTGAAAAAAGTGGAAAAAATTTTTCTTTGGAGCTGGAAGGACGCATTACCAAACTCGGAGGCAATATGCCCATCATGGCCAATGCTCTTGGGCAACTTGGATTCAAACCTTCCTGCATCGGGTCTTTTGGTTATCCGGACATCCATCCGGTCTTTCTGCACATGTCGGCAAATACCCACTTGCATACGTTTGCCAATCCAGGCATAAGCACAGCATTGGAGTTTAGCGATGGAAAAATACTATTGGCGCAAATGGAGAGCCTGAACAAATCAGATTGGAATACCATTAAAAATGCAATCGGAATTCCAGCGCTCGCCACGCTCTTCACCGCCCGTGATTTGATTGCTATCGTAAACTGGAGTGAATTGGATAACGCCACAGAACTCTGGAAAGGTTTGTTGTTGGAAATACTTCCTAACATTCCAGTGACAGAAAAAAGACCAACCGGGTTCTTTGATCTTTCGGATTGCTCAAGGCGAAGCCATCCGAACATCCTTGAGGCATTGGCTTTGTTAAAATCATTTAGCCAATATTGGGAAGTCGTGTTAAGCCTAAATCTAAATGAAGCAACCATTGCTTATGAAGCCTTGACCGGAGCGTCCAAGTCTGAACAGCAAATTGAAAAGATAGGTGGGACACTATTTGAACTACTGGGCATAGAAACTGTTTTGATACACTATTCAAAACAGGCACTTGCATGGAACGCTGATGGCCTTCACAAAAAGAAAAGTATTCAAATAAAAAACCCTGTGCTGTCAACAGGAGCAGGAGATAATTTTAATGCGGGTTTCTGTGCCGCCAGGCTCATGCAACTGGACATCACAACATCCCTCGAATTCGGTCATGCAACAGCCGGTCATTATTTACAAACTTGCAAAAGTCCTACGATAGAGGAATTATTGGCTACGTTAGATTCGAATTATAAAATTTCTGCATGAAACTCGAGATATTTGACAACTACGAAGGGTTATCGCTTCGTGCGGCCAAAGAAATTATAGGCGTGATTCAACGGAAACCTAATGCGGTGTTCTGTCTGGCGACTGGCGATAGTCCGAAGCGCACCTATGCACTGCTGACCAATGAAGCCACGCAATCCGGGGTCGATTTTTCAAAGGCACACTTCATAGGATTGGATGAGTGGGTCGGGATTCCACCCAGCAATCCGGGCAGTTGTCATTATTATTTAGACACGAATGTGTTTCGGCCATTGGGAATTAGCGCCGCCCGTATTCACTTATTCGATGCTTTGTCAAAGGACCTGCCAAACGAATGCCACTCGATGGATGAAACGATTCGCCGTTTAGGAGGAATTGATTTAATGCTAGCAGGAATCGGAATGAATGGGCATGTTGGTTTCAACGAGCCTGGCGTATCGCCCAACCTTTATTCGCACGTCATCCATTTGGATGAGATGACGCAAAACGTGGGACAAAAATATTTTAATGGAGCAGTGGTGTTGAAACAGGGTATTACGTTGGGGTTGAAACATTTCCTGGAAACAAAATTAGTTTTACTGGTTGCAAATGGTGGAGAAAAAGCAGCGATAATAAAAAGATCGCTGGAAGAAAATATTTCCGAAAATCTACCGGCCACATTTATCAGAAAGCACTCGAATGGCAAGGTCTTTATTGATAGCGCTGCAGCTTTCAAATTGATCAAAGCTCGTTAGCGGATTTTGAAAGTAAATCTTATACTGGCACATCAAAATGCCAGAGATCAATTGCTTTCTTAACTTTTGGGAAATACGGAAGATTAATTTTCTTCCCTGCCCGCGCCGATGCATAGGCCGCATAAATTACCTCCAGCACAGCCCTTCCATCTTCACCTGTCACGAGGGGCTGCTTATCGTTCAGGACGCAACATTGGCCTTTTTACAGGCGGCAATCATGCTATCGGCCTCTTCCAGTGTCACGGCAAGGGGCTTTTCAACAATGATATGCTTACCTGCCTTCCGGTACAAATCGTTGATAACTCTCTACATGGATGTCGCTGATAAAGCCCGCACCCAGAATTGCTACGTTAATTTTTTTCATCACAACTTTCGAATCACTATATTTTTGTACCACACTTCGGCTCCATGATCTTGCAGAGCGATATGACCCTCTTTAAAAATTCCAAAACCAGGCATATCCCGGAACTTACTGCTCTTGACCAATTCTCTCCAATGATCGTCCCAAAGAGTAGTAGCGATCACGCGAACGTCATTTAACCAGATTTCTAAATTACCATTCTTGCTTTTTATTCGAACGCGATTCCATTCACCAAACGGTTTTGCGGGATTAGAACTAGACGGGACCAGATCATACAAGTCCGCAACATCGTGTTTAAAGCTCTTACTATCTTCATTCCCTGAAATATCAAGAACCTGGGTTTCAATACCCGTTTGCCATGTTTCTTTGTACGCCTCCGGATCATCCTTCACGTAAAAAATAATACCACTGTTTCCATTCTTTGAAATCTTCCAATCCAGTTTCAATTCAAAATTGTCAAACGCGTCGTTGGTTACTAAATCGCCTCCATTTCTGGTTTGGTAATTGTCTTTTTCTCCCTGGATAAGATGCAACGCATTATCCTGAACATTCCAGGCATCGCCCGCTGCTTTCTTACCGTAGGAATGCCATCCTTTTGTGGTTTTTCCGTCAAACAATTGAATCCATTCTCCTTGAGGGTCTTCTCCTTGCGATGATTCTTTGAATGATGTTAAAATTAAAACACCGGCGAGTATAAATAGTAGACGCATAAGCTTTTATGTTAAATTATAAAAAACACCACTGAGTACGCAGATTACCACAAATTATGAATTAACAATCTGTGGCTTTCAAGTTGCCCAAGCGGGATCACCCTTTGCATAGTCAACGCAACCATCATACCTGCCGGGTATTGGAACATACCGTAACGCTTTTGTTGCTCCCGGTTCAGAGGTAAAATATCCTTTCATAGTAAGCTCCTTCATCAGTGAAAAATAGTGACGGGGAGCATTCTTTGGTTTATTGTGGCAATACTTTTTGGCCTCCTCGTCGACCGCGACTAAAAGATCCTGCTTTTCTGGTCCCGAAAGGTTCATAAATTTCTTGTTATACGTCGTTCTACTAAAATCATCCAGTTTGATAATACCTTCTAAAAATACCTTCTGATTGTCTGAGTCGAAACAATCCGTAACCATGATTTGCATAAACTTACCAATGCTGGCTTCCCGGGCACCAGGGGATGAGGCTGTAGCAGGCAAAATAGTCTCGCCAATTTCATCCAGGATTTTAATATCATCAACACTAAATAGTCCAGTCCCTTTTTTAGGCGCACTGCAGGCCGTCAAAAGAACCTGACTACCAACCAGGGTTCCACCAAGCACAAGGGCCGATGTGGTGATTGCTTCTCTTCTGGTTATTTTTTTCATCAATATTAAATTAAGGGCATCTCTTCCATATAACACGGTTTCAGAAAGCTTCAAAAACACCTTTTCATTGGCCTCATCCCACCTTCTCCGGAGGAGAAGAATCGAGGAGTTTTTGAAGCTTTCCTTAGACGCATTTTTCTGTTATTCTTTTATCAAAGTCTTATCCGCGATGGTGGCGTCTAAAAACCTTGCCTTTTATGGCCTCAACCCGTCACCCTTCTCCGGAAGAGAAGGGTACAAGGAGTTTTTAGAGACGCCCTTAAATATGGTCTTAGAGGTTTCCTTTTTTCATCTCTTCCACAGCAAAGTTAGCCGCGCGCGCTGTCAAAGCCATATATAAAATGGATGGACTTTGGTTTCCAGTGCTTGTCATACAGGCTCCATCCGTGACAAAAACATTTTTGCAATGATGCAACTGATTCCATTTATTCAACATGGAGGTTTTAGGATCGGCACCCATCCGCATGCCGCCCATCTCATGAATGTCCAGACCGGGAGCCTGCTTATTATCTTTGGCGCGAATATTTTTAAATCCGGCACTGTCCAGCATGCTTGTACTTTCCATGAGAAAATCCTTAATCATTTTTTCATCATTCTCATCATATCCCACCGACGTTACCAAAAGAGGGATGCCCCACTGATCTTTCTTGTCTGTACTCAGGCGAACATGATTACTTTCTTTAAGAATAGTTTCTCCTTGCATGTACATATGGACTTTCCATCCTCCGGGCAATGACGCTGCATTTTTAAAGTCTTCTCCTATCGCGACTTGGCCCTGTTCAAAGTCACCTCTTGATCGATACGCACTTAAGAAAGTGGTGAAGCCACCTACATAGTCAGTATCCTGTTTATGCAAATTTCTGTAGTTGGCCAGAATTGGCTCCGTCGGATTTCTAACATAGTAGTACGTGTCTTCAAACCCGTCAATGTCAGCGCTTACCGACCCGCGATAGAGGTGAAAACCAACATACTTGCCGAGGGTTTCACTATCATTGCCCAATCCATTCGGGAAACGCCTGCTGGTAGAATTCAATAAAATAAGGCTGCTGTTAAGGGCTGAAGCGTTTACAAAAATGATCCTGGCAAAATAATCCGTTATCACTTTTGTATTAGTGTCAATAACGCGCACACCCGTGACCTTCTCTTTCTGTTCGTCATAAATAACACTGTGCACAACCGAAAATGGCCGGATCGTAAGGTTATTTGTTTTGCTTGCCCACGGAAGGGTAGATGAAACCGAACTGAAATATCCCCCGTAAGGGCATCCACGCATGCATAGATTTCTGGAAAGGCAACGGCCTCGTCCTTGCTCGGTATGAATGTCTTTTGGTTCAGACAGGTGCGCCCATCTTCCTTGTACAAGGTGCCTGCCGTATTTCTCCTTTACTTTTTGCTGGAGATGTTTCTCAACACAATTCAAATCAAACGGTGGAAGAAACTCACCGTCGGGCATGCCCTCCACGCCATCGTTATTTCCGCAAACGCCAATAAATTTTTCAACGTGCGAATACCAGGGTGCAACGTCATCGTATCGAATGGGCCAATCAAGTCCATAACCATAGCGTGAGGGAGCAGTAAACTCGAAGTTGCTCCAGCGTTGGCAAGCCCTCCCCCAAATGATTGATTTTCCGCCTACCTGATAGCCACGAATCCAATCAAACGGTTTCTCCTGCTCGTAGGGATGATCCTTATCTTTTACAAAAAAATGCGCTGTGCCCTCACCAAAGCCGGCCGCTTTACTGATCAGCGGGTTTTCTTTCAAAAAATCCTTTGTCATTTGTCCACGGTGTTGAAATTTCCACGGATCTTTCGACATCGTTGGATAGTCCTTCAGGTGTTCAATATTTCTTCCGCGCTCCAGCACCAACGTTTTCACACCATGCTCGCAAAGTTCCTTCGCCGCCCATCCTCCACTGATACCGGAGCCAATGACGATGGCATCATACGTGTTCTCTGTACTGCCAGTACCAGTATTGATATTTACACGGGAAGAATCGCTCTCAATCATTTAGGGAACTTTATTAAGGGCATCTCTAAAAATCTTGCCTTTTATGGCCTCAACCCGTCACCCTTCTCCGTCCCGATAGTCGGGAGAGAAGGGTACAAGGAGTTTTAGACCCCACCAATTGGCGACCAAAGGCTTTGATAAATTAATAACAAAATGAATGATTCGGACGATTTGAACTCCAAAACTGACTATTTGCACCATCCTGATTTCCAACATCATAAATTCGTTATATGGAAGAGACGCCCTTAATTCATATCACGCAATATACTATAACAGAAAATCAAAAATAGCTAAACATCAAAGAAGTGCCTTTCAAATATTACAAAATTGCCACGGGTTTAAACCCGTGGCAATTCTAGCCCATCCTTCATGGACTTTAGTCCAATTTGACACATTGAAATCCACCCAAAAAACCTTGGATTTTCAGAATTCTTTCAAGGAATACATTGTATGCTTCCGGCAAGCAGGGTTTCAACTGGTACCAGAATCAAGACGGTTCAAAACATTATTTGCAGAACAGTTTGTAGAGCCCGAGCCAGTTGCTCAACCCATTCTGGCGAAGACTAAACCGAAAACAGAAATAAAATCCGGCCAGGAGGTTGATTCGCTGGAGGAAGATACTTCTGTAGTTGATCAACTGACTCCGGTAGAAACCGATCCAATGGTACTGCCTTACATCTACGTTCACAACCTCGATGTAGCATCATTTTCAGTTTATTTTCCCGATAGCACTGTCAACTTCAAGGTTGATCTCAAAAATGGTTTTAAAGAGGGCCTCTTCACGTAGTACCATCAAAATGGAGAAGTAAAAATGAAAGGACATTTCAAAAAAGACAAGCGTGAAGGGGCATGGCGATTATTTGATGAAAGCGGAAAATTCATCCTGAAACGAACTTACCAGAATGGTGAAGTGAAGCGGGAGAAGGTGAAGGTGAAGGAGTAGGTTGAAATGGTAATCGGTCATCGGGAATCGGTGAAAACTGAGCCTGATTACCAAATTAGATTACCTTCGACTACAAATCCCCTCGATATGAACAAAGTCATTTCCACCCTATTCATTTTATTTAGCGGTGTAACTCACCAGCCAGGTTATTCCCAGGACGCTGCAACTTCAAAAAACCCACCTGCCTTGTCGGCAATTACAGAAAATGACTTAAAGAAAGATATATATGCCATGGCCGACGATCATTTCCGTGGCCGCTCTGCAGGAACGATCGATGAGATGAAGGTTTCTGTATGGTGGGCTGAGCAGATGCGGGCCGCGGGATTAAAACCTGCCGGCGAGGACGGCACGTATTTTCAATTTTTTTCTTTGTGGCGAAACCGGATTTCGCCGAGTAGCGTCATCAGTATCGGCAGTCGGTCACTTCAATTATGGAAGGATGTGCTCGTGGCACAAATAGCACCTGCTGTCATATCGGCTCCCGTGATATTTCTGGGACCCGCCAATAAAATTGATTTTGAAAAACCTGATATTAAAGGGAAGGCCGTCGCTGTGCAGGCAGTTCCTGATGGGATTAACCTGCATGTTTCTCTTCCTGAATGGAGATATCACCGGTACATGATGACCTTGTATGGCAATAAACTGCTGGAGAAGGGAGCCGCTGCGATTCTTTTTATTTCAGATGATTTTTCTGAACACAGCTGGGAATATGCCAGGGAAAATTTGCGCCGTGGCTTATACGACATTGAAGGAGGGGCCAACGCAACTGTCACATCCAGGGCGCCCATACTCTGGCTGCACAAGAATGCCAGTGAATGGATGAAGACGGACGGCGCAACACTGACGGCTACCATAAATATTGAAAAATTTGACTATCCGTCAGTCAACATCGTTGGGAAGATTGATGGCACAGACCCTCAGCTTTCAAAAGAGTATGTCTTGTTCAGCGGTCATCAGGATGCCCATGGAATTCGAAATCCGTTTGGGACGGATACCATTTATCACGGTGCCGACGATAATGCCAGTGTAAACGTGGCAATGCTGGCAGTTGGCCGTGCTTTTAAGAACGCCCCGGCACGACGGTCCGCCTTATTTGTCGTTCACGGAGCTGAAGAAAGGGGATTGTTAGGCTCACGGTTTTATTCAACGCATCCTACGGTTCCTATTTCATCTATTGTAGCGGTACTCAATGGAGACATGATCGGAAGAAATAATCCTGACAGTGCGGCGTTGTTGGGCGCACAGCCACCACACCGCAACTCCTCCGACCTTGTGAAGATGGCACTTGATGCGAACAAGGAAGGTCCAAAATTCAAACTTGACACGCTATGGGATAAAACCACTCACATTGAGACCTGGTATTTTCGAAGCGATCATTTACCGTATGCACGCCTGGGGATACCGGCCTTGATGTACACCACACTTTTGCATTCGGATTATCACACACCTATGGACGACGCAAAGAATATCGATTATTCCAAGCTGAAGAAAATGACAGAATGGATTTACCGGACAGGGTGGAAGGCTGCGAATGCAAGTAAGAGGCCTGCGGCTGATCTGGATTTTAAACTGGAAAGATAGGTCTGATCCAGTCGAACCGAATTATTCTGCAGGCTGCCCACGAAGTGATTGCGTCTCCGCAGAGTCTCCTGTTTCAGGGCTCTGAGACTGCGAGGACCAATCCACGAAGCGGTTCAGTAAATTATTTCTCGCCATAAATTACAAGTGCACTGGAGTCAATCCGAACATTTCCATCGGGAAATTTTTGATTCACCGCCAGATAAACTTCCATTTTAATTTTTTCTTTCACGGCATCATCCGCTTTGCTGAGTGCTGCAACAATCGGGGCGCCAATCTCGGTCATCATGTTCCAATATGTGTCCGTTGTTTTGCAATTCAGTTTTCCTGTGATTTCTTTTTGAGAAATATTTTTCAAACCGGCCCGTAAAAATAAATCGGAGATAAGGCCATCCTTGGCACAACGAAACATTCCTGGTGAACCGGGTGGGGGAGGTGGCAATTCCATATTTTTATTGATCGTTCCCATGATCGCTGTAACCCAGAAATTTTTTTCAGGGACATTCCAGACAGAAGTTGCAATCCTGCCTCCGGGTTTCAGGACACGTACCATTTCTTTAGCCGCTAATAACATATCCGGAAAAAACATAAAGCCGAACCGACAACTTATAGCATCAAATGTGTTGTCGGCAAATGGCATCTCGCTAACATCACAAGCACGGGTTTCAATATTTTTAACTCCTCTTCGTGCTGCATTTTCATTCGCTATTGAGAGCATATCGTCTGAAAGGTCGGTGATGATAACCTTGCCTCCAGTCAACATCGTTGCGATTGTTAATCCCGGCTCGCCTGTTCCGGCGGCAACGTCCAATACCAAATCTTTACCGTCCGGCTTGAGGAGACGAATGATTTCAGTTCCCATCGGCTTTAGAAAATCCATCGTCATTTCATCCCATTTTTTCCAGCCGGAAGAAAATTTATTCCAGGACGCTTTTTGTTGTTCGCGGATTTGTTCAAGTTGTTGTTCCATTGGTTTCGTTTTTATTTGATTATACTTTCTTTGTTAAACACATAAATCAAATACTCCGTTGAAGACTATGTGTTCTATATGCCTATGTAGTTAAATTATTATTATAGCAAAGTCCTTTGGAAAACCAGCGATATACGCATCAACGTCAATCGCTTCATCGCCTTTTGTTTTCATAAATGTTCATTTCCTTTTCAAAGCATAGACTGTATTCAACACCCGCATATTGCCCGTAATTTGGAACCAGATTGTATCCATTCCTCTTGTAAAGCAGGATTGCCTCGGTTTGTTTTTTGCCCGTTTCCAATATGCACGTTGCAAATGACAATTCCGTAGCCCACTTTTCCAATTCTGACAGAATTTTAGTTGCAATTTTTTTACCCCTGCTTTCGGGAGTCACATACATTCGTTTTATCTCAACTGCAGTTGGCGCGTATTCCTTAATTGCCCCACAACCCACCGGTGTTTCATTTTCATACGCCACCACTACAAATTTGATTTTATCAATTTTGTTGAATTGCGAGTAGAAGGCATGGTCATCCCCATCTTTTTCAGCTAAGTAAGCGTCAAGACTTTTTACGAGTTTTATGAAATCTTGATTTTCAGAATTGGTTCTTATTAGTTGAATCATTTGTTCACATTTATTTCAGGTGACGTTAATTTAACGCTACGGCACAGCACTCTTCAATCTTTCGAACCCAATAGTCTCCCAATTAATATAACCATAAACAACATCGTGAAAATGCTTTCCAGGACGGCCGTCATTCGTATGGTTTCTGAAGCATCTTCATATATTGGATCAAGCCCTGAAATGACATTAAAACTATAGACCAATCCCAATACATAAATATCAGCAGGTTACGCCAAGGTTTTTAATAAGTCTTACCATAAAAGCAAAAAACAACAGACCAAAAGGAAGGACTAAAGGCCCGAGATAATTCAGATACTCCGGTCCAAAAATATCATGGAATATGCCTCTGACGAGGGTCAGAATAGTTACCATGATAAAGAAAATAATGGCCAGATGGCCGTATGATGAACTGACTGATTTGTTGAGGTTGAATAACATATAAAGCTGTTTTGAGTATTCAAATTTTTAAAAAACAAAGAACAAAGGTATACGAGGGGCCAAAGGCCAGATAAACGGATACCAAACTAAATCTACTCAAAAATCCCCACCATGGCCAAGCAACTTCTCCGCTGACCACTCGATATTTCTTTTTCACTTTCGTCCCCTAAAGGCATTTCCGCCAGGCCCTGCGGCATAAATCCCTAAACAAACAGTCCATCCGAATTCATATTTTCACTACCTTCGCTATCCAAACATTTTCTGAAAAAGTATGGCGCATTACAACTTACAAATCAACGGCCGTGCGTACGAGGCCGATGTAGAGGCGGATACACCCTTGCTGTGGGTGCTCCGCGATAATCTGGGCCTGGTAGGCACCAAGTACGGTTGTGGAATCGCTCAGTGTGGCGCCTGCACCGTCCATGTAAATGGCGCGGCTGTCCGCTCGTGCACGTTGCCTGTTTCGGCAGCGGCAAAAAGCAAAATCACAACGATTGAAGGGCTCTCCGCCAATGGCGACCATCCTGTTCAGGTAGCATGGAACGAGGTGGATGTGGCACAGTGCGGCTACTGCCAGGCTGGTCAAATCATGTCCGCCTCGGCGCTGCTGGCAAAAAATCCAAAGCCGACAGGCGCTGAAATTGATAATGCCATGAACGGCAACATCTGCCGCTGTGGAACTTACCATCGCATTCATGAAGCCGTTGCACTTGCGTCCTCAAAACTTAAATAGCCATGTTAAATTTACTTAAAACAAACAGGCGTAACTTCCTGAAAATAACCGCTACAGCAGGTGGTGGATTAATACTTGGCTTTAATTGGTCTGGTGCGGATGCTTCCACGATGGGAATGATCAATGCATCAGACATTACCGGCTCCGGACCTGCCGAAGCAGTGGATTTCAATAGCTATCTGGCTATCTCCCCGGATAACGTTATCACCATCTTTTCCCCTAACCCGGAGCTGGGTCAGAATATAAAAACCTCCTTTCCGATGATTGTGGCAGAGGAACTCGATGCCGACTGGTCCAAGGTAAAGGTTGTTCAGGCAGCCTTGAATGCAAAGAAATATGAACGCCAGTTGACGGGCGGGAGCGGCGCTATTCCACATTCCTGGGAACGCCTGCGAAAAGCCGGTGCCACCGCACGGTATATGCTTATGGAAGCCGCCGCCAAGCGCTGGGGCGTTCCTTCGAGTACGCTAAAGACCAACAATGGAATGGTGTTGAACGCGGATGGTACCAGTGGACTTAGCTATGGAGAGCTCGCCACAGAGGCTTCTGCAATTCAGATTCCGGCGGAGGTGAAACTAAAAGAGATAAAAGATTTTAAACTCATCGGCACGGCCGTTCGCAACGTCGACAACCCGGAGATGATTACAGGTAAACCTCTCTTTGGGATGGATTTCTACCGTGAAGGAATGTTGTTTGCTATGATACAGCGTCCCGAGGCCTTTGGAATGAAACTAAAATCAGTTGATTCAGCGGCTGCCAAGGTCATGCCCGGCATAATTGATATTGTGACCTTCAGGAATAACGTAGCGGTGGTGGGAAAATCTACCTGGCAGGTTAATAAGGCAAGGAAACTTCTCAAAATTGAATACGAGAAGGAAGGTAACATTGAAAGTTCTTCCGACCATGATCGCTTGTTTAAAGAGTTGCTGGAAAGCAAAGAGGCAACGGTGAGAAGAAAGGACGGTGACGTTGACAATGCTTTTAAAACCGCAGCAAAAGTTATCACACGCGAGTACCAATGTCCATTCCTTTCGCACAGCCCGATGGAGCCCATGAACTTCTTTGCGCACGTACGCGCGGATGGTGTGGAGCTGGTAGGTCCGAGTCAGACACCCGAAGCGGCACGAACTGAAACATCAAAACTGCTGGGCATTCCGCCAGAACAAATCACATTAGAGTTGACCCGTTTGGGTGGTGGATTCGGACGGAGATTAAAGACCGACTACGTAACGGAGGCCGCAGAGCTATCAAGTATTTTAAAAGCACCTGTAAAAGTTATCTGGACGCGCGAAGACGATATGACCGGTGGAAGTTATCGCCCGGCAGTTCGTTACAGGTTTGATGCAGCGTTGGATACGAATGGAAAATTGACAGGATACAAACTTCGCGGTGTTGGTATAAATGTTGGCAATGCTACACGTGAAGACAATTTTCCTTCCGGTGCCGTTGACAATCTATTGATCGATTCAGTTGAACATAAGTCGCCGATTACGACTGGTGCTTGGCGTGCTCCCATTACCAATTTTCTGGCGTTTGCCGAGCAGGCTTTTCTGGATGAGGTAGCGATGGCTGCCAACCAGGACCCGGTCAAATTCAGACTCGATCTGCTGGACAAGGCTAAGAAATCGCCGGTAGGTGCGATCAAGTATGACATCGACCGTATGAAGGGTGTCATTGAATTGGCCGCTGAGAAATCCGGATGGGGAACGAAGAAAAATCTGGCGCAGGGTTTTAGCGTTTACTTCTCACACCGGACCTACGTGGCTCAGGTGGCGGAGGTTGAGATGATTAAGGGAAACCCCGTCTTGCAAAAAATTTATGCTGTTGCGGATTGTGGTATCGTGGTGAATTTGAGTGGCGCGAAACAGCAGGTGAGGGGTGGCGTTGTTGATGGAATCGGACATGCATTTTTCAGTAACCTGACTTTTAAAGATGGTGCCGCTGAGCAAAAGAACTTTAATACATACCGGCTAATTCGAATGAAAGAAGTACCTGAAATCGATGTTCACTTTGTCAATAACGGCATTGACCCAACCGGACTCGGAGAACCAGCGCTTCCACCCACCGGGGGCGCGGTAGCGAACGCCATCTTCAAAGCAACAGGCAAACGGTTGTATAACCAACCTTTCACGAAGCAGGAAGAAATGAAGGGTGTCCGATTGGGAGAGCGGTTGTAATCTTTGAGTGTTTAACCGCAGAGACGCTGAGGCGCGGGAGGAATGCAATAATGCGCGTCATCAAGACAATTTCTCAGTGTCTCCACGGTTTAAATTTTACTTTATCTCAACGTCATCATTGATTGAATCGCAGTATACGATGCGTTAAAGAACTGATTTCTAAAATCCTCCTTCATTTTTTGTTCGATGGGCTTTCCGGTAATGGGAACCGACAAGGGCCCGAGGCCGACTTTGAATCGTGAGCTCTCAATTTTCTCAGAACTAAGCGCTTCGAACCGTGTGTATCCTAATGGCTCTCCTGTGTTTGCCTGGACAAGTATCACCCATCCATTGAAATATCCGGATTCAAAATTCTTATCATCAACCATTTTAGGAGGCTCGTAAATCAATGGAACATAAACAGTAAAATAATTTAATGCAAGAATCTTATCTGCTGCTTCCTTCACTTCTGTCACATCCCAGTCCTCCGGGTTTGAAGATTTCCCATAATTTTCGTTGACAATCTGCATGATTCGGGTTAGCCATGGTTCAGCATACAAAGTAGAGTCGCGCGAAAAACCCTTCTCGGTGTATTGACTCATCTCCTTGATAGAGGTTGGAAGGAGGGTGAGAAGAGCCGGTTCAATAGGCGCACAACTTTTGGTTGGAGACGTGGCTGTGAGAACCGGGAGTTTGCCTTTTGCCAACCGTATCCGGTGAATGATCTTTTGAACCAGCAGGGAGGTGGTATCCTTTTCGTGTTGTTTGCGAAGCTTGAGTTCATTGGCGGCCCTGTCCTTTTCTTCCTGGGGCGTGAGCTCGTTAATAATGATTCCAAGCGCGACCAGGCCGGCAAATACCACCAGGCAACCAACAAAGAACTTTTTCATGTCAAAATTTAATATTTCCAGTCGAAATTGCCAAATTAAAATCTGTGCCCTATGTTGGCGCGGGCCACGCAACTTTAGCTTCATACATTGCATCCTGTTACTTGTGTGGAATCAAATGAATAAACCGGTTGCAACCATTTCGCTCATCCTTTTAGGGTTTAGCGCTCATACATAAAAATAAGGAAGGAAAGTTGGCTTGCATGGATCTCATATTTTCTAATTCTGCCTGCACATTCAACCAGTGGCCGTGCCCAAGCCAACACCCAAGGCCCAAAACCTAACCTCCTTTTACAGGGCTCATGGTGGAAACAGGGAAAAATGAAAAGACGAAAAATCGAAGAACCTTCGAAAGAAAGGCCAGTTTTGGACAGTGGACTGAAATTAATTCTACACTCAACGCCGTTGTGACGGTATCGTATTAGAGGTCTATATTGGATGCAGAACACTCGGACTTATGCGAGCTTTTTATTCCCGGTATTCTGATAGAGTATTTCGCCGTTGACCTTACCAAACCCCGCTATCATCTTGGAATGACTTCCGCAAATGTGCATGATCGACTCAGTTGCATTCTCAGTGAATCCACTTCTGGGGTATGCACAGAAGAGTGAAAAAGCTTCTGTTTCGCAAAAATTATTCCATAAGTGTTCGAGTTGTACAGTGGCACCATTGAACCCTTTTGCCCACAGCAAAGCAACCATCTCGCCAAAGGCACGTACGGGTCGTTTGTTTCTCTTTGCCCGATGTAACAGTCCGGTTACCAAATGGCGGAACAAGTTTTCATCTGGCCAATTACCAACCATAAATTGAGAAAGAGTTTCTCCGGCTTCCAGAGGAATATATTGATCTCTAAGTGTCAAATCAAAAACATTAAAGCCATCAGCCTTGAGCCGCTCCTCCAGCGCCGCGAGGTGGTTTGCCGTAGCGATGACAATTACACAATCTCCGGCCTTAATTCCACCACTTACAAATCCATCCAATAGATCCACGAAGACCTGGTCGTCCTCGTAAATCTGAACGACGTGATCGCAGGGAGCAATCTCACCCCAAAAAACATTCTGACTGGCATGATTCCAATGGTTACTAGCTTCCATTTTCGTTACAAGGTTAAATTTTTCTTTCAACGACACCATCCAACTGACCTGCTAATGTAAAAAAATTTGATAATTTGATAATCCGAAAACCATGCCGAAGGAATTGGCATCGTTTTTTAGAGTTTTAACAACAGATTATGTGCAATGCTGTGGAGTTGTGAAACTGAGTTTTCAACAATTGCATCCACTTTAGAACGAACCAAAAAAACCATGCCATGGTTAAGCATAGAGCCTGAGGATTAATAATTAATTGCCACCCTATTTTGCCTCACTCCGCTCAATCTCCCTCAGGTTTTCTAACTTCTTGTTCCTCAGAAAACCGGTGATATCCTCAAAATGTTCCTTGATCCGTTTGTTACCAAATTCAAATACCTTGGTTGCCAAACCATCGAGGAAATCCCGGTCATGCGAAACCAGGATCATGGTGCCGTCGAATGCTTTGAGAGCATCTTTCAGGATTTCCTTTGTTTTAATATCCAGGTGATTCGTTGGTTCATCCAAAATCAGGAGGTTGACCGGCTGCAACAGAAGTTTGATCATGGCGAGGCGGGTTTTCTCACCTCCGGAAAGCATCTTTACTTTTTTGTCGATCGCATCGCCGCTGAACATGAATGCGCCGAGAATATCTTTAATCTTCGTTCGGATATCGCCTACCGCAATCTGGTCGATTGTTTGGAAAACGGTGAGGCTTTCATCCAACAGGGACGCTTGATTCTGTGCGAAATAGCCGATCAATGAACCATGTCCGAGTTGAAGTTTTCCTTCATATTCAATTTCTCCCATGATCGCTTTGACCAGCGTGGATTTCCCTTCACCATTTTTGCCAACAAAGGCGATTCGTTCTCCACGTGAAATAGTAAGGGAGACATCTTGAAAAACAGTATGCGTTCCATACTTCTTTGTTAAACCCTCTATGATCACCGGATAGTTTCCGGAACGTGGCGCAGGCGGAAATTTCAAATTCAAGGCAGAAGAGTCCACTTCGTCCACTTCAATGATCTCTATTTTTTCCAACATCTTCACGCGCGATTGCACTTGCAGGGTCTTCGAGTAGGTTCCTTTAAACCGGTCGATAAATTCCTGTATATCAGCAATCTGTTTTGCCTGATCATCAAATTGCTTTTGTTGCTGTTCCCGTCTTTCTCTTCGCAATTGAAGATAGTGGGTGTAGTTGGTGCGGTAATCGTAAATGCGGCCCATGGTCACCTCGATGGTACGATTGGTAATATTATCCACAAACATTTTATCGTGCGAAATGACGATCACCGCTTTGGCATTGTTTACAAGAAAATCCTCCAGCCACTGTATGGATTCTATGTCCATGTGATTGGTGGGCTCATCCAGCAATACCAGGTCCGGTTTCTGGAGGAGAATTTTGGCCAATTCGATACGCATACGCCAGCCACCGCTAAACTCACCGGTGGGACGTGTAAAATCCGACCGCAAAAAGCCCAGGCCGATGAGTGTTTTCTCAACCTCGGCGTCAAAGTTGATTTCTTCAATTGAATAGTATTTTTCGCTTAGTTCGGATACTTGTTCAATAATCCTTGCATAATCATCTGATTCATAATCCGTGCGGGTTTCCAGTTGATGGTTGAGCGATTCCATTTGCTTTTTCATATCCAGAATTTTAGCAAAGGCCTTTGATGCCTCCTGGAAAACAGTGCAGTTATCCTCGGTTAACAAGTGCTGGGGCAAATAAGCAATGATGGCATCCCGGGGAGCAGATACTTTGCCCCGCGTAGGCTTTTGCACATTGGCTATAATCTTCAGCAAGGTTGACTTTCCCGCACCATTTTTTCCCATCAATGCAATCCGGTCGTTTTCATTGATGTTAAAAGAAATATTACTGAACAGCGCCGAACCGTTAAACTCAACACTCACCGAATCAACTGAAATCATTGTTTTTAAATAAGGCGGCAAAGGTATTATTAATTTTCATCCGAAAGGTGCAGTAGAAATCCCAATGAAGAATATTCTTCTCTTTTAGCCATCCTTTTTCTTGACACAACTAACCAGGAAGGAATAGAAAATGCAGGAGGTCTGTACAAGGAAATCAGCCAGTTCAACAGCACCATCCGTTCACGTAACGCTGACAGCCCGTCTTCGGTCAATTAGGACTATCAGCATGTTTGCCTGATCACGATTTCCTACATCAGTCTTAAAAATTTCAACCGTCATTTCTTAATGGTCAATTCACTTGAAGATCGTACTTCTCATCTAATCCTACTTTGTCCATATTTAGATTTTTGGGGTCACAACGAGCACGAAGATGACACAACGAGCACAACGAAACAGGGCCAATGATCCGATGAACCTCGATTTCGCAGTGCTCGTAGTGGTTCGTTGTGTTCTTCGTGACCATCCTTCTGATTCGCTCTTCGGGCTGCAACCTTATGCTATTCAATAGATTGCCTAACTTGACAAAGTAGGACTAATCGGCTCATAGCAAAGTATCACAATTCCAACGCTGCTTGTCGTTATCAAGTCTAAATCATACACTTAATTTTGCCTCCAGCAATGTCACATAGTTCTTACGACAACCAATCTTTTTCAAATTTGTCGGTAAGTGTACCCATTGTTCCGGCAAAAAAATCGTGCAAAGTAAGACTCCTGCTCGCCTGGGCTTAAGGTCAAGACACCTGGCCGAAGTTTAACTCAACAGAAAATCAATGTCATCACGGGTCAGTTTTTTAATAAAGCCCGCATCTTCGCTCACCAATTCATCGGCTAGCGCTTTTTTCCTTTCCTGAAGTTTTAATATTTTTTCTTCTACCGAATCTTTGCAGATCATTTTGTACGCAAAGATTTTACGGGTTTGTCCGATACGGTGGGTGCGGTCTATGGCCTGCCGTTCGGCCGCGGGATTCCACCACGGATCGACGATATACACATAATCCGCTGCGGTGAGGTTAAGTCCTACTCCGCCAGCTTTCAGTGAAATGAGAAACACTTTGACCGCTTCATCATTTTGAAACCTTTCTACTTCTTTTTTCCGGTCGATGGCAGCGATGGAGCCATCCAGATAAGAGAATGAAATTTTCTTTTTGACCAGTTCGGCCTTGATTACCTGAAGCATTTCCACAAACTGTGAGAAAATGAGAATTTTATGTTGCCCGGTGTTTTCTTCCACTTCACGCAGCAGTTCTTCTGTCTTTACTGATTCTTCCACGGCAGCATTTTCATCTTTCAACAATTTCGGATGGTCGCAAATCTGGCGCAGGCGTAGCAGGCCCTCCAGCACATACATGCCCGACTTGTTCATGCCCACATCATCAATCTTCTTCAGGATCAAATCGCGGTAGTATTTGCGGTAGCTCTCATAAACACTACGCTGCTCGCGGCCCATGTTACACCATAAGATGGTTTCGGTCTTATCGGGCAGGTCGGGCGCTACCTGTTCTTTGGTGCGTCTCAACAGAAACGGGTAAATCATTTTGCGCAACTGATGGGCTTTTTCCTTGTCAGCCTGCTTGTCAATGGGGTTGGCAAATTCATTGCGGAAAAAATCGCGATTGCCCAGCAGCCCGGGGTTGATAAAGTTGAATTGAGCATACAGATCATACGTGCTGTTTTGTACAGGAGTGCCACTGAGCACTAACCGGTTCTTGCAAGGCAGCAGCCCCACTGCTTTGGTCGTCACCGCATCGGGGTTTTTGATGGCCTGGCTTTCGTCAAGAATGACGTAGTGCCACGAAAACTTTGCAAGCATCTCAATATCGTTGCGTGCCAGGCCATAACTTGTGAGTACCACATCATAGGATTCGAAATGCTCATCGCCAAGTTCACGCAATTGGCCGTAATAAATATGGTACTTCAGCGTAGGGCAAAACTTGTCGAATTCGCCTTGCCAGTTATAGAGTAACGAAGTAGGGCACACCACTAAATGCGTGCTGCCAGGGTATTTCTCCTTCAAAAATTGAATAAAAGCGATGGTTTGCAAGGTCTTACCCAAGCCCATGTCATCGGCAAGGCAGCCGCCCCATCCCAGTTCTTCCAACGTTTGCAACCATTTGAAGCCGCTTTGCTGATACGGTCGCAAGGTAGCAGTCACTTTTTTTGAAAGTTTGGCTGTTTTAAGATCATCAAGCCGGGCCAGTTTTTCCTTTTTGCTTTTGATTTCTGCCAGCACATCCTTGTTGTTCAGTTGGTCAGCCAATTCGTCCAGGATACCAAAGTGGCGTTTGCTGATACGGATGGTGCCCTGGCGTTCTTCGCCCATCTTGAGCAAGAGGCCGTATTGCTTTATCCACTCTTCAGGGAGCAGACCTAATGTACCATCATCGAGCAGCACGGTATTTTGTCGGTTGGCAATGGCTTTGCGGATATCTTTAAGCGGGACGGAGATATTACCCCACGAAATTTCTATGGACAAATCGAACCAGTCGGTGCCGCTGCCGGCTTTCATCTCCCATGTAGGTTTGTTGGTATTATATCGAAAGCGTTTTAGCGCCTGCAAACCATGAACAGGATAGCCCGCATCTTGTACCACTTGAATAGCCTTTAAAAACCAGCTGTCTTTCATCACTTCCGAAAAGGGAAGGTAGAAATAAGGGTTGTTGCGCTGTTGCACGAACTTTGGATGAAGTTGGCGGATAAATTCAAAAAAATGTTTTTCCTGATCAGGTTTGCGCGTTATGATTTTTAACCCTTCCGCATCTTCTGAGATTTCCATTCCATGCACGGCTGGTTCCAACAAATCATTGTCGTAAAGAAATTTCGGATACAGCATCAGACTTTGCTCGTTTAGTTCACCCAGGTGCAGTTGGGGCAATGGTTCTGTGTTGATGCGCTGTAAATTAAAATTTTCAGGAAGCTTTACGGGGTACCGTTCCAGGAGCGGGCCGATTACCGTTTTAAAAACTTCCAGTATGTCGTCTTTGGAGAATTTGAGCAGGCCGGACTTAAACATTTCTATCACCGAAAGGTCTTCTGCATGCGCCGGGAGATAAAGGGTGTTGTCAACAAGGTATATAAGAAGCCTTAAAAGAGTTTTCGATTTGCCCGACCAATCTTCATCTTCCACCACAGGGATTAAGAAAATATTAATAAACCGGTCATCCATGTCAACAACAAAAGTGATGTTGACAAATTTTTCACTGACCTTTACGGCTTTCAAAGTTTTATTGCTGAACTTCCCATCGAGCAATAAGAGCACGGGCTTCCATTTGGCAAGGGTTTCCCAATATTTCCGTAGTTGTTCGTAATATCTTTTACGCAATAAAACCACATCCTCCAGCATGATGCGCTGCCAGGGATTGTAATATCCCGGAAAATAGGTCCGGCCTTTGGCGGTCATCCACGCCAACAAACCTTTGTCCGACAGGCTTGTCACCAGTTCATATAAATCACTATCCAGTGGTTTAAGTAAAGCCCAGTTGGCCTCCTCGTTGGCATTGAGCTTCTTGTAAACAGGGTTGTTGTTTTTTTCGCGTACTTCCAGGGGTTCCAGTTCGAAACCAATATGACGCTTGCTCACTAAATTGAACAGCAGGCCCACTTCAAAATCAACCTGAACAGAGGTGGGAAGCGTTGGCCTGATGTGGACTGTTACCGGTGAAGCGCCAGACCGTACTACCTCTCTGAATTGTTGAAAAAAGCTGGTATCGCCTTTGGGAACAATAAAGCTTGGTTTCTCTGCGAGTATCAAATCACTCCTATAGTTAAGGCCCCATTTGAAATTCTGAGCTTCAGGGTCGGTGAGCGTCAGGTTAAACTGTTTGAGGATTTCATTTTTTTCTACCGTAAAGTCGCGAAAGGTTAAGAAGAAGTCGGGTTTTAGTTGATAGTACACATATTGGAAGGCCGCATGGATGTGTTCACAGAAGCGGCCCGATTTTTTGTTTGCCCCGCACGAACAGCCTGTACGGTAACTTTTCTTCAGGTCATAATCAATCGAAACATCAAAGGCCTCCTTGGCCGTTTTATTGTATCTGAACCGCAAGGAGGGGCCTTTTTCTGAACCCAGTTTGATTTTGGCGTTGAAGGCATCAAAATTACGCTTGAAAGCCAGATGCTCCAATGTCCAGGTTTCCAACGCACCCTGAATCTCAACATCCGTGTAGGACATTTCTTCTAATTGTTCATGGGCCTTTTCTTTAAAAAGCGGCTTCGAAGACTTCGCGTCTTCCGATTTCAAAACGGGGAGCTCATGTTCGTTATCAAAACACCAGAAAGCGGCTGCCAGGCAATGCTTGCAATCACCATGGTTAGCATAGGCAGGGCATGGGCAGAAAATTTCGGTATAGCCATCCGCCACTTCAATTGACACCTCGTAATCGCTGTTACCACTCGCGCCTGGAACGGTTACCATCAGGCACTCGCCATCTGTTGACGGAACCCAATAGTCGTTCAAATTTTTTTTATAAAGGGTCTTACCTTTTTTGATATTGTCGCTGTCGGCTTCAGCTAAGTACTCCGTGATATGGTCAATGAAGGATTTCAAAATAACACTGTGGTTCAGGCACAATATTAGAGAAAGGTACAATTGAAAGAAACGCGATGAAAAAAATAGTCAGATTGCTACCGGCAATTGAAAAAATTTACTAATAGGACGGATCCCGACAGCATTCCTTGGATAGTGGGGCCGCCTTCTCTTCAAAAACTCCTCGATTCTTCTCCTCCGGAGAAGGTGGGATGAGGCCAATGAAAAGGTGTTTTTGAAGCTTTCTGAAACCGTGTTACATGGAAGAGATGCCCTTTAGAGTAACCTCAGCCTCTAACCTTGTCCCATTCCTTATCCAGGCTTTTCTCTCTATCTGGTTGGTAATACAATAAAACATTCCCAGAGCGAAACACTCTTGTTCTTAAAAGTTTCAGATTGAGTTTAACAGACAGGTTTTTGAACAAAGGTTAATGTGAGTTATTTTTTTTTGAAAAGAATGAAACTTGTAAACAGTCGGCAGCAGGCCAAAAGCCAATGGCGTAATGGCCAACTAATTGTGCCATCAATAAATTTCTCTACCTTTTCCTCATGGATAAAAGAGCATTTCTTAAAGCCTCGACAGCGATCGTAGCCAGTACCGCACTTTCGCGTTTTGTCGGCTGCGCCTCACCCGACAAGCCACTAAAAAATTGGGCTGGAAATTTGGAATACAGTACAAGCAATGTGCATTACCCGGAAACAGTGGATGAGGTTCAGAAAATTGTAAAGAAGTGCAGCAAACTGAGAGCACTTGGATCACAGCATTCATTCAACGCCATTGCTGACAGCGCAGAAAATCAGATTTCGTTAAAAGGCTTAAAAAAAGTAGTGTCGTTAGACAAAGGTGCCAATACTGTAACCGTTGAGGCAGGTATAAAGTATGGCGAGCTATGCCAGTACCTCCATGAAAACGGTTATGCACTCCACAACCTGGCATCATTACCGCATATTTCTGTTGCAGGATCATGTGCAACGGCAACGCATGGTTCGGGTGTAAAGAATGGCAACCTCGCAACGGCAGTTTCTGCTATTGAATTTGTCAATGCAGCCGGTGATGTGGCTGTGATCTCAAAAAAAGACGGCGAACAGTTTTATGGAGCCATCGTTGGACTGGGGGCCCTTGGCATTGTTACAAAAGTGACACTGGATCTACTCCCTTCCTTCAACATGCAACAAGTTGTTTACCGCAACCTGCCGATGAAGGCGTTGGAAAATAATTTTGACGCGATTGCTTCAAATGGCTATAGTGTCAGTCTTTTTACCGATTGGAAAAATAAAAACATTAATGAAGTTTGGATAAAGCGTCGAATGGAAGAAGGTAGCAGCCCAATGGAATTCGCTCCTGAATTTTATGGTGCCACGCTTGCCACCAAAAATATGCATCCCGTGGAGGATCAATCCGCAGAGAATTGTACGGAACAAATGGGCGTACCCGGGCCTTGGTTTGAAAGGATGCCCCACTTTCGGATGGGCTTTACGCCGAGTACGGGCAAAGAATTGCAAGCCGAATATTTCGTTCCCATAGAGCATGCATATAAAGCAATTATGGCGGTAGAAAAATTGCACGAAAAAATTACACCTCACTTGTTTATTTCAGAAATCCGGACCGTTGCTGCAGATAATCTTTGGATGAGTCCCTGTTACAAAAAAGCATGCGTGGCGATTCATACCACCTGGAAACAGGAGTGGGATACCGTCATCAATTTGCTTCCATTGATGGAGGAACAGCTTGAACCCTTCAATCCCCGGCCGCATTGGGCGAAGTTGTTCACCATGTCACCTTCCGTGTTACAATCCAGGATTGAAAAACTTG
>JANXYC010000038.1 GCA_025350305.1 Cyclobacteriaceae bacterium | reverse complement strand
TGTTTTTTTCGGTACAGGAGGTGGTGGAGCAAAGAATCGCTATTCCTAGAAGGAGATTGAGTCTGTCATGGGTAGGATTCTTGGAGGTAGTGTTATTCAAAATTATAAACATTTTGGGCACCTCTTCCATATAACACGGTTTCAGAAAGCTTCAAAAACACCTTTTCATTGGCCTCATCCCACCTTCTCCGGAGGAGAAGAACTGAGGAGTTTTTGAAGCTTTCCTTCGAAATATTTCCTCTCCGGAAGAAAAGGGTACAAAGAGTTTTTAGAAATGCCCTAATGATAATCAGGGATGGAAAAATCAAGTTATTTTGCATTATAGCAATTTCGCTTCCTCCATCATTGGAAATTGATTTCTCCAAAGACTATAGTACTGTTTTTTACTTCTCAACAGGTCTTGATGCGTGCCTTCTTCCACAACTTTACCGTCGTCAAGCACTACAATTTTGTCGGCTTGAAAAACAGTGCTTAGGCGGTGGGCAATGATGATTACCGTCTTGTTTTGTTCACGCATAAACCGGACCATCTTCTGTATATACAATTCAGAGCCTGAATCAAGAGAAGAGGTTGCTTCATCGAGAATTAGAATTTCGGGGTCTTTGTACAAGACCCTGGCGATGGCGATGCGTTGCTTCTGACCCCCTGACAACGTTGCTCCATTTTCGCCGAGGTACGTCGCAAAGCCATGGGGCAGTTTTTCAATGAACTCCCGGATACCTAACTCGGTACAGAGGTGAAGAATTTTTTTCATATCGGGCTCGTCATCACCGATGGCAATATTCTCAATAACATTTCCGGCAAAGAGGTCAATTTTTTGAGGTACGACTCCGATTAATTGTCGAAGGGAATTGTTGTCGATATATTTCAATTCATACTGTCCCAGGTTGATCCTTCCGGAAGCAATGGGATATAGATTTTGTAGAATATTTATCACGGTAGATTTACCTGAGCCACTTTCGCCTACAAGAGCGACCACGTTTGCCCTGGGGATTATCAGGTTAAAATCCTGAAAGACATTGACTCGCGTGCCATACTGGAAGTTAACATTCTTGAATTGAATGTCTCCAATCATCTCGCGTGTGAGGATAATCTTATTCTCATCATTTTCCTGTTCTAAATCCATGATTTCAAATAAACGATCGGCGGCAATCATGGCGTTTTGGATAGTCTTATTCATGCCGATAAGACTGCTCGCGGGACTGGTAAAATATCCAATCAGTGCATAGAAGGACAGGAGTTCACCGGGTGTTATTTGATTGTCTATAACATAAGACGCGCCTATCCATAACAAAATAATCGTGAATAGCCGGGAAATAAATTCGGAAGAAAAATTCGAAAACAAATTATTAAGAGCTGATTTATAGACCGATTGCAGAAGGTCATAAAATTTATGCTCGGTTTTATGGTTAGCATGCTGTTCCAGGCCAAAGCTTTTAATCGTACCAATGGCATTCAATGATTCCACCAACTGAGATTCAAGGTCAGCAGAAGTTTCCATTAATTTTCTTTCAACTTTTTTGTTTAGTCTGTTCGTGATGATATAAATGATAGCGTAGAGTGGCATTACCAATAGGATTATGACGGCCAATTTCCAGTAGTACGTGAACATGAGTATGAAAGAAAACAGAATCACAAAAAAGTTTACAGCCAGGTTAATAGAAGCATCATTAATGAACGCCCGGATCTTTACTGCGTCATTGATGCGTGAAAGTATTTCACCTACGCGCATGGTATCAAAAAATTGCTGGGGCAGCCTCAGCAAGTGTTTATAATAGCCCAGAATGAGTCGGGAATCAATCATTTGTCCAGTTTGCACAGTGAAAAGGCTCTTCATATAGCCGATGAAAATAGCCATGAACAGCAGTACTACCATCACGACACTCATGAGGTTGAGTAAATTGTGATTGCCATCCACCAGCACGTAGTCGACTATTTTTTGAACATAAATGGAGGTAGCGAGGCCAATGATGGTGTACAAAAGCGCTCCAAACAATGCCGCTGCCATGATGCTCTGATGTGGGGAAACTAATTTCCAGAAGCGTGAGGTCACCGATTCTTTTTTGTTCCCTTTCTCAAATGATACGCCTGGCAGGAGCAAAATCAATACGCCTGTCCACATCTTTTTGAACTCTTCATGGCTATGTTGATGCAGCTGACCATCCCCAGGATCCATAACCTCGATGTAACGGTTTGTAGACTTGTAGATGACCACATAGTGTTGAAGTATTTCTTTGATAATGACATGTGCGATGGCTGGTTTAGGTATTTTAGAGAGACTTTCAAAATCTCCTTTTACACCTTTTGCCTGAAATCCTAATTTCTCGGCGGCCTGGATCATCCCCAGGACATTGGTTCCCTTCTTATCGGTTGACGCTAGCTGACGGACCCGCGCTACTGGCAATCGCAGGTCGTAATGAGCGGCTATGGACGTTAGGCATGCTGCACCGCAGTCGCTGATATCGCGTTGTTTTATTTTGATTGACTTTTTCATGACCACACATGTGGAGTTAAAGATTTGGGTTCATCCAGTCATCCATTTTATCGTAAAGCAATTGCCATAAACTTCGCTCGGTAATGATAAATCGGGCGCGTACAGACATTCCCTTTTTCAGAAATCCCTTGTAGCCGCTTTTGAGTTGAAGAAAATCGCGGTCCAACGAGCAGCGCACTTCGAAGACTGGCTTGTCATTTATGATTTTGACGTCTTGAGGCACGTCAATCACCTTGCCGGTGACCATGCCCCACTGGTTGTAGTTGAAGGCATCCACCTGGAACCGGACTTTCATTTTTTTCTGCACCAGGCCTATATTGTTTGGTTGCACAAATGCAGTAATAACCAGGCTTGTATCTGGTGAAATCTGCCCTAATTCCTGATTGGCGAATACCATGCTACCCGTGTAAATACCGGGTAGGTTTTGTACTGTTCCGTTGATAGGGGATTTGATTGTAAGGGTGGCCTTTTCTTTTTGGGTGCGCACGAGTTGGGATTCCAGGTCACGTTTCTCTTCGAGTAATTTTGTTAATTCGCTTTGCCATTGGGTACGATTGGCTGCCCTTATTTGATCAATGTCATCCTGGGCTTTTTGAAGTTCAAATTGGTAGTTCTCAAACTCAGCGGCAGCGATCACTAACTCTTTGTAGAGTTTTTGTTGACGGTTGTAGTCTTGTTTGGCTTTATTGAATCGAGTTTCCGCTTCTATCAGTTTTTGTTGGCAAGTGCGATAACTTTGATGATAAGAAGCTGTTGTGAAAGTAGGGATCATTTCAGTTGAACGACTTGAATCTGGACGACTTTCTAGCTTGATTGCGAGCTGGGCATCCGAGATAAAAGTCTCTTTTAGTGCGATTTTCTCTTTGTAGTACTTTTCCTGTTCATCTAATGACTCTGACTCGATTACATATAATAGGTCTCCTTCTTTTACTCTCTTATTCTCTGAAATATGAGCCTTTTTTATACGCCCTGAAGAGATGCAGCGAATTGTGTTGACTTGGGAAGAAGGACGAATGAGTCCAAAAGCATGGACGCTGACTTCGGTTTTCAGAAATGGGAGAACAGCAATTGTTGCAGTACAGAACAATACGCTACTGGTATATAGGATAGTTGATTTAAAATGGGGTGGAAAATATGAGTAAATCCCCGGATTCATTTTTTAACACACCTATTATGATTGCAAGAATCAAAGAGCCCACAAAGGGTATATAAATTCAATTCAAATTTTGGTAGTGTTCAATCTTCTGACATAGGGTACAAATCCAATTTGTACCCTATGTATTGATTTGAGATTGTAAAGAAATCTCCAGGAACTACTACTTTAATCCCGGCATTGTAGTAGAAGCATAGTGCGCTCCATCCATGAAGGCTTCGAACCCTCTAATCACAGCGCCTCCACTGTATGCGATCCAATACCAAAGCGATTCTCCACCATTAATGGCAGTGGCCTCATCATCGGTTAGCTCTTTCAAATTGTTTGACTTAATGAATTCCATAATAATTTGATTTAGTTGTTAAGTTTATTGAGTATAAATCGTATAAGGCTTGGTAAATTGTCAAGAAGCCAGATTAACAATAATACAGTGCCAATAAGTTTAATGACATTCAAAGTCTTTTTATATTGGACTGTATTTTTTGCCATGTGAGATTAATAGCGGGGCGTCCCATTATATCCGTCCATTAAGCCTTGGCGAATCTCTCCGAAGTTGTTTATGGCTGAGACTATTAATGCCGCTGCCAGAGCAGCCGGAAGCCAGATAATACCGCCGTCAATTTTGTTGGACTCTTCCCGTGATAATTCGGAAAGACTGAAATTCCCTAATTCAAGTGTTTTCATAATTGTAATTTTATGGTTTAGAAAATTTTTGATCGGTTCCGGCCGGAAACCTTGCCCGAATATTGCATTGAAAATCCCATTTGACAAATCATTGAAGCTATTCATCAGGTAAACCATACATCATAAAGGTAACGATAACAGGAATTAGGATGTATCTTGTGTTGATAATCGCAGTTTGGGAGACGTTGTTGGAATAGCGGGTTTTATAGTGTTACCTTATTCTAACCCATATGAAACGAATCAACATCCTTTTGGTGGAGGACGAGGCCCTCATCCGGCAAGGACTGAAGTCATTGCTGGAGAAGGAAGATTTTGTCAGGGAGATTCATGAAGCGGGTAACGCGAAAGAGTTCCATTTACAAATGTCCCTTCACGCGATAGATATCATTCTTCTTGATATAAAGCTGCCAGGAATAAAAGGTCATGAACTTGTTGCCAATATTGGTGTAAAAGAAGATCATCCAAAAGTGATCGTAGTGACAGGCCTTGAAGGCATTGAGCTTATTATTAATCTTCTAAAATTGGGGATAAACGGGATCGTATTCAAATTGGATGGCTACGCTGAAATTGTAAAAGCCATTTGCGAGGTCATGAATTTGGGTCATTATTTTCAGGAAAAAATATCCGGGATCATCCAGACTAATGCCCATCGCTGGGACCATGTTCCACCCGTTGCACTAAGCTTTCAGGAAAATGAACTTCTGCGAATCATCGCGAGCGGACTGACGACAAAAGAGATGGCCGTTCAACTTAAAATGACTGAAGCTACTACCGAGACATATCGAACACGGCTGATAAAAAAGTTAAAAGTTCCAAATTCTGCGGCGTTGCTGGCGTATGCATATAGAAATGGAATTTTGTAACAATGCGTTTGTCACGCTGAATTGAGTGTATCACGTTCTTTGAAATTTATAGTTCACCTTGGCCAATAATCCCTTCTTTCCTTGCCTATAGCGTAAGGTGGCTCCAATCACTTTCGACCGCATCCTGAGGGTATTGTACTTCTTATCTAACGAAGAAATAAACTCCTGGATTTTTGAAAAGGCTGTGCCATCATCCTCCACTTCAACCGTTAGTTCATTTTCAACCCAGGTTAGCCTGACCCAAATATGCCAGGCCGATGAATGTTTTAATGCGTTGTGGATGAGCTCCTGTATGATTCTGAACAGATAGCTTTCTGCAAGGTCTGAAATTTTTTGTTCAGGACCTGTTGGCTCAAAATGAATGGTACCTCCTCCAGGCCTTTCCATATTCTGACAGAGCATGACGATGCCTTTCTGAAATGAATCCTGTTCCATTTTTACAGGCAGCAACCTCCGGGAGATTCTGCGCACGGACTGGACTACTTCCTGGAAATCAGCATTCATGCTGATGATCAACGACTGAGTTTCAGCCTGATCATTTTTGGAGCGGTCGAGACGGTCAAGGTAGAGGCGGAAGACCGAAAGTCGTTGAATCAAATCGTCGTGTAATTCCGCACCTATCTCGGCAATGATGTGTTCGCACGCTTCCATGGCCTGCCGGGAGATCGCCGATTCAAAAGATGCTTTAGATCTAAATAAATATGGCATGTTTTTTCGTAATTTATAATTGGTTTGTAAATAGGAAATACATCCCAACCTCTTAGGGACACCATAAAGTAAGTCTTTAATATGAAATATGTCTTGTCTATAATAATTTTTGCATAAATACAGTAGATATCTTAAATTATGAAACATATTTTATTTTATGCCTTGTTTGGCTCCGCCATTCTTAGCTTTTGTCAGGTAAAGCCCAACGTAAGGAGTGATTCTGTGGAACCCTCCAGCAATCCTACACACGCTCATCGAATTGATTCATTGGAGAAGGCGTTGGAAGGTGCTAATCAAGAGGATCGATTTAATATGCAACTCCAATTGTTTGGAAATTATATGAGTAGTGATTCGGGTAAAGCAGTTTTTTATTTGAATAAGTGCCTCGATCAGGCCGCATTAAGCGGGGATAGTTTATGGATCGTGAAGTCTTCCAATGGTAAGGGTTGGATGTTAAAAAATAAGGGAGATCTAAAGGAGGCTATTCGAACATTTGAGTATTCCCTCGAAATAGCGAAGCGCAACAATTTCAAACAAGAGGTAAAATACTTATCAAATAATTTAGCCGTGACTTATACGGAAAGTGCCGCTTACGATAAGGCCCTTCATTATAATTTTGAATCTTTACGGGTCCGCGAAAAGGACGGAGACTCAACTGAAATATCCATAGCTCTTAATAATATTGCGTTTGCCTACTCCGAATTAGGAGATTATGAAAGTGCTTTGAACTACTTTGAAAAGAGTTATCGAATTAAAATAGGAAACAATATACGATATGATTTGGAGAGGTCTGTGACGAATATTGGCGGTATATTGATTGAATTGGGAAAGTATGAGGAGGCTGAAAGGATAATAAAGCAAGCATTTATTATTTGTGACAGTTCTGATTGTAGAAATGATATTTTGGAGCAGGTTTACCGGACCTTTGGCGTTGCTTTATTCAATCAAAAAAAACAATCCGAAGCGGAAAGATACTTTACGAAATCTTTAGAACTGGCGCAGGCTATCGGATTGTCAAAATTGATAGCTGCTAATTTTTACTGGTTGGCCTCTGTGAAGTTTGAAAGGAACCAGATTGATAGTGCCATTGACTTTCTGGATAGAAGTCAGAGAATCGTTAGCAAATATAGTTTGCCAAAAATAACGCTGGAGAATTATCAGCTTTACACTAAAATTTATTCTCAAAAAAAAGATTACCAAAGTGCTTTGAATTATCAGAGACTCTATAATCAACTCAACGCTGAAATATTGAACGGTGACTTGGTAGGGAAAATTTCCCGCATTCAGATTGATAAGGAGCAGCGTGAAAATACGTCTAAACTTGTTTCGCAGGAAGCCATGATGACATTTCAGGAAGTGTCTCTCCAAAGACACCGGGTATTGAATGTTTTGATTGGTGCTGTAGGTATTTTGACGATGGGGTTGGCGATAATGTTGTATAAAATCAATCGTCATAAGCAAAAGGTTAATGAGGTCCTTGACCAACTGGTTAAGGAAAGGACCTTTGAACTGAAAAATAATCGGGACGAACTGAAACGCGCCCACGATGGGCAGACTCTGATAACAAACAAACTTTCAAGTGACCTTGTATCATCATTAGCAACGCTCCGCGGATTATCCAATATGGCTAGTAAGGACTTGCCACAAGAACAACGTGTTTACTTTGACGAAGTAGAGGCAACAGCAGAGAAATTGGTGAATCAGGTGAATAGGTATTCTCTGCCTGGTTAAAGCGGTTAATATGACTTGAAAAAAATAAGGGCATCTCTAAAAACCTTGCCTTTTATGGCCTCAACCCGTCACCCTTCTCCGGAAGAGAAGGGTACAAGGAGTTTTTAGAGACGCCCTTAATGCAAGAATCAGTTAAACTGGTCCTTATCTTCCATCGCCAGGCCTTTGTTGACCCTGGTTTCCTCAGAAGTGTTTTTATTCACCACGACTTTAGAATTCTTTGCCGACCTGGTGCTCGCTACCGTGATGGAGAAAAGAGCGATAAGTGCGGAAAGAAGGATAATTCTTGTTTTCATATCATTGAAATTTTAATAATAACTTAAATGATCACGAAAGGCTATTTAGTAGCAGGTGGACATCCTGGGCCGCCAAACTGGCATGGGTCGGTTGAACTTCCGCCCTCACGAGGTTTAATATCCTGTTCTGTACAAGAAGAGATAGCAACCGATGTTACTAATGCAAAGAGGATTGTGTAGATAAATTTTTTCATAGGTTTTTGGTTTTTTATTGTTATGTTGGTCCGTAATTTGGTTGCGCATTTTTCTGCAACAACCGATGCAAAAGTGCAATCAGGCAAAAAATCTTACATTGTAATAATTTTTTAAAAAGTACAGGTGTACCAATTTTTTTCTATTAATATCCGAAAAACATACATGGCCTTGCTTCTGTGTGGATTTACAGGAATAAGCGCATGGTCCCAAAATTTAAAACGGATAGACTCTTTAAGGGAAGTATTACCCAGGGCGAATCCAAAACAGCGGTTCGAAATCCAATTCAGCCTGTTTCGGGAATATCTTCCCGTTGATCAGGATGAGGCACTTTTCTATGTAAAGACTGCGCTGGATCAGGCAATAATAAATGGCGACAGCCTTGGCATTGTTAAGGCTTCCTTTGGCAAGGGATTCATAACAAGAAAGGAAGGTGATTTGCGGGAAGCTATCAAGCTATTTGAATATGCTCTTGGGGTTGCAAAACGGAATAAGTTTGCAGACCAGGTAAAATATTTGTTGAATAATTTAGCAATAGCCCATACATCCAGCGCTTCTTACGATAAAGCCCTGAATTACAACTTTGAGTCGTTGAAAATCAGGGAAGTGGAAGGC
>JANXYC010000271.1 GCA_025350305.1 Cyclobacteriaceae bacterium | reverse complement strand
TCTGGTAGATGACGGCGCTATTGCCTATTGGTCTGCATTAAACAAGCACGGTCTTACGGAGCAATTTCCAAATACTGTCTTTATTCAGACCACCAAGCCCAAGTCAACCAAAACAGTTTTTGGCACAAAATACCAGTTCGTAAAAATTGGAAAGACAAAAAGAACAGGAATTGTGAAAGAAGGTTTTGGAAATAACCAGTACGCCATGACGGACCTGGAAAAAACCATCGTTGACTGCTTTGATCTCCCGGAGTATTCCGGAGGTTACGCAGAACTACTTCGGGCTTTCAATCACGCCAATCTCAATTCATCAAAGCTGATTGAATATTGTAAGGCCGTTGGCAATAAAGCTTCAATAAAAAGAATGGGATTGCTAGCTGAAATGATGAAGCCAGAAAAACTTAAACCGTTTATTGACTTTGCTCAGAAAGAAGTAAATCAGAAATATAATTTGTTTGATCCGGCAGGTCGGGATGAGGGAGAATTTGTGAACAGATGGCGGATGAGACTAAACATCAGCCGTGAGGATATTTTGGACATAATGAACAAACAATACTAATGATCCTACAGAAGGAAATAATTACAATCGCAGAACAGAAAGGAGTATTGAAAAGCACCATCGACAAGGATTGGGCGCTTGGTCATTTCCTGGGTGCGATCTATTCTGAAGCTAAGCTCAGGGAAGTATTGATTTTTAAAGGAGGTACCTGCTTAAAGAAGTGCTGGTTTCCTGATTATCGCTTTTCTGAGGACCTTGATTTTACTTCTAAGAACTCAGCTTTTGAATTGAAGCAAAGCCACTTAGACTATATATGCTGGCACGTAAAGGAGAATGCGGGTATCCTCTCTCACATAGAGTCGCTGACACCGCTGATGTTCAAGGATAAACTCACAGGTTATGAAGCCGTGATTAAATTTTGGGGTTCAGATCATCCCAAGAACGAGACACCCCCGCCGCCTGCGCGATGGCATACAAAGATCAAAATAGAAGTGACGTTGTATGAAAAACTGATTTTCTCACAAACCGAAAGAAAGCTGATTCACTCCTATTCTGACCAGGTAGCCATCAATCCAAATGCAATACCATGTTACGTGATTGAGGAAATGCTTTCTGAAAAATTGAGATCACTAATCCAACGTTCATATACAGCACCACGGGATTACTATGATATCTGGTACTTGTCTAATAACTTAAAGGAATTGAACTGGCCTAAAATCGCGGAAGCTTTTCATGAAAAGATGAAATTCAAGGGACATACGTTTACCGGAATTGACCAGTTTATCAATGATGACAATGATAAGAAACTGAAAGCTTCATGGAAGAATAGTCTTGGACATCAAATACCCGAGGCACAACTACCAGAGTACGAAGTGGTGAAAGAAAATTTGAATGCCTTGTTTAAACGAAATATTGGATCAACTGAATCACAATCAAAAGCTTAGGTAAGTATGAACACCCTAAAATTACATGATCAGATTCTAAGGCAGTATCAAGACTATATTGAAAGTTTCATCAATATAAAGGATGACAGAATCAAACAAACTGTTAGTGGCGCTATTGCAGAAGGTAAGCTCTGGAAAGAACCATTAATCCAGTTCAACCCAGCCTTCGACACAACCGAATCAATAAGAGATTTGATCAAGGAAGGAGTAATCCATCCTGACCTTCAAAATGTTTTTAAGGACTATAAACTTTATGCGCACCAGGTCAAGGCTCTTAGATTGGGAGCCGAGGGCAAAGATTTTGTTGTCACGTCCGGTACGGGTTCAGGAAAAAGTCTGACATTCATAGGGACTGTTTTTAATTTCCTAGCGAAGAATACCAACCTGCCACGTGGGGTCAAAGCAATAATTGTATATCCCATGAACGCTCTTATCAACTCGCAATTCAACGAGTTAAAGAGCTATGAAGCTTATTATGAAAAAACAACAGGCGGGAAATTTCCATATTCATTTGGTCAATACACAGGACAGGAAAAGGCGGAACAAAGGCAATCTATTTTGGAGGAGATTCCAGATATCTTGTTGACTAACTACATGATGCTTGAACTGATCTTGACAAGGTCAAAAGAAGCAACTTTGAAAAACTCAATTTACGAGAACCTTAGATTCCTGGCATTTGATGAAATGCACACCTTTAGGGGTCGACAAGGTTCTGACGTTGCTTTATTAATACGTCGGATAAAGGCACAGTCCAAAAACGCTGTAAAGTGCATTGGCACTTCGGCAACGATGGTGTCTGGAGGGACTCTGAAAGAGCAAAGGGAGGTTATCGCTAAGGTTGCTACTACTTTTTTTGGCTCTCAGTTTTCTGAAAATCAAATTGTTAACGAGACAATAATTCGTTCTTTAGGGACTAGGCAGGTAACAAGACACGAACTGCTTGAGCCTGTAAGAAAAGACCAAAGTGAAGTTAATGAGGAGTTCATAAAAAATAATTTCCTGATTCAGTGGATCGAACAGCGGGTTGCAGTCACAGAAAAAGAAGGGATTCTCATCCGAAATAAACCGAAGACCCTAGATGAGATTTCAGATGCCCTGTCTCAGGACGCTGGAATCAGCAAGGAAGAAACCCAAAAGATGATTATGCAAGCTCTTGATTGGCTAAGCGCTTACAATGTTGGGAAACCAGAGGGATCCAAAGCTATTCTCCCATTTAAGATTCATCAATTCATTGCCCAAACGGGTTCTGTCTACCTCACCCTTGACGACATTAATGATCGAACAATTACGCTTGAACCTGGTTCCTTTATTACTGTTGACGAAAACAGAAGAAAACCAATTTATCCTATCGTTTTCAGCCGCGAGAGTGGCGCTGAATTCGTTTGCGTCACGAAGAGTGTGAATGATCAACAACTTATTCCCCGTGAATTTTCTGACTGGACATCTTCAGAGGATGAACAGATGGATGGTACGGAACGAGGTTACTTATTGACAGATACTTCTGTGTGGAATCCAATTGAAGACATGGA
>JANXYC010000205.1 GCA_025350305.1 Cyclobacteriaceae bacterium | reverse complement strand
ACAGGTGCTGTGATTGGAATTGCTGGACTATTCTTATTGCCGGAATTATTTTCACAATACGTGAAAGACAAAAGCAACAAGAATAACAGAACGATTTTTCTTCTCATTATTGGTAAAGCTAACCAAAAGTCCTCTCACCTTCTAAGAGAAACTCAGGAGGAATGCACAAGAGATTGCTCAGAGGGGTAATCATCGAATAGGTAAGTTTTCTGGATCGTTTCAATATTCTTGATACGACGGTCTTATCTCCGATGGCCTCGGCCAGGTCTGTTTGTTTTAGACCAAGGACTTGCATGCGTGTTTTGATCACCTCAACCGGATCTTCAGACAATAGGATTTCCCAGCCTTGTTTCCGTTCATAGTCTTCGATTAAGATTGTCAACGTCTCCAACAATTGGCCTTCGCGTGAATTGAAGGATGGATCTGGCTCCATTAGCACGTCTACCTTTTTCAAGTAATACTGGTACTGACTTTTATTTCGGATTGCTTTTATTGCTACCATATTCATCCTCAGACTTTTCTAACATCAATTTTATCATATTCAGGGTGTGTGCCAATAAACGGGACAAATCCAATCCTTGTCTTATAAGCAAACTTTACCACCAGTCGGTAGCTCCTTCCAGCAATATTAAAGACAACCCGATTTACAGCTAAGCATTTCCACAGTATCTGGAAAACATGCATGGCAGTATTGTGCCCCGAATCGGTTTTAATAGCCGTCAGATGAGCATAGTGATCACGGGAAAGCACCCTGGCGGATCGGCTTCTTGCGGTTGGGGAAAGCTTACACCCTCAGGTCGTTTTTCCTGATGATCCGGTCAAGGATGGTTGCGGAATGAACAAGTTGCTCCAGATGCTGATTGTCAATCTTTTCCATGGCTTCCAGTTTGGAAAGCATTGCTTTGTTTATTTGACCTTGTTCCATGCGGACGGCAGTAAGCTCCTGCGAATACTTGGTCAGTTCCTCCGTGTGCCTGTCAATCTGGATCAGCATCTCAGAGATTATTTCATCGTAGTTTCTTTCCATCGCTAGCGTTTGCGGTACCTCACAAAGATAATTCACGTCTACCGTCACTCAAAGAGGTTTTATGCTCTGTTTACATGACTACTGAGTACTACGTAGCTTGCGCGACAATATGACGATGTTAGTTTGTTGATTAACAAGAGTTTATAATCGAGAGTTATGTCGCCTAAATAATGAGCGTAGTAGTATGGGCGTTTCAAACCATCGTAAACCAGCCAAAAGCCCATCCCTTATTTCAGCTTAGACCCTTAGGTCGTTTTTCCTGATGATCCGGTCAAGGATGGTAGCGGAATGAACAAGTTGCTCCAGATGCTGATTGTCTATCTTTTCCATGGCTTCCAGTTTGGAAAGCATTGCTTTGTTTATTTGACCTTGTTCCATGCGGACGGCAGTAAGCTCTTGCGAATGTTTGGACATTTCCTGCGAATACTTGGTCAGTTCCTCCGTGTGTCTGGAGAGTTCCTCTGTGTGCCTGTCGATCTGGATCAACATCTCGGAAATTATTTCATCGTAGTTTCTTTCCATTGAAAAGCTAGTGTTTCGCGATAGCGCGCAAAGATAAGTCACGTGTACCGTCACTCAAAGAAGTCTCAGGTTCTGTTTCCATGATTATCGGGGCTCAAAGAATCGGAAACCAGCCAAAAACCGATGAAATTTGGCTACTTTTGCGCTCCAAATTCTGTTTGGAAATGAAGGGAATGGAGAACATCCGCAACTTTTGCATCATCGCTCACATTGACCACGGGAAAAGTACCCTGGCAGATCGGCTTTTAGAATTCACAGGTACCCTTACAGGTCGCCAAATGCAGGCACAGGTGCTCGATAACATGGATTTGGAGCGGGAAAAGGGTATTACAATCAAGTCCCATGCCATTCAAATGAACTATAAACTGGAGGGCAAGGAGTACATCCTGAATTTAATAGACACACCCGGTCACGTAGACTTTTCGTATGAGGTGTCGCGCTCCATTGCGGCGTGCGAAGGAGCGCTACTCATTGTGGATGCCGCACAGGGTATACAGGCCCAGACGATATCCAACCTGTACCTGGCCCTGGACCATAATCTGGAAATTATTCCGGTCCTGAATAAAATTGATTTGCCCGCTGCGATGCCTGAAGACGTGACTGACCAGATTGTAGAATTGATTGGCTGTGATCGCGCCTCCGTTCTGAGGGCAAGTGCAAAAGAAGGTATCGGCATTGAAGATATTCTGAAGGCAGTGGTATCCCGTGTACCCGCCCCGAAGGGTGATCCGAAAGCGCCACTGCAGGCGATGATCTTTGATTCTGTTTTTAACTCCTTTCGGGGAATTGAAGTTTACTACCGGGTGTTCAACGGGACGTTGAAGAAAAACGACCTGATCAAGTTTGTGAACGCCGACAAGCAATATGGTGCTGATGAGATCGGTGTACTGAAGCTGGACAAGTTTCCACTCAACGAAATCAGCGCTGGAAACGTGGGCTATCTCATTTCCGGAATTAAAGTAGCGAAAGAAGTTAAAGTAGGGGATACGATCACCTTGGTAAATAATCCCGGTGAATCAATAAAAGGTTTTGAAGATGTGAAGCCCATGGTGTTTGCCGGCATCTACCCGGTGGATACGCATGAGTTCGAAGAACTTCGTGCCTCGATGGAGAAGTTGCAATTAAATGATGCCTCCCTGGTGTGGGAACCTGAAACATCCGCAGCTCTGGGCTTTGGCTTCCGCTGCGGTTTTCTGGGAATGCTCCACATGGAGATCATTCAGGAACGTCTGGAACGTGAGTTTAACATGACCGTGATCACAACGGTACCATCGGTAAAGTTCAAGGCGCTGCTCACGAGTGGCAAGGTGATTGAAATCAATGCTCCTTCCGAGATGCCAGACCCCACATACATGGACGTCATTGAAGAACCGTATATCACTGCACAGATTATTACCAAGTCGGAATACATTGGTGCGATTATTGGTTTGTGCATGGACAAGCGTGGTATCATCAAGAACCAGCTTTACCTTACTTCTGACAGGGTCGAGTTGAGTTTTGAAATGCCTTTGGCCGAAATTGTTTTTGATTTCTTTGATAAATTAAAGACCATCTCACGTGGCTACGCATCACTGGACTATCATCTCATCGGCTTTCGCGAATCGGACATGGTGAAGCTGGATGTTCAGCTAAATGGTGAAAAAGTAGATGCTTTATCTGCGATCGTTCATCGCGCGAAGGCGTATGAGTGGGGAAAGAAATTGTGCGAGAAGTTGAAAGAACTTATTCCGCGTCACATGTTTGAGGTGGCCATCCAGGCAACGATCGGGCAAAAGATCATCGCGCGTGAAACCGTGAGTGCGATGCGCAAGAATGTGTTAGCTAAATGTTATGGTGGTGATATTTCGCGCAAGCGCAAGTTGTTAGAAAAACAAAAGAAGGGTAAGAAGCGTATGCGCCAGGTGGGCTCGGTTGAAATTCCACAAGAAGCTTTTATGGCTGTTTTGAAACTTGATTAGTTTTTATCTAAAGAAGAACAATCCCTTGTGAAGTATGACGCCGCAGGAGAAAAACATGAGAATTATGAAATCAAAGATTTCCAGAATAGAAAGGAAAATTGACCGTATCATAAAGAAAAACAAATTAAAGAGTTAATGGAGGTATCCACGACCTACACCCTTATCGATGGCCGCAAAGTAGCTGGTGAAATCAAACAAGAGATCGCCGCGAAAGTGGCCGAACGAAAAACGGCTGGAAAGAAAATTCCTCACCTCGCCTTTATTCTGGTGGGTGATGATGGAGCCAGCCAAACCTATGTTGATAATAAAGTGAAGGCATGCAAAGATGCCGGGTTTCACTATACGATGATGCGCTTTGCCGACACGATCTCAGAAGAGAAACTAAGCAAACACATCACCCATGTTAACAATGACGAGGATGTAGATGGATTTATCGTGCAGCTGCCGCTTCCCAATCATATTTCTGTGGAACGAATCACAGATAAAATTCGCCCGGACAAAGATGTTGATGGTTTCACTAACAGAAATTTTGGCAGCATTATCTCGAAGGTACCGTTGCTGATGCCAGCAACTCCCTACGGCGTACTCGAATTATTGAGGAGGTATAATATTCAGACGGAAGGAAAAAATTGTGTAGTGGTAGGAGCGAGCCGCATCGCGGGCGCACCATTGAGCATGATGCTCGTTGAACAAGGCCACGCCACCGTCACAATTTGTCACAAATACACGGAGGATTTGAAGCAGTATACGCGCAAAGCGGATATTTTATTTGTAGCGGTGGGAAAGCCAGGTCTTGTTACTGCCGACATGGTGAAAGAAGGTGCTGTGGTAATTGATATCGGTACCACCAAGGTGGACGATCCTTCAAAACCGAATGGCTTCAGCATCCGTGGAGACGTGGATTTCAAAAACGTAGCGCCCAAGTGCTCATTCATCACACCGGTGCCCGGAGGCGTTGGCCCTATGACAATCGCAACGCTATTACTGAATACACTTCGGGCTACCGAACTGCGCCATCCTTGAAAAAGACTACAGATTCCGGGTTACCAATTCCGAATTGCAACCGCCTGTATTCTGTAATCTGGAATTTGGAACCTTTACCATGCAATGGAATCTGAAACGCTGAATCTGAAATCTCCACCTTCTTCGAACGAGCTTCCGTTGATGGAAGATTTCTATACAATCCAGGGAGAGGGTTTTTATCAGGGACAAGCTGCCTACTTCATCCGCCTTGGGGGTTGTGACGTCGGATGTGTGTGGTGCGATGTGAAAGAGTCCTGGCCGGCAGAAGCCCATCCGAAAGTTGACGTAAAAGAAATGGCCGCGCGCGCTCAAAAGTCAGGAGCTGTCCTTGTCGTGGTGACCGGCGGTGAACCCTCTATGTATGAATTATCGGGCTTGACCCACGAAATAAAAACCGCTGGCCTTCGAACGCACGTTGAAACCTCGGGGGCTTACCCGCTCACGGGAACCTGGGATTGGGTTTGTCTCTCTCCTAAAAAGTTTAAGATTCCTCATGAATCGGTTTATCAAAAGGCAAACGAACTGAAAGTTATTGTCTTTAACAAAAGTGATTTTGACTGGGCGGAGAAAGAGGCTGCAAAAGTTTCATCTTCCTGCAGGTTATATTTGCAACCCGAGTGGTCCAAAGAAAAAGAAATGCTTCCGCTAATGATCGATTATGTAAAAATCCACCCACGCTGGACCTTGTCCCTCCAGGTCCACAAATACATGAACATTCCATAAAACTGTTGCGCGAAGCAAAATGAACCTATCGGTAATGAAACAAAGTGTTATTTTATGGCTGATGTTGTTTGTTGTTTACCCGGCGCTGCCTCAAGCGAGCCTTAGCACGAAAAATAAGAAAGCCATCGAGTATTATACGCAAGCCGATAATTTCAGGGTGCGGGGTGAATATAAAGAGGCATTGAATCTGTTGAAACAAGCAATTGAAAAAGACAGGAATTTTTCTGAAGCCTGGTTCCGCCAGGCGTTGATACATAAGTCGCTCCGGGACTATCCGCAGGCGACCGAACTTTACCTCAAAGGGCTTAGTTTGAGCATGGATCCTAAAAAACAAAAGGCCTATTTTTTGGAATTGGGTGAAGTTTATTTGTTGGAAGGTGATTATGAAAAATCCCTTGAGTTTATAAATCGTTATCTGGACTCCGAAATCTTAAACAAACCTAAAATCGAGCAGGCTTCTTTATGGAAACGAAATGCACAGTTTGCTATGCGCAATAAAAAAATTGCATCACAATTTCAGCCCCATCCGCTAAGCGATACTGTCAATGCATTTGCCATGCAGTACTTCCCAGTGATGACCGCTGATGAACAGGAACTTATCTTCACCCGCCGCCTCGGCGGTTCACAAGATGATGATGAAGACCTGGTGGTTTGTAAAAAGGACGATCATGGGAAATGGATGAAACCTGTTTCCATTTCCCCCACGATCAACTCACGATTGAACGAAGGCACGTGTTCTATTTCAGCGGACGGACGGCAATTGATTTTTACCTCGTGTATCGGCAGGCGTGGCTACGGTAGCTGCGATCTTTTTGAAAGCCGTAAAATTGGTGGTGAATGGACAACACCAGTGAACCTCGGACCGGAAATCAATTCTGCGGCCTGGGAGTCACAACCTTCTTTGTCCGCTGACGGAAGGATGTTATTTTTTGTTTCCGACCGTAAAGGAGGTATTGGAAATAAAGACTTATATGTATCCTACAAAATGGAAGATAACCGATGGGCACGCGCCGAAAATCTCGGCGACCAGATTAACACACCGTATGAAGAAATTTCTCCGTTCATTCACGTGAATGGGCGTACCCTGTTTTTTGCCTCCAATGGTAAGCCCGGTTTTGGAGGTTATGATATTTATCGGAGTGAGCGCGAAAACGGGAAATGGACGGTGCCAATCAATTTTGGTTATCCTGTTAATACCTATGAAGACCAGTTCTCGCTCTTTATCACCGCCGATGGACAGCATGGATTTTATTCTCACGAAGACAATCAACGAATTAATTCCTCAAAAATTATTGAAATCAACGTTCCTGAAGAACTCCAGCTTCGCTATAAAAGCAATTATGTGAAAGGAACTGTACGCGACAGGAAAACTAACCAGCCTTTAATGGCACGGGTTGAATTGTTCAATATCAACAAAAATGAATTGACTTCATTCGTTTGGTCTGATTCAGTGACAGGCGAATATTTGATGGTATTGACCCAGGGTGCCGACTATGGATTGTATGTGAGCCGGCCCGGCTACCTTTTCCAAAGTCTGAATTTCAATTACGAAGTAAAAGAGAATTTGGTGCCGGTGGGGTTGAATGTTCTTCTGGAAGCAGTTGAAACCGGTGCTTCGGGGGTATTGAATAACTTGTTTTTTGACTTAAATAAATACGAGCTCAAAGATAAATCGATAACTGAACTGGACAGGGTCATTCGGTTTTTACAGGAAAATCCGGCGATCCGAGTGGAGATCAGTGGTCATACTGACAATGCCGGTACCCCGGCTTACAATCTGCAGCTTTCACAGAAGCGTGCGCAATCGGTTGCTGATTACTTGAGTGCCCATGGGGTACAGGCCAGCCGATTGTTGCAGAAAGGTTATGGGGCAGACAAACCTCTTAAGCCAAACGATACAGAAGAGAATCGGCAGATAAACCGACGGATTGAATTCCGCGTGGTTCGATAACAAATTTTTTAGGCCACCCAAAATTGGGTATTCATGACACGAACCCGAAGTTTCAGTGTAATTATTTATTACTTTTAAAATAAAATAGAATCGGTAGTTTGCGTTGAGACGAATTGATAAGCATGAAGTTAAACCTGTACTTAGTTTTATTTTTTCTCTTGGGAAGTTTGACCCAGGCCCTGGGACAGCAGATTAGTGTTTCGGGAAAAGTGGTATCGGAGGAAGATGGACAAGCCATGCCCGGTATTAACATCGTAGCGAAAGGCACCAACACCGGTACAGTCACGGATGCCACTGGTAATTATAAGTTATCTGTCAACGCGCCAGAGGATGCCTTGATTTTTTCTTTCATTGGATTTGAAACGCAGGAAATCAAAATTGGACAACGGTCCGTAGTGGATGTAGTCATGAAACCTGACTTGAAGCAACTGGAAGAAGTGGTGGTGACCGGTTATCGGGAAGAAAATAGAAAATCATTGCCGGGTGCGGTGGCCGTAGTGAAGTCCGATAAAATTCAAAATGCCGCGATCGCTTCGTTTGATCAGGTACTTCAGGGACGCGTGCCCGGTATGTTGGTATCAGGAGGCTCAGGCCAACCTGGTTCTTCTGCCAATGTTATCATCCGTGGCATTAAATCTCTTAGCGGTTCAAACGCGCCGCTTTACGTGTTGGATGGCGTGCCCATAGCCGGTGGAATTTTCAATACCTTAAATCCTAATGACTTTGAGAGCATTACCGTCTTAAAAGATGCGACGGCAGCTGCTCTCTATGGTTCACGTGGTGCCAACGGAGTCGTGGTAATTACTACCAAAAAGGGAAAATCGGGAGAGACACAAGTCAACTATAATTTTCAGTACGGTCTTTCATATGCACCGCAGAACCGCCTGGAAGTGATGAACTCCACGGAGAAGATTGATTTCGAATTGCAGACCGGCCGCAGCATTCTCAGTACCAACACCAGTGAAGAGATCAACCGATTGAAAAAAATCAATACGAATTGGCAGAATGTATTGTTTACAACGGCAGTTACAGCCCAGCATGATCTGAGCATTCAGGGCGGTAATGACAAAACCACCTTTTTCATCTCTGGGAATTATACCGATCAGCAAGGTACTGTGCGAAATACCGGATTGAAACGTTATACCGCAAAGTTTAACCTGCAGCATGAAGCCAATCATTTCAGGGTGGGCATCAACACAAGCCTGGGATATTCCAAAAACCAAAACACATTTGAAGGCAATTCCTACATTGGCTCACCGCTGAATGCTGTGCGGTGGACCAATCCGTATGAAAAGCCCTATGATGACAACGGCGAGTATACAAAGATCCGTTCAGGTCAGCCGAATGCTCTACAAGAATTGTTAGAAAACCATCGCCGGTTTTTTGATATAAAAGGGATTTTCAACGCTTACGCGGAATACTTTATTCCTTCGATTGAAGGTTTAAGTGTCAAAACATCCTGGGGAACAGACTACACCAATCGTGAAACGGATAACTATTATGATAAGTCTGCCTACACCGGTTTGCAGACTCCGGGGCACAGCGGGAGCCAGACGCGTGGAAGTTTGTACAATGTAAATTTTGTGGGCACGACTTCTATCAATTACCGCACCACCATTAAGAATGATCATGAATTATTTGCTTCCATTTATCATGAACTGGTGTATAATCAGAACAAGGGCTTCAGCTTTACAGGTTATGGAATAGCCGGAAATCTTAAAAATGATGGCGGTATTACCGTTAGCAATACCTATTTGCCGGCGTTGGGAGGATCCAACACGGAATCAGCCCTACAGTCCTACTTTGGAGAAGTGAATTACGGATACAAGAAAAAATATTTTGCAAAAGTCGGCTTCAGAAGAGACGCTTCGTCTCGATTTGGTCAGGACAAACGTTACGCCAATTTCTACAGCGCCGGATTTAACTGGAAGGTTAGTGATGAAGCATTCTTTAAAAACTTTACTTCGAAAGTCGGATTTCTGAAATTTTATGCTAACGTCGGGACCTCGGGGAATCAAAGTGGCATCGGTGACTTTGGTTCCCTTGCATTGTTTAATCAGGGAGCCAGCTATGATGGAAGCGCGGGTATTGTTCAGTCGCAGCCAGCAAATCCTAATCTGGGATGGGAAACGGTCCAGTCGGTTAATACAGGGATTGAATATGCCGTTCTAAAAAATCGCATCAGCGGTACCGTTGAGTTTTACCTCAATACAACACTCAATATGCTGCTGCCCACCCAGCTTTCACGTACCAGTGGATTTTCATCCATCACCCAGAATATTGGGCGCATGCGCAACCGGGGAGTTGAAATTGATATTACCGCGAATATTCTGCGGATACAAGGCTTTGCGTGGAACGTGAATGCCAACTTCACCTACAATAAAAATGAAATTCTTAAACTGGTCGATACAGATGAAATTGTGAATGGATTAACCAACACCATCACCAAAGTAGGATACCCGGCCTTTACAAATTACGTCGTACCGTATGCAGGTGTAAATCCCGCCAATGGAGAAGCGCTTTACAGAAAAAAGGATGGATCTTTAACCAACCAGTTTTCATCGGATGACCTGGTTCCGTACGGCACCCGATTTGCTCCACGCTTCGGCGGATTCACCAATTCATTTAGTTACAAAGGGTTTGACTTGTCTGTATTTTTCTCCTGGGTACAGGGAAATAAAGTCTACAACAACGACCGGACTAATGTAGAAAACCCAACCTACTATGCCGATAATTTGGCGAAGTCCGTACTGAGGGCATGGAAACAACCCGGTGATATTACCGATGTGCCACGAATTCAAACCACGGGCGGTTTAACAACCGATCCCTTTCAGGGGCAGACAAGCCGTTATATCGAAGATGGTTCGTTTCTGCGCTTGCGGAATGTCATGCTTTCTTACAACCTGCCTCTGAAGTTGATTTCAAAAGCAAAATTGAGAAGTGTGCGGGTGTATGCACAAGGTCAAAACCTTTGGACGTTGTTCAAGTTTCAGGGTTGGGACCCTGAGTTGGCAAGCGGTACGCTGACGGGTGCACAATATCCGGCCCTTCGAACCGTGATGGCAGGAATAAATATTGGATTATAGTATGATTCAGATTCATGAGAGTAAGTAAATACATAGCAGCATTCATTGGCGCACTGATCATGTCGTGCAGCAATTTCACTGACATTCAGCCAACGCATTCGCTTACGCCCAATAATGCCTTCAAGACCATGAGTGATATTGAACTTCACTTAAATGGAATTTATTCGGGTTTTCAAAGTACAGGGTATTACGCATCGGCGTTTGGCACACTGCCGGATATCATGTCCGATAACCTGGCGGAGAATGTCGAATCTCTTGGGAGTTACAGGACCCTGGCCGACTGGTTGTATGTTTCCAATGATGGCACAATTTCCAATGTGTGGGCTACTCCGTACAATATGATCAATGACTGCAATATTCTCCTGAGCAACGTTGACAAATTCAAAGAAACAAAGACAGGTCAAAGCAATCGATTAAAAAGTCAGGCTTTAGCGATTCGTGCCTTAGCTCATTTTGATTTACTCCGCTATTTTGGTCAGAGTTATGATCGCAATTCGACTGAATTAGGTGTTCCCATTAAAACAGAATCCAATCTTGACAAGCCGCAAAGGAATACCGTTAAAGAAGTCTACGATCAGGTGTATGCAGACCTCACCCAGGCAAAGACCCTGATGGGCTCCATGGACCAAAGCATCAATACTTCATCGGACCGGAGCAGGATCGATATCATTGGAACGGATGCGATCCTGGCGCGCGTTGCCTACTATGCGAAAGATTATGCCACCGCCATTAGCAGTACAACCGCCGTCATTAATAATTCAAATCAACTTGGCCTGGCTACGTTCGCCGACTTTCCTTCAATTTGGACGAATGATGCGATTGCAAATGAAGTGATTTGGTATGTTAAATTCTTCCCGGGTGACGGGTACGCAGGAGGTGATGTTTACTTTGCTGTGAATGACCGTGTTTCATTCAAGCCGTCTCAAAATTTACTATCGCTTTATAATACTACTACCGATGTACGTTACAAAAGTTATTTCTCCGGCACAACAGCAAAACGTCCCGGGCAGTTGATCGTCTCAAAATATTTGGGCATTGGCGGCGATGGGTTGACCAACTGGAAGGCGTTGAGGATGGGTGAGATTTATCTGATTCGCGCCGAAGCATTGGCTCGTTCCGGGCAAAACACAGCCGCTCGTTCCGATCTCAAAAAACTTCGTGATCAAAGAATTTCTGTCCCGGATATTGAAGACCTCAGCAATCCGTCTTTCTTACTAACGGCGATACTAATTGAAAGAAGAAAAGAACTTTTCCTCGAAGGGCACCGCTGGTTTGACTTGCGAAGGGCCGGGCAAGGGATCACCCGGGGTGGGGATTGTAAGGCACCTGCTACCGCCTGCTCGTTGGCCTCCAATAGTTTCCGATTTGTGTGGCCTATACCACAGGACGAGATGAAGGCCAACCCCAACATTGCCAGTCAGCAAAACACCGGATATTAATTGAAAGGATAATGAAACTCGTGATAAAAAGATTGTATGTTGTTGTCATCTTTCTGACAAGCTTTACGTGCAACCAGGAGCCGGAGAAAATACTTTACACGGGCCCCGATTTTGTCTTCTTTGATTCAAAGCCACAACTTTCGATGTACGAAAATCAAAAGACACCGCTCACTATTCCCGTCAAGGTAAGCCGGGCTCAAGCAGAAACCACCCTGATAACATTTGAAGTGGTGGGTGACAATGTGCTGTCAGGTGTGGATTACAAAGTACAAACAACTGGTCCGGTTGAAATTACACGTGGTCAATACCTTGCTACTATTGCCATATTGCCGGTTGATAATAATATCATTCAACCAGAAAAGCGCACGATTACCGTCCGGATCAAAAGTGTGAGCAATCCAAAAATGTCCGCTCAGGTGGTAACAGAGGTTCAGATTGATTTGCTCGATGACGATTGTCAGCCTACGGTACCAAAAGTATCCATTTGGGTTGGTCAGGTGAACATACAGGGCGGGTCCTCCACGACAACCGGTACTGGTGAAGGTGGTGCTGGTGGAATTTGTGGAGGGACCCTTTTGGTGACAGGAAAGTTTTTTGGTGATTCCAATCCGAGCACCCGCATGACGATCATCCTCAATCAGAATGCTACGATCCCCACCAAAGGTTTCGCCTCCGTAGTTCGTTTCCCTATATTTCCTGGTTCCGACCGGTATGAATATGAAGCTTCCGGCTCGTACAACGAGACAGGTAAGAACATCACCCTCAATTTTTCTGTTTTTGATACGACGAACCCAGCCTTTCAATTGACCGGTACGCATCTTATTACACCTAAATGATTACCGTCCCTCGCTTTTGCGTATCTATTCACGATTTTCATTATGACTTGTCTCTTTTTAAGAATTGAATCCTTTTCTGCTGTCAGGCTGATCCTCATTTTGTTCCTGGGCTCCATTTCTGTGACCTCCTTTTCGCAATCCAGGCAGGCCTCGTTAACCGAAATTGATCAGAACTACCGGCTGCAGCAAAAGGAAGCAGACGTCCGCATTCTGAATTATCTTAAGAAAAATCCGCAAGCCCGTTTGATGTCTAATCAAAATGGAGGAATTCACCTTCTTATAGACGTCAGTGAATATGGGACGCCAATCTATGTTAAAACATTTAATGACCAGGTGGCGACTTCCCTCAATGTAAAACAATTGCGAACGGGTGGGAGTCTTGGAATTAATATCCTTGGGACGGGGATTCGGATAGCAACCTGGGACGGTGGTAAAGTGCGCAACGACCACGTGGAATTGATTGGACGAGTAACTCAAATGGACGGAGCTGTTGCCTTCGATGATCATGCAACCCATACTTCTGGTACGATGATCGCATCTGGAATTAATTCTTTAGCCAAAGGAATGGCTCCCGAGGCTACCTTATCAGCTTTTGATTTCAATAACGACGTTAGTGAAATGACCACCCAGGCCAAGCCTGATCAGTCGTCCTTGCTGCTGTCCAATCACTCTTACGGGACGGAGTCTGGATGGGACTGCTCGAGTTCGCCCTGTGTGTGGAGGGGCGAATCGAGCATTGATGCAAGCCAGGATTATAAATTTGGGTTTTATGACACGCAGGCCAGTCAGTGGGATGCCATTGCCGTTAATGCTCCCTACTATTTGATTGTAAAGGCTGCGGGTAATGATCGAGGTGAATTCGGTGGCGGTCCGCAACCTGCCGATGGGCCGTACGATTGCATTCCTACGTTCGGTGTCGCAAAAAATATTCTTACCGTGGGCGCTGTTAATAAATTGTTCAGCCCATACACCGGACCATCCGATGTCTTAATGACACAATTTAGTAGTTGGGGCCCTACAGATGATGGCCGCATCAAACCGGATATAGTTGCTCCTGGATTAAATGTTTTATCATCTGTTGCTACCTCCACTACTGATTACAAAACCGAAAGCGGAACTTCCATGTCAACACCAGCGGTGACGGGGACACTGGCTTTGCTCCAGCAGTTATATAAAAATCTGAATTCAGGAAATTACATGCGCAGTGCTACCTTAAAAGCTTTGGTGTTGCATACAGCACGGGAAGCCGGGGCGAATCGGGGTCCCGACTATTCCTTCGGCTGGGGATTGCTGGATGCGGAAGCCGCTGCCAAGGTTATTATCAACAAAGACAACCAGAATATTTTTATTCAGGAAGCGGTCCTCACCAATGGACAGGCCTATGAGCTGAACCTAACACCCAAGGCTGGATTCAAGATTACGGCCACGCTGGTATGGACAGATCCGGCCGCAACGCCGCCGCCGCCTTCGCTCAACCCAACGACAAAAATGTTGATCAACGATCTTGACTTGCGCATCGTTGATAATGGCGGGAATCAAAGATTTCCATGGACGCTAAACCCGGCTAACCCCTCCGGTCGCGCCGACAGCCTTTCCGATAACCTCCGTGATAACGTAGAAAAAATTGAGTTCTCCAAACCGGATCCACGGACCTATAAGATTCGTGTTACGAACAAAGGAACATTGGTAGGTGGAACACAAGCATTTTCTTTAATAGTTACCTATTCATCGGTAGTTGATCCGAAGGTGTCATATTATTGGATAGGGAACGGTGGCTCCTGGAGTGATGGAACCCATTGGTCATTAACGAGCGGCGGTCCTGCCGCCAACACAATTCCAGGTGCAGGCGACCGAGTGGTCTTTGATGAAAAATCTTTCACAGCAGCCTCGACAATCAATTTCAACGCCGATCAAAGTTCTTATTCGGTCCGCTGGTTTGGTAATCAGTATGCTGTTAATTTTTCATTGAACGGAAATTCCCTGTCGATTGGGGAGGGCATGACACTCTTGACCAATAAAATCACCACATCAACTACAGGTACAATCAATTTCAATAGCACGACGACCACAACCAACGCGGTCGATCTGAATGCAAATGTGCTGGACAAATGGTCCCTGGTTTTCAATGGAAACTCCTCCTGGGCAGTCACCGGCAGTGCTTCTATCGATAAAATAATAGTCGCGCAAGGCACCGTAGCGTTTAATAGTACCGCCCTCCATCTCAACCAATTGCTCTCCTCCGGCGTGAGTGCGAAAACAGTTTCATTCACTACCGCCTCCCTTCAGGCACTCCAAAGCCTTTCGATCGACTTTACAGGAGTCACCGTCCAGTCTGACAATAGTTCTTCTATTCTCATTATGCCATCGATCACCAATACGATCAATCTGTCTTCTGCAAACTTTCAGGGAATTGTAAATGTACAAAGTGGAGATGTTTCGATCACGGGCACAGGCCAGGCCCGTAGCATCCAGGGAAATGGAATTGTGAGATTGAACGGCAGCTTGCTGGTTTCCAACCTCAACCTTTCAGGCGGTTCACAACTTATTTTACAACAGGGTGCTACGCAGACCTTTACCGACAAAACTGTTTTCTCCACTTCTCCCACCCTTCGCGTGGCGGTAAAGTCCGCGGGCAGCGGCAAAGGAACCCTGGCTTTCAATGGCTATTATAAAATATGCCTGGACAATATTGATGTAACGAATGTGGATATAACCGGCACGTCTATTGTGAATGCCGGCGCGGGTGGCACCGTGATAAATTCGCTGAACTGGGTGCAAGCCGATTGCTCCAGTATTCTCTTCCCGGATTTCTCGGTCAGCTATACGTGTATAAAATCTTCTACTTATTTTACTGACAAGAGCTCCGGTACAATCACGTCACGTTTATGGACATTCGGTGATCCAACCTCCGTGCAGAATACATCGACACTCACAAGTCCGTTGCATTACTATTCCACGGCTGGGCCGTTCGTTGCAACATTGACCTTAAATGGCACCGGCGGCTCTCGCGCTATTTCCAAAACGATAACCCTTCAAGCCAATGATCTTGCCGACAATACGATTCAATTGAACAACGGAAATCTGATCAGTACGGTGGTAGCACAAGGCTATCAGTGGTTAAAAGATGGTCAGATTGTGAACGAGGCGACATCACGCTCTTTAAATTTCGCTAACACACCCGGTGAATATACGATGTTGATTTTCAATAGTAATTGTAATAAACGGTCGGATCCATTCCTGGTCACCGCTGTTGAGGACGACTTGACAACCACAAGAGTACATGTGAAAATCTATCCCAATCCTACGTCTGACTTTCTTCAAATTGAAATCGGAACTGCAGTAGTGGCATCATCAATTCTTGATACAGTCGGAAGGGAATGGCGGCTAGAGATGGAAAAAATGGATGACAGCCGCTACCGGGTGAATGTGATGGCTATTCCTTCAGGCCTTTACATTCTAAGAATAACAACCCGGGAGAAGACCGACCTTCAGAAAATTATTATCCGAAAGTAAATTAGTTGTTCGTTGGTCGTTCTTGGTTGTTCGTGGATTCCGGACAACCAACGACCAACGACTCCTACAATTCCATCAAGTAGTTCTGAACATAATCGGTAGCTCCTTCCTCCAGGGTGTGAAAAGGTTTTACATAACCAATCTTTTTAAGCTTGTCCATTTTTGCTTCGGTGAAGTATTGGTATTTATCCCGGATATCAACCGGAGTATCTATAAAATCGATGGATTCGGGTTTGTTCACAGCTTTGAAAACCGCGCGGGTCAAATCGAGAAATGTTCGTGCTTTGCCGGATCCCAGGTTGTAGATGCCGGAGTTTTTCCGGTGGTGCATCAGGAAATAGCAAACCTCCACCACATCTTTAACATAGACGAAATCGCGCATCTGTTCTCCGTCTTTGTACTGCGGGTTGTGTGACCGGAACAATTTCATCTTACCAGTTTTCTGGATTTGATGGAATGCATGCCAGATCACTGAGGCGCCACGACCTTTGTGGTATTCAAGAGGTCCGTACACATTGAAGAATTTTAACCCGGTCCAAAAAAACGGCTGCTCTTTTTGCTGCAACGCCCATACATCAAAGTCTTGTTTGGATTGACCGTAAGGGTTCAATGGTTTTAATTCCGGTATACGTGCCTCGTCATCATCGTAACCGATTTCACCCAGCCCGTATGTGGCGGCGGAAGAGGCATAAACAAACGGAATTTGATAGTTCACGCACCGCGTCCAGATGTCTTTAGTGTACTGTGTATTAAATTTATTCAGTAGCCTGATGTCAAACTCGGTGGTGTCACTAATGGCCCCCATGTGAAAAATAAATTCCACCAGCTCATAGTGCTTGTCGAGCCAGGTACGGAATTCATGAAGGTCTACTTTTTCCTGGATGCGGAGCCCCTCCAGATTTTTGTTTTTGGCAGAGTCCTCAAAAGTGTCCACCGCGATGACGGCATTGAAATTTTCCTGGTTGAGTTTTCTAATCAAATAGCTGCCAATAAACCCGGCAGCTCCCGTGACGATAATCATCTTGCATTCGCTTTGCTGCAAGTTAATGTATATTTGCGGCAGTTTTTATGATCTACGTTAGCAGGAAAGAGCATTTCAACGCAGCGCACAAGCTGTCAAATCCGGCCTGGAGTAAAGAGAAAAATCAGCAGGTGTTCGGCCCGTGTGCCAACGAAAACTGGCATGGACACAACTATGATTTGATCATTACGGTGAAGGGAGATCCAGATCCCGAAACAGGATTTGTGGTCGATCTTAAAAAGCTGAGCGATCTTATTAGGAATGAGGTGACCGAAAAACTCGATCACAAAAATCTTAACCTTGATGTGGATTTCATGATTGGAAAAATGGTCAGTACCGAAAACCTGGCCATCGAGATTTGGAAAATCATGGCTCCTAAAATTGGATCGATTGCCTCACGGGCCTCGCTGCATTCCGTTCGTCTTTTCGAAACGCCCAGGAACTACGTAGAATACTTCGGCCAATGAGAAATTACGAATTACGAATTACGAATTACGAAGGAAGAACTATTAATGATACCTCAACATCGCCAATTCGTCATTCGTTGTTCATCATTCGTCATTCCCAATGCGTTACTACATCATAGCTGGCGAGCGCTCCGGCGACCTTCATGGGAGTAATCTTGTCAAGTCTCTGAAGAAGCTTGATGCTGATGCGGTCTTCCGTGGATTTGGCGGGGATTTTATGAAGGAGACAGGCGTGGACCTTGCGGTTCATTATGATGAGATGGCTTTTATGGGTTTTGTTACGCTGATCGCCAATTATGGAACCATCCGGCGCATGTTAAAATTTTGCAAAGAGGACATTCTAAAATTCAAACCGAATGTGGTTATTCTCATCGATTATGGTGGATTCAACCGCCGGATTGCCCGGTTTGTCAAACCACGTGGAATAAAAACTTTCTATTACATCCCACCGAAAATTTGGGCCTGGTACCAAAGCAGGGCAAAAGAAATCAAAGCAACGGTAGACCGGCTCTTTGTCATTCTTCCCTTTGAAAAGGAATTTTATAAGAAATACGATTGGGAAGTTGACTATGTGGGTAACCCCGTACTGGATGCTATCAAGGATTTCCAGCCTGATCCGGATTTTTTGAAGAAGCACAATTTTTCAACTGAAAAACCAATCGTAGCACTGCTTCCCGGCAGCCGCACGATGGAATTGAAAAGGATGGTGCCGATCATGGCCGAGGTAGTTGAAAAAAACCCGGAATTTCAGTATGCTGTGGCGGCCGTAGATGGACCCGATGCATCGATGTATCTACCATTGAAGCAGCTCGGCCAGGTAAAAGTAATTTACGACGACACCTACAATCTTCTCCATGTTGCCAACGCTGCGATTGTTACTTCGGGTACAGCCACGTTGGAAACAGGGTTGTTCAGCGTGCCACAGGTATGTGTGTATAAGGCCGGATGGCTGGAATTTCAAATTGCGAATGCCTTGGTGAAGGTGCCCTTCATATCGTTAATCAATTTGATTGCGGACAAAGAAGTGATTCGTGAATTGATCCAGCGAAAGGCGACAGTACAAGGAATATCAAACGAACTTAAGAAGTTAGTGAGCGACGAACCGTACCGAAACAAAATTCTCGCTGAATACAAAAAGATTTATCAAGTATTGGATTCAGGTTCAGCCTCTGAGAATACTGCCAGGTTGATGATGAAGTACTTAATCCTACTTTGTCAAGTTAAAAAAAAGGGTGAAGAATGAGCATCTGACGGCTCAGAATGATTATCTTCACCCTTGTAATAAATGCACACAAATACAGCTGTTCCCAAAAAGGACGGCCAAAAAAAATGACTCTTTTTCAGTAATTCTAAGAAGAACTGCTGAACGGCTCCCTCAGTTTCTGGAGGAGTTCTCCCAGGTTTTCCGATCTCAAACTCATTATCGCCACCATCTGGTTG
>JANXYC010000180.1 GCA_025350305.1 Cyclobacteriaceae bacterium | reverse complement strand
TCATTTTACTCATATAACAGGATTGTAAAGAGTGATACACTCATCTTTACCCTGAGCGCAGACGGCCAAAATATGATTGATGCTAAAACTAACTCCCGGTGGAGTTGGACGGGGAAATGTTTGGAGGGCGGGTTACGAGATTTATCGCTTACGCCCGTACAAGCTTATCAGGAGTATTGGCATTCCTGGAGAACATTTCATCCGCAGACAACACGCTACACGCCCTAGGGTAGCAATATGTCAACAAAGACCTGGTGGAAGGAAGCCATCATTTATCAGATCTATCCTAGAAGTTTCAAGGACAGCAACGGTGATGGAGTTGGCGATCTGAGGGGCATCACGGAGAAACTTGATTACATCAAGTCCCTGGGCGTCGATACAGTGTGGTTAAATCCGATTTACAAAACACCCAACGATGACGGGGGGTATGACATTAGCGGATATAATGATATCCAGCCGGAATTTGGCACAATGGAAGATTTTAATGATCTACTCCGGGGTTTGCACAGGCGAGGCCTCCGGTTGATCATGGATCTGGTGGTGAACCACTCCTCCGATGAACATCCTTGGTTTGTTGAATCACGAACGGCAAAAGATAACCCTTATCGGGATTTTTACTTTTGGCGGCCCGGCAAGGATGGAGGTCCACCCAACAACTGGTTATCATTTTTTGGTGGTAGCGCCTGGCAGCTGGACCAGACGACCGGAGAGTATTACCTGCATTTATTTTCAAAAAAGCAGCCCGACTTAAACTGGGAAAATCCTGCACTGCGGAATGAAGTCCATAAACTCATGAAGTTCTGGCTTGACAAAGGTGTTGACGGTTTCCGATTAGATGTAATCTCAGCTATATCCAAGCGGACTGACTTTCCGGATACGGATACTATGGATTTTAATGAGACGATTCGTAAATTTTATGCCAATGGTCCACGGCTGAAAGAATTTATCCGGGAGATGAGAACAATTGTATGGAACAAGTATGATTTGCTGACAGTAGGGGAGGGTCCGGGTATCACCCCTGATAATGCGGAGGACTATCTTGACAATGAGCATGGCCTCAACATGATTTTTCATTTTGGTCACATGTTTTTGGATCAGGGTCCTGGTGGAAGGTTTGATCCGGTCCCTTGGTCAATGCGTGATTTTAAGAAGATATTCAAGACCTGGGATGAAGCTCTTCTCAAAAAGGGATGGGGAAGTATTTTTCTGGGTAATCATGACTTCGCTCGCATGGTTTCGCGGTGGGGAGATGATAAAAAGTATTGGTCATTGTCATCAAAGTTGCTGGGCACCCTATTACTATCCATGCGAGGCACCCCTTTTATTTTTCAGGGAGACGAATTTGGCATGACCAACATCGAATTGAATTCGGTAGATGATTCGATGGATATCGAAACGCACAATGGCTGGTCCGAAGCCAGGAAACGTGGACTCACAGAAGAACAATTCGTAAAAATAGCAAACTACGCAGGTCGTGATAATGCGCGCACCCCTATGCAATGGGATGGTTCGGCCCAGGCGGGATTTACCATGGGCATTCCTTGGATGAAAGTTAACACCAATAAAGATGCTATCAATGTGTCGGATCAACAATCAGAGCCTGATTCCATCCTTGAATATTTTAAGCGCATGACCAATCTTCGTAAGACAAATCCGGTTCTTGTATACGGCCAGTACATACCGGTGGAAACAGAAAATGAAAGCCTGTTTGTCTACTATCGGATATGGGAAATTGAAAAATGGCTGATCGTATTGAATTTCTCTTCGGAAACCATAGTTTTTCCTCCGGAGTTAACGAATAGAAAGGCTACGAAGATGATTGGAAATTATTCTACCGTTGATTCATTAGACGCAGCGCGACCATGGGAAGCTGTCATTCTTAGATTGTGCGACGGAGATGAACTGTCCTGATACTCCATAAGGTTCTCGAGATGCGCCATCAACCCGGGAAGAGAACTGGTTATCCATTCCCTCAATTCAATATCCTCCGTTTGTTCCCACATGTATTCAAACTGTTTTACCGCTATTTCATGTTTATGGAGCAACTCCATGCACCACCTTCTATCAAATTCGGTGTGGTATTTATCATTTAAAGAGATGATTTTGATTTTAGCATCATGACTTTCTTCCGCTGGAATTACAATTCCTCTTTTATGAGCAAACCAGATTAGCCCGGCCAGAACTTTTGAATGATCTTTTTCCAATAAAGTTGCTATTTGTTTTACCTGAGGGTTGGATGATTTGGTAAGTGCAAGTCGTGCAAACTTAATCTCAGCATAATTGGCAGCGACTGCGTTTGCTATGAAATCTGCTTCTCCCTCACTTAAACCTTTGCCAAAGAACTTATCAGAATCCTGTTTCACATAGTTACGTCGATCGTCCTCCCTCACTTTCGGACTACATTCAAAAAAGCATGTCAAAATGGAAAGGACCGAAGGAAGTAGGAAAAGGAACAACGATTTCATGACCTGGCAATAATAGTCTCCGCAACTTCCTGATATTGATTTTTCATATTACAAATCAGGTCCCGGGACATTTTTAATAAGCTCTTTTGTATACGTATAAGATCCCTGATCTCTTCAGGAAAACCTTCACTCACCTGAACTGCTTCTTTATAAGCTTTTTGAACTGCTTCTTCGCCAAATCAACAGGTATCCAGCATGGCGCTACAGTCGCGACCGAAGAACGTTGCCTTTACATCCATCCATGCACGGTGAATTTTGCCTCCGGTAGTTGGCATTTCATTGGCGGGATCTCCTCCCAGTTCTGCAACTTTTTCTAACAATTCCTTCTTGCAGGTATGACTTTCTTCGACATTATGGTAGAATAAAGTCTTCAACATGACATTGGAAGGATTGACATAGGATGCAGCTTTTTGGTATCCTACAATGCGGTCATTGTTGATTTTTATGAGACTGGTCAGAACCTCTATGCTTCGTTTATTTTCTCCCATAGCAATTTTGTGTTTGATACATTTAAACACCAAAATTGTACCAGCAGAATTTTCCAAATCATTGGAAAACACACGATAAAATCGAGGAAAATACTCTACAAATTGTTGATCCACAGTCTCTACTGATTGGTTGAGTCCCGGTTGATCAGGTTGTAGGTCTCGGCCGCTGCCATGCTTTGCGAGCCTTCCAAATTTTACCAAACAGTCGCATCAGGGCCATCTGTGATCATTGCAATTGAAGAAACAAGTATAAAAAGACTAGACCCTTCGATTGGACTAATGGTCTGATTGTTAAGTTGTTGAACATGAATTCTGTGTCTAGGCGAATTACTTTTGAAGACTTTCACAAGCGCAAAAAGTCCTTTAACTTATTTGAAATTGGGCAAAGAAAAACGAGGCCTCCTATAAAATTTTACTGGAGAGTAGCTTAACTTTCCTCGGAGACTTTTAAAATAGCACTCTTGATCCCCACCAACGTCAGTCATGAGAACCCGTGATTTGTAAACTATGAGAGATTCGAAGAAACACCTTTGGGGAATCGACCTTGGGGGGACAAAGGCAGAAGGTGTGGTCTTGGGGCCTGGAGGTTTGAAGGAAATTCTTTTCCGCGACCGGGTGTCTACCGGCGCCGAGAATGGTTATGAGCACATCTTGGGTCAGATTAACAAGATTGTACAGATGATGGAGCAAAAGATGGGCTATCGTCCCGATCGGCTTGGCATCGGCACCCCGGGTACGCTGGATCCGAGATTGGGCACAATGAAAGGTTGCAACTCTGAATGCATGAATGGACGGTCTATGAAAGACGACCTCCAGAAATCGCTGGGTATGGAGATATCCATTGCGAATGATGCGAATTGCTTTGCGCTGGCGGAGACCAGAATGGGAGTGGTAAAAGAAAAATTCCCAAAGGCTACGGTCGTATTCGGCGTGATTATGGGAACAGGTGTAGGCGGTGGATTAGTCGTCGATGGAAAAGTAATTAATGGCCTTCAGGGGATTGGAGGAGAATGGGGTCATAATTTCCTGGATGAATCTGGAGGGCCTTGCTATTGCGGAAAAAGTGGTTGTGTTGAAAAAGTGCTGGCAGGGCCTGCCTTGGAAAAATACTATGAATCCATCGCCGGCAAGGGTAAGCCAATGAAAGAAATATATGC
>JANXYC010000178.1 GCA_025350305.1 Cyclobacteriaceae bacterium | reverse complement strand
ACATGGAATTATTTTTTAGGAGTGACAAAAGTACGAAAATGTCTTCGTTGAGGGTGAAACTAAAGAATCTTTAAAATGACCAGATTAGAGCAGGCCGTGTAACTCGTGAAGGTTTTTTATTTCAAAGGTCACAGGTTCGTTATGCGACGCACCGGCGGGATTGAAATAGATAGTATCAATTCCGGCTGATCGGGCTCCAACAATATCCGTAAGCAAATTATCGCCAATCATGACCGCATCGGCCGACCGATGGCCCACTTCCTTGAGTGCGAATTCAAATATTTCTTTCGATGGTTTTTTGTTGCCGGCCCGCTGCGAAGTTACAATGGCTTTGAAATAGTGGTGTATTCCAGAAGAACTCATTTTGGTTGATTGCAATTCATCAAAACCGTTGGTGACGATGACCATGGGGTATTTTTCGTGGAGGTATTCCAGAGTTTCGTTTGCATGAGGCAAAAGATTTTTCTTCTTCGGTAGTTCCTGAAGGAAGTCAGCCGAGAATTTTAATGAAAGCGGATAGTCGTCAATACCGGTTTCGCCAAATACTTTGTGGAAACGTTGCAATCTGATATCCTCCGATCCAATAAGATTTTTATCGTGAAGCTCCCACAGACGGGTATTGATGCGCACAAATGTTTCATAGAAGTAAGCAAAACTGCTGACCCCCTTTTCATGAAGATTATATTGATGAAAGAGTTCTTTGAGTGTTTCTGTTGAATTTGATTCAAAGTCCCACAAGGTGTGGTCAAGGTCGAAGAGAATGCAGGTATAATTTTTCATAGAGTTGAAAGCTTAAAGCTAAAAGCTTAAAGCTAAAAGCTGAAAGTTTAAAGTTTAAAGCTTGATTTCACCTTCTTTCCACTTTCAGCTTTTAGCTTTAAACTTTCAGCTTTTAACTTTCCACTTTCAGCTCTGTAACTCATTTCGCAGCGGGTCCCAACGGCCTTATGTGTAATTTATTCAACGCTAATTCCCGGTTGGTAAACAACGTCTGAAAAATCTGCTGGTCATGCTGGAGGGCGGGATCGCGCCGGATAAATTCAAGCATTTGTTTCAGGATATCGAGTACTTCTTCCTTGATCTGATAAAATGCCCATTGATTCAATTTGCGGGAAGAAAGTATGCCTGAGTTTTTCAAGTAGATCAGGTGACGCGACGTTTTGGCCTGCGTAAAATCAAGGATGCGTTCCAGGTCGGAAATGCACATTTCTCCGTTGCTCATGATAAGGTTTAGAATGCGCAGACGGGAGGTGTCGGAACAGGCCATGAAAATTTGTGACCCCAGGTCGATGTTGAAATGTTTTAGCCTCACGTTTTCGTTACGAATTTAGCAAAAAACCTTTGCCCGAAATGCGTTAGGCGAATAGTGACCTTCTCATTATCTTTGAAACCAATGGCTTTATGAAGTTGAAAAGAGTTTATCTGCTGGCCTTGTTGGTTACCATGTGTGGGGTGATGCTAATCTCTGACTGCCAGGGACAAAACAAGAAAAGAATCATCCAGTTGTCCGGCATTGTACTCGGTGAGGACAGCGTGAGCGGGCTGCCGGGTGTACACGTTTATGTACCGAAAGCCGGGCGGGGAACAAGTACCCAGCCTAATGGCTTTTTCTCCATGCCGGTGCTGGTGGGCGACAGCGTGGTGATCAGTTCGGTGGGTTATGTCCGGCGACATTACATTGTGCCAGAATCTCCGGACGAATTTATGACGATTATCATTGAAATGGCAACTGATAATACATTTCTGAGGGATGTGGTGATCATGCCATTCCCTACTGAAGAAGTATTTAAGCAGGCCGTACTGGCGCTCAATGTGCCGCTGAACGAAACTGGTATTGACAAGCGAAACCTTAATGCGGAGCTGATGGCGTTGATGATGCAGAATACCCCTATGGACGGTAATCTCAATTACCGGTACTACATGAACCAGGTCAATCAATCCATCAGTGACCGATCACAAGCGCGCGTCAACCCATTTCTCAACCCATTTAACTGGGCGCGTTTCTTCCGGGATTTGAAGCAGAATAAGAAGAGGAAGTGACGGGATGCATCGTCGCTGATACTCCTCCATTTGGGAAATCCAGATCGATCCCTTCCTTGACAGTCTCTAAAATGGTTAAGAGGCCACCTTATTTTAGTAAAGCAACCTCTTAATTAGCCTCCTGTCCTTTCGCTGGCATTATCCAGTTCAAGTTATATGGATGTCATCTCAGGTTACGATACATAGGACCTGGTCCTCAATCAAACCACTCCAAAGACTAACAGGGTGTTAGTTCATAAATAGTGTGCCAGGTAAAAATTTTGCTTTTTGGAAACCTTTCGGAAAATATTTTGAAGGAACCGTAGTATATAATCCACGTTCCATAAAGTATTGTCCTTCGAATACCACTACGATTCTCACCTCCTCCTGAATTAGTGTGTTTCTTCAAGATTTGAACCGGAATAACCGGAGGTAGTCTTTTCCTGACTCGAATTTTTAGTAATATTGCACCCACTTTTTCGGGGAGTATCCCGACGGGTCGGGGCCGGTTATAAGGAATTATTTCGGGGTGTAGCGCAGCCCGGTTAGCGCATCACGTTAGGGACGTGGAGGTCGGATGTTCGAATCATCTCACCCCGACAGCTTGACAATCAAGCGTCAGCAAAACCCTCTATACATTATGTGTGGAGGGTTTTTCATTTTCCAAACTCTCCAAAAAATGCACATACACCCATCACTGTGGTGAACTATTCGGTGACCTCCGTTAGAAGTTACTAGAGGTCACCAGAGGGGTTGCAAGTGAGTGGTTATCAGTAATTTGTATTGACCCGATTTGGTGGTTTTTGTGTGAAGGATTCACAGTTTTTAAAAAGACAAGGTGAACCAAAAACAATCAAAGCCATGCAAATTACATTCAGCACAACATTCATTCTTCGTACTGCAAAGACCAGGGATGGATTAACACCAGTCTACTGCCGAATTACGGTCGCTGGTAACAGATCGGAATTTTCGATCAAGAGAAGCGTTACCGAGAAGAGTTGGGACGCGGGAAAGGTGAAGGGAAACGGCGAGGATGCGAAATCACTCAATAGTTATCTCAAGCAAGTTGAAGCCAAAATATTTGAACACTACAGAGAACTGCTTGCCGATGATAAAC
>JANXYC010000163.1 GCA_025350305.1 Cyclobacteriaceae bacterium | reverse complement strand
CGTGCCGTTTCAGAACTCAGGAAACTGCCATAATACACCGCATTCATCAACATCTTGTTCGTGCCAAACCAGAACGCCCGGAATGCCAGATCCTCTGTAAACCCAATCACCCGACCCCGGCCCATCGCGGATATTCCGATGCCGGACGTGTTCTTCATCTTTGGATAGTTCAGTTTTGAAATGTAGCCACTTAACAACGGGGACGATCCATAGGTGAGTGGGTTCGCATAAGCGCCTTTTGCTTTTTCCATAAAGAGATTATTCGACTTGAACATCGGCATCCTGGCGTTATAATAACCATAGAGAAGAGGATTGGTTAGGTCAACATCTGCTTCAAAAATTGCCCCGCTGGTCTCTTGAGCCCCGGTTGCCTCGGAGAGACCGGAATACGGTTTGGGTTTGGAGGGCTCTTTCTTGTCTTTGTCGTCATCCTTTTTCATCTCAAATTTTCCAAGACCTGCGGTGGTGAACCAGGTAAGTGCATTTTCAAAACCAATGGCAACACCTCCGTTTTGGATCCATGTCTTGAGTTTTTCTTTCGCACTTTCACTGATGGCAGTATAGCTGCCCGCCGGGAAAATGATGGTTGTGTAGCGATTGAGATTTGCACCGTTAAAAACGGATAGCGGCATGCAGGTGACAGGAATGTTGAAGCGTTGATCGAGCAGATGCCAGATTTCTCCGGCATCGGTAGGAGAGACCCCCGAGAATCCGCTGCCCCCATCTACCAGCATAGCAATTTCAGGCTTCTTTAACACCTGGAAGGTACTGCTGCCCAGGCTTACGCCCCGGTAATCGAGTCCCGTATTGAAGGCATACACGTCAATGCCATCTTTCTCTGTGATGTCACGAAGATAGAGTTCAATTTGATCCTGGTTCCGTTCCTGATTTTCGATGGAAATCATGATTGACCCCGGCTCAAATTTTTTCCCGGAAGAGTGATAAAAAGGATCCGTGGAAACTTTCACGCGGATGCCGTGACTGACAAGTCTGTAAATGGCGCGGGGAGAATAATAACCATACGTTTCAAACACGTACGCGTACGTACTTTTTTCACCAATAATTTTTCCGGCAGGCATTTGAGGGTGTGCAACTTTCTCGCCAAGTGCCGGAGTCAATTTTAATTCTTCATACTCAAGGCCAAACGCCAGGGGCAGTGTCCAACTGGAAATATCATAGAATAAACTGTCTTTGAACTGTGTGATTTTTCCAAACATGCCTTTAATCAGACGGTATTGGGCCTGATTCAAGGGTACGATATAACTGGATTCAGTCTCGAAAATTTTTTCATTAATTACTGAACGGGTCGAGGGTTTATAGAATTCAATCTGCTGACGTGAAAGAATTTCCGCAAGGTGAAAGACTTTTGCCTTGTCTCTTGATCCAAAGATGTAGGATTTGACCGGGTCTTTGGCCGCTTCGGTGAGACTTCCTTTATAAAAATCACGCTGGTAATTCAGCAGTTCTTCCCGAAGTTCATTGACTGCCTTCATCGAACTTAGCATGGTGACAAAATGGTTGCGGATGGTAAAGGGAAATCGCAAAACTCCGTTAACACTTTCCTGCGCATGCCCGCGTGAACTAGCCTGTTCGAATAAAATTCCGATTGCACCCTGTGCGTCCGGGTACGTGGAACCTTTGCCATAATAAAAATCATCGTAGCCCTCCTGGGTAAAATAAAGTGAACCGATTTGATCCAGTGCCTTCGCATGATACTCGCCCATTTTGCGCGTAAGTTCCTGGTTCTTGCCGGGCGTGAGTGGGTGCACACGGGTAGGTTCGCCCGGCATGAAGAAGAAGGTGGCGTTCGTGCCTTGCTCATGGTGATCGGTGAGTACATTTGGTCGCCACTGTTGATATTTTTTTATTCTCGCCTGTGATTCGGGTAGTTGCGCCACCATCCAGTCGCGGTTGAGGTCAAACCAATAATGATTGAAACGTCCGCCCGGCCAGGCTTCGTTGTGTTCCATGTCATTTGGATCAGGCGAGATAAGTTTGCTTTTGCGTGAGTTGGCCCAACTGGAAAAACGAGTAAGGCCATCTGGGTTGAAACTTGGATCAAACAAGATGACAGTGTTTTCCAAATATTTTTCAATGGCTGGATCTTGCGCTGCTGCTAAGTGATAGGCCATCACCAAACCTGCATTTGCGCCGCTTGGCTCATTGCCATGGATACTGCATCCCAAATAATAAACGGCAGGCATATTTTTGACATCCACCGACGATGATTTGGCTGGATCGGACAACAACAAATGCTGTTGACGAATGCTTTCAATATTTTGTTGATTCTTTGGGGAAGTGATTGTCAGCAGCAGCAAGGGGCGCGCTTCATAGGTTTGTCCTGTTACCTCCAGTGTAATCCGGTCAGAGGCCTTGTCAAGGGCATACATATAACTCACCAGCCGGTCGTGGCTGATGTGCCATTCTCCGATTTCGTGACCGATCACAGAAGCAGGTGTCGGGATGGCCGGGTTATAAGAAACTCCATCGGGGAGATAGTAGGAAAGGTCCACCTGGCCGTATGCGGAGAACAAAAAAAACGCAAAGATCAGAGAGAGAGCGAGTTTCTTCATGGAGTTTAAGCTTAAGTTGAAAACAAGGTTAGTATTATTCAGGTACACAAGCAACCAGCAATGGTTTGAGCGGTTGGTAGATTAAGAAATTATTAACAACTTGTTGGTAACATTCCAGAAGAGGTAAAATGGAGTATTGTCGAATTAGAATACTTTTGTCATCGAAAAAACCCAAACCATAATACCCAAACCATAATACTATGAGAAAACATTTACTACTACTACTCGGTGCTCTTTTGCTTACCGCAGGAGGGCTGTTTGCGCAGGTTACGGGTTCTTCCATAAGGGGGATCGTTACGGACTCCAAGGGAGGAGCTTTGCCGGGAGCAACAGTCATTGCCACCCACACGCCTTCCGGAACCACCTACGGAACCGCCTCGGTGACTGATGGGAGATATACCTTGCCCGGGATGCGTATTGGAGGACCCTACACAGTAAAAATTAGTTTTGTAGGATACAAGGAGCAGACGTTTGAAGACATTTACCTAAGCCTTGGTGTTGCCGCCGACGTTAATGCAAAATTGACGGACGAAAGTGCAGAGCTTCAGGAAATAGTTGTTTCGGCTTCACGAAATGATGTTTTTAGTTCCGATCGCACGGGTGCCGCCGCGACCTTTGACAGAGGAACACTGAACAGTATTCCCACGATAAGTAGAACGGTTAACAGTATCCTCAAATACAATGTGTATAGTGGCCCGGGCAGTTCGTTCGGAGGCCAGGATAGCCGGCTCAATAACTTTACCATCGATGGGGGGGTTTTTAATAATGGGTTTGGTTTAGGTGGTTCTGCACAGGCAGGTGGCCGAACCGGCACAACAGCGGTTTCCTTGGATGCATTAGATGAGGTTCAGTTGAATGTGACTCCATTTAGCGTGCTCCAATCAGGTTTTGGCGGAGCCAATCTGAATGCTGTAACGAGGTCAGGAACAAACACATTTAGCGGATCCGTATATACACTCTATCGAAACAGCAAAAATAATATGCTGGGTACGCAAGCTGTTGGCCAAAACTTACCTCCCGTAACGCTGGAGGAACAGACCATAGGTTTTCGGGTCGGTGGACCACTCATCAAAAATAAATTGTTCTTCTTTATCAATGCCGAGCAGTTTACCAGCAGTACGCCGCCATTGGATTGGGTTAGCAACAACCCAAGTGCCACCGGCAACGTTTCCCGTGTGACTTCGGATGACTTGAATGATCTCAGCTCATTCATGAAAACCAATTTTAATCGCGATTTGGGTGCGATTGATAATTTTAACAACGACATTAAGAGTACGAAGGGTCTTCTCCGATTGGACTACAACATCAATACCAAACACAAGTTGTCAGTTCGCTATTCCCAACACGATTCTCAATCGGATGTTATCATCAGCAACAGCAACAGCAGTAATACAGCCGGAAATGGAAATCGTACGAACTCGGCGCTGGCCATTTCTCCTCAGAATACGGGGTATATTATACAGGACAATACACGCTCTTTTTCTGCAGAATTGAATTCGAGTTTTGGAAGCAAGTTTGCAAACAGGCTCCTGGTTACCTATAACAAGCAAATTGAAGACAGAAAGTACAAAGCTGATTTATTTCCGACCATCGATATATTAAACGCCGTTGGCGGAACAACCTACACATCCGTTGGTTTTGATCCCTTTACTCCCAACAATAAGTTGAATTATTCAACCTTGAACTTTACAGACAACTTTACTTATTTCGGAGGGAAGCACACAATCACAGGGGGGTTATCATATGAATTTTTCAAGTCCAACAACGTTTTCTTCCCTTCTTCCAATGGGGTGTATGTGTACAACTCCATTGCTGACTTCAAGACGGCGGCAACGGCTTTCATAACGAATCCCAACGCCACGACATCGCCGGTGACCATAAAACAGTATAACCTACGCTATTCATTATTACCAGGCGGCGTGGAGCCTTTACAGACATTAAATGTCTCTACGTATAGTTTTTATGTTCAGGATGAATTTCAGGTTAACGAGAAGTTTAAGTTAACCGCTGGTATCCGTGGTGATGTCTTCGCGTACAACAATGCAACAGCTACAGATTTTTACAACCCCGTGGTTGGCGGGCTGACGGTGGCCGGTATGCTGCCGTTTAAGGACGAAAAGGGACAGAATTATCCGATCAACACAGGAGCCTTTCCGAAGACCCGGTTGTTGCTATCACCTCGTATAGGATTTAACTACGATGTAAAGGGTGATAGAAGCATGCAAATAAGGGGCGGATCAGGAATATTTGTATCCAGAATTCCCGAGGTATTGGTGTCAAACCAACTCGGCAACAACGGTATTAACACGGCACTCATTACGGCAACCAATACAACTGCCTATCCCTTCCGCATTGATCCCACTACTTTGCCAAATGGTCTTGGCACTCCTTCCTCTCCGGATATAACCAAGCTTCCTCCATATGCAGTGAATGCTTCAGACCAGGACCTAAAAAACCCCGTGATTTGGAAGTCAAATCTGGCGATCGATCAGAAACTGCCGTACGGCCTGATTGGTACTCTCGAAGTGATTTACAACCAAAACGTTCAAGCTCTCCGATACATCGATGCTAATCTCAAAGCGCCTTACAGCAGCCTTGCCTCGATAGATAATCGTCCTATTTTCCCTGCATACGGGGTAGCAAGTTCTGGTTCGGGGGCCCTCAATACGGTGAACATGGCCCGTTTCTATAATCCGAACATTGGAAACGTATTTGTTCTTAAGAATTATCAGGCAGGTAATTCCTATACGTTGACAGCGAAATTAGTGAAACAAGCAGTGAATGGATTCGGCGGGATGATTGGTTATACCTATGGACTTGCCAGAGATGTCCAATCAGTGGGAAGTACGGTGCAGGCCAACATGCCCACTACCGTCGGTCAAAACTACCTTGGCATTTCATATGCTGATAATGATTTACGTCACAAGGTTGTCGGTTATCTGAATTATCGTAAAGAATATGGTGGAGAGTTTGGCGGTTCAACGATGGTCACATTGGGTATGACCGCTCTGAGTGGCGCAAAATATTCCTATGTATATGGCTCGGACATGAATGGAGATGGTCAGATTAACGACCTTCTTTTTGTTCCCAATAGTGCTTCTGAGCTTAATTTCGTACCACTCACCGTAGGTTCTGGCGCTACCTTGCAGACCTTTACGGCTGCCGAACAACAAACTGCTTATGACGCATACATCGACAACAACCCCTATTTGAAAAGCCGTAGAGGTCTCTATGCTGAAAGAAATGGTGCCTACGCACCCTGGCTCACGCGCTTTGATCTATCGGTTATTCAGGAATTGTACATTAAGACCGGTGCAAAGGGCTCAAAAAATACACTCCAGCTTCGCCTCGATATTCTGAACGTAGGCAATTTGCTTAACAACCATTGGGGCGTAGGTTACTTCACTACTACCACTCAGCCGGTAAGCGTTACTATTCCTTCCGGCACCGGCGGATTGCCCCAGTATAAGTTGGGTACACAGGTAATCAATGGTCAGACGGTATTGATTCAAGATTCATTTGTGAAGGCCATTACGCTGGATAACGTATGGCAGGCACAGGTAGGTCTTCGTTACATTTTCAACTAAAATTCTAAAGGTTTTGAAAAAAGAAGCATCCAGCTCATTGGATGCTTCTTTTTTATGTACTTTATCCTGAAATGATCAGGTTATGTTTTGTGCTGGCATGGTGCTTTTACTGCATTAACGCCGGCGCACAATCGGGCTATGACCCTCATGCCAGCCGCCGAGACTTTCCGATAGTTTGCGGCCATCGCGGAGGGTTTTATGAAAATTTCCCGGAGAACTCGTTATCCGCTTTTGATTTTACTTTTAACAATTGCGGCCGCATCCCGATCATTATCGAGTTTGATCTGCGCAAAAGCAAGGATGGGACCTTGTTTGTGATGCACGATGAGACAATCAATAGGACTACGAATGGCGATGGGAAAATATCAGAATCATCGGATGTTTACTTGAAGTCATTGTTCTTAAAAAACGCGAATGGAGAATTGACTAACCAGATCATTCCGACTTTCGACTCACTTTTGATCTATTCACAAAATAAGAATATTATTCTGATGATTGATGTCAAGGCAGACGTGTGGAATGAAACAATTAACAAATTGATTCAAAAAAACATGATTTATAAAAGCATACTTTTAACGTTTACCCCCGAAGACACAAAAATGGTCTATGAATTGTCGAGTGATATCAGAATTTCATGCCTTATAAGCAATGAAAATGATTGGCACGCGATTAAAGAGCTTGCCATCCCTACAAAAAATTTGATTGCCTACATAAATAAAAGCACCCCCCAAAAGCTAATGGGACAATTCAAGAATAGCTTAATGATGATAATGACCGATGTGAGCGAAAGCGCTATGAATAATGTGAGTCCCTTAAATAATAAATTTTATCGCAAATTTATTAAAAAGAGAAAAATTGACATTCTGATCACCAACTTTCCCGTGGATGTTTCAAACAAAATAAGATAGCTTCTTATTTGGACTCATAGGGCCCAAAAAATTTTAGTATCGTCAACTTGGGTTTGGTGTCATCCAATACATAAACATTAAATTCATCTCCACCTCGCGATACGCGCAACATGATATGGCCTCGTTCCGTTTGATAGTTTTCGTCGAGCCACCGCCCATACGTTGCCCTTGTTTCTTCATGGATATAGGTTGCAAAAATATCTCTTTTACCCGGATAGGTAGCCGCTGAAATGATACGATGAAGCACTTCTTCGCCAGGATGGTTTGAACTCCAGGACTGCTGAACAACAACCCGCGGCTCCAATGTTTTCAAAAAGAAATCATTGGAGGCATCCCGAACGCCATGATGATTTAAGGATAATGCTTCAACCTTCCCTACTACCTTGGCGACGGGTGTCTCCATGTCAAACCAGGTCGGTAGGCCGAAACCCTGAAGGCCGGTGATGTCATCACCGGTGAAATAATCAAACTTTCCATAACTAACTTTTAATGCGAGGCTCAATGTGTTTTCGTTATAGTCTGTGGGGGAAATACTTTCGGGTAAGACATTAATAGAACCATTCTCCTTTCCTGACCATATTTCACCGTTAGACTTTATGTTTTGGACAACAAAATCGGGATATTTTTTGGGATTTTTAGTTTGGATAATTTGCAATTTACTTCCCGCCTTTAATGACTCCACGGATAATCGATGAGTGGCGATTTGGGAATAAATAAATTTTAAATAATGGGAAAAGGGTTCTTTGTCTTGAATGTGTGTGCTTAAATGCAGCGGAAATTGATAAGAAGGATAAGCTCTGTCAATCATTTTTTTAATGAGAATTATTTCGTTCACTTCCGTTATTCCAGACAAACGATAATTTCCTTTCTCAGACAGTTTAGATTGGGACCCGGCGCTGCCAAAGTGGTCGGAGTGGAAGTGGGAAATTACCCCATAGTCAATATGGGAGATCGCTGGAAGGACTTGCCGGATATAAGTGGTTATACACTGAGCCGCGCTGATGGAATCATTGGGTAAACGGGGTGATACTTTAAGTGGATTGGGATACTTTAATCGTGCAGCTCTATCCACATCCCCCGCATCAAACAGCAGCGTCGTGCCGTCCGGAAAAATGAAAAATGCTGCATTGCCAGACCCTGTACTGATATGATGAATATCCAGATAACCCTCTTGCCAGCCAGGCAGGTTTACAGGTTGTGCCCAGGAAGGAGATTTATAAAGAACTAAAAGAGAAACGATCCTAAGAATACGGGATAACATAAATTGGGACAGGGAAAAGCTGTTTCCCTTGGACTAAATTACTATTTATGGGGAGCAAAAACCGGAAACAATTGTTATGCACCCCTTTTAAAACCGCTGATCAGGGCCTCTTTTATTTTTTGCCGGTTTTACGTACATTCATTTTATGGCAAGACCAGTTTTGGCTCTATTTGCACTAGCCTTGGCCTTGTTGCTGGCAGATTG
>JANXYC010000160.1 GCA_025350305.1 Cyclobacteriaceae bacterium | reverse complement strand
AGCAATGGAAACAGCCAAGGATATTTCTTGAACACAGTATAGCTTTGCAACTTACTTTGTCTTGCGCAGAGGTACCTTGGCTGCTTCAGTAAATCAAATTACAGATTTGATTACCTTTTCGAAAGATATGAGTCTTGCGCGGGGATTGGCGGGCTGAGAGACTTGGACCCACCATGCTTTAAGTCTTTAGACTTACGCTTCAGATACTCATCAGGAAAATAGTCTTATTTCCGGTCGGTTTGTCTTTTCAAGAAATTCACTTCAGGCCTGAGATACTATTGGATGTTTTGCTAATGTAAAGCTTCGGCAGTCTGGAGACTGCCAACAGGAGAGGTCACAAGTGTCCCTGCGGAACACTTGCGCCAGATGGGCCAGATGGGTGTTTACCTCCATTGCCGAAGTCTGGTGCGGGCCAAGGTTGCCATAGGGTTAATGAACATAACCTATAATTTATTTCGCTTAACACAACTCAAGATATGTCTGTCAAGGGCGTAGTGGCTCCAATCGGAGAGAAGGATGCCTCCTCCGAGGCAAAAACCTCTGCGAAAGAGGTTGAATAGAGCAAATTCAAGAGAGTTTTTCATAAACATTATTCAAGTAAATAAATAATATTTTAAAACGAGTTATTAGAGATACCTTTAATTGTATTGATTCTTTCAGGCAAACTATGAGAATGATGATCGGCAATTTTTTTTAATTAACTTTGAAAATTATGAAAACGAAACAAATTTACCCACTTGTCATTGGAGCCCTTTTATTCCTTTCCGGATCGAATGCTACGGCGCAATTTTCTGCCGGAGTTGAAGTAGGGATTCCGATGGGCAACTTTTCAAATGTAGCCGGCGCAGGCTTTGGCGTTTCCGGAAGATATGAGGCGAGCATAAAAGATAAATTGAACTGGACGGCCTCAGCAGGATTTCTTTCGTTTAGCGGGAAAGCTTTTTTGGGAGGCACCTTTGGCAATGTGTCCTTAGTTCCATTAGTAGGAGGCATCAAATATTATTTTAATGAGGCTAAAAACGGTTTTTACGGAACCGCGGACATAGGATTGAGTTTCATCAACTACAGCGTGGCATACCCCAATTCCGGTAATGGAAACGGAGTCACGTTTGCTTCTGCCAGCACTACCAGATTCGGACTGGCTCCCGGCGTTGGTTATCGCATGGGGAATTGGGATTTCACGGGCCGCTTTAACTTAGTTTCAGACTTCAACTACTTCGGTCTGCGCGCTGCTTATATTTTTGGCGGCAACTAAGAATACGTTTTTTTAAAACAGGAGGCTGCTTCAAGGAGGTGCCTCCTGTTTTTTATTTCATCCGGCGCCAGTGTCGCCCCGCCCCGTGGTTGGTGTTCAGTGGGCTTGCACGGCGCGACGACACCAACGCTACTGCATACGATCACGGATGTGGCGGGGGTGGTCAAACCAAAATGAATCGTCTGATCACCTGATCACTCTTCACCCATCACCTTACGCCAGGAAAGCCAAATCTTTCCCATTACAAATGTAAAACCGTGTACTCGGATATTTGTATCATCATACAACGTATGAAATACGTATGGCTTCCTGGAATCGGTGTGGCTATTACGAGCCGTGTGCGCGTTGGTGTTGCCGCGCCCAAGTCCGCCGCGAACACCAACACGAGGCAGGCTTTTATGGAAGACTCGCACCCGTGCTCTTTCGCCCAACAAAAAACCAATATTATTTATATCATGAGCAATGATCATGATGCCGATGCCATCATACAGCCAGGCAATTGAACATTTTACGAAGTCCATCAAAATAAAGCCTATGCCTTCACCGGGAATAAGGACCTGGCTTTTGAATGGCTTGAGAAATGCTATCAGTTGCGGTTGACCATCCTCGCCAATATTAAATCAGGTCCCATACTGTTCTCGCTGAGAAGCGACCCGCGCTACAAGAGCCTCGTAAAAAAGATAGGGTTCCCTGAATAGCCCGGTTCATTTTTTGCCAAAGGGCAAACGGAAAAAATTTCGTCCAGAATCTCCCCATAAAAACGTTGTTACACGGCCATTTAACGCCTTGCGGAAAAAGGTGGATGCACTTCCCGATCAAATGGATGGCAAATCCTATTTGCCAAAACGCTATTGGAATTAACAGCGGCATGATGATCTCCGGCAACATCGGGTCTACTAATCTTAAACGGCTGGACTATATCGTTATTGGCGAGGTAGTCAATACCACACAGCGTTTACAAAATGCCGCCGAGGCCGGACAAATACTGATCAACGAATCGTCTTATCAAAAGGTGAAAGAATCTTTCAACTGTAAAAAAATAGGTGAGGTTGTTTTAAAAGACAGGCTGAAACCTACGGCCGTATATGATGTGACGGATTAATCAAATCAATCAGTCTTCAGATACTTGACCGGATTCTCTTGAGCTGCCGTAACGTCTGCCCGCCGACGGCCAGAAGCATTTGAAAATTGGTTTTGCGCCAGGTTTAATTCTTGATGAGTCCCCTGTCTAAAAAGCGATAGCGTATATCGTCGGCATTGATTGTTTTTGATTCAGTATTAATAATCATTACAGGGGCATTGACGTCGCCGGCTTTAGCGGCAGTCCATTCAGGCAGTATGCCATCATTTGGATTTCCGGTTTTAATGAAATTGGCAAAATAGTTTAGCATGGTATCAGAGACTTTGAAATCTTCCGCCGTCCAGGCATACTCTTTTACTAAGTTTAAGTTGCCCATGCAATATTCAATCTCGCATGCATGAGGGGCGCCAATCGGCTCATTGTGTTTGGCAGCGTTTGGATCTTTCTTTACAGTGCCTCCCGCCAGTCCGGAGGCCAGGGAGTTATCAACCAACGGAGGGCGTAATTTGCTATACAGGTAACGATAGACAGGTTGCGTGCTGTTTTTTCTATGCATCTCAAACCATTTCCAGGTGCTATACGCAATGAACCGGTCAGAGGCCAGTGCGGTAGCTGAAATTTCTATTTCCTTTTCCGTGTCTGAAGGATATAACTTTAAGACCTCATCAAAATCATTTGGGTACTCCTTCTTTACCCTATCGGCAAAGTTTTCTTTTGTGTACGCCTGCCCGTTCATAAATGCAGCACCGTCAACCTCTGCCGAATTCCATCCTGCCAACAGCGGTACTTGCGCCTGTTCTCTTGAATTGAAAATAGCACTCATTGGTTTGGGCAGGAAATAGTTGTCCAGGACAATTGGGAATCTAAGTCCTTTGGATTCATTGTATAGTTCATACACCTCTTTTGTACTTAATGCTCTCATCTGGGCAATGCTTGTGTAGCCGGCATTCTTCACGAAATCAGCACCTGTTTTCTCTGCTTCCGCCAACGATGCGGGTGCATTCCTTAAATTCATTCCGGAACCACTTTCACCAATTGCCCCAGCCAGGAGGTTTCTGCTGAGCGGCGAAGACATTTGATAGCTTACGCCAGAAGATCCGGCAGACTCGCCAGCAATGGTTATTTTTTTAGGATTGCCGCCAAAAGCGGCAATGTTATCATAAACCCATTTTAAGGCTGCTGATTGATCCAACAGACCATAATTACCGGACGCTTTATAAGGCGATTCAGCACTTAGTTCCGGATGAGCCATGAAACCAAAGATGTTAAGCCGGTAATTACAGGTTATAACAACAATTCCTTTTTTAGCCATGCTCTCGCCATCATAACGGGGTTCGGAACCATCGCCGGCAACATTTCCTCCTCCGAAGTAATATAGCAGCACAGGCAGGTCTTTGGAATTCCGGGTAGCCGGTGTCCATATGTTGAGATAAAGACAATCTTCACTAAGTCCGTTTGATCGTGAATTCATGTCGCCAAAAACAATCCCTTGTATTGGTCTGTAGCTAAAGCGCTTGGTTTCTTTAACATCCTTCCAATTCTCAACCGGCTGAGGGGCTTTCCATCGAAGAATCCCGATGGGTGGCTTGGCGAAAGGAACCCCGAAGTACGTCTGAACACCTGTCTTGGTGTTATAGTTGCCTTCAATGGTACCGTTGATGATCTTGGTTTGAACCGAAAAGAGATTATTACTCTGCGCGGCAGCATTCACTCTCAACAAGAGTGACAATACCGATAGGATAAATATTTTTTTCATTTTCTTGAAAGGATATGTTAACACGGTTCATTTGGATCGTAAGGGGGAAAGGCGCTTTGGTTGATTTTTTTCACAAAATTTTTTGCGCGCAAGCAGGCTGATTTTGTTTGCTCATGGCCCGACTTTAAGGAGAAACCTAAAAATACGTATTATATCAGGTAAGCAAATGATGCTCCTGAATTTTCTTCAGGCTATGAAAACCTGCCACAAACACAATGGATCACCCACATTATTGGCCAGATGGGAGAACACAGTTTTATTTCCAGCTCATTTGATGGTGGGATTAGGTTGGGGATGGTTTACTCCTGCCAAAGCGCTTATTACCCACCCGCACCAGTTAGTCGGGGATTTCCTCTGAACAGTCTAAATCAAGTTGTGCGAGTGATTGAAATTGATAATATTGCGTAATCACAACATAATGAATTTAAACAAGGGCATCTCTAAAAACCTTGTCTTTTATGGCCTCAACCCGTTACCCTTCTCCGGAAGAGAAGGGTACAAGGAGTTTTTAGAGATGCCCTCAATCCAATCCACATTGAAATCACTATTTACCTTATCCTGTTTTCTGTTGGCCTTAGCGACATTTGGTCAACAATGGACTGAGAAGAAAAGTGAAAACTTTTCAATCATCACAAATCCAAAGGGACAAACCATAGGCCGTTCGCCTGCATCTGCAATTGAAATATTGACAGTCGATGGTTTGGCTTTTAAGGATTTGAATAAAAATGGAAGTCTTGATAAATATGAAGACTGGCGATTGCCAGTAGATGAACGCGCAAAAGATCTTGCTTCAAAAATGTCTGTGGAGCAAATAGCAGGATTGATGCTTTATAGCGGACATCAATCCATTCCGGCAAGACCAGGAGGATTTGGAAGTGGTACCTATAATGGAACGGCTTTAGGTGAAAGCGGTGCTATTTCTTCCGACCTCTCTGATCAGCAGAAAAATTTCTTAACAAATGACAATCTTCGGCATGTGCTAATCACTACGGTGGAAAGTCCAGAAGTGGCAGCACGATGGAATAATAATGCACAAGCGCTGGTTGAAGGCCTTGGGCTGGGAATTCCAGTCAATACAAGTTCAGACCCACGCAACGGTGTTGATGCCAGTACAGAGTATAATGCCGGTAGTGGGGGAAAAATTTCAATGTGGCCTCAATCACTGGGTCTTGCTGCAACCTTTGATCCTTCGCTCGTGCAAAAATTTGGGTCAATCGCAGGAAAAGAATATCGGGCGTTAGGAATTGCTACTGCCCTTTCTCCGCAAATTGATCTTGGCACCGAGCCGAGGTGGAACAGAATCAACGGTACTTTCGGAGAAGACCCAACTTTATCGGCAGATATGGCGAGAGCGTATGTGGACGGATTTCAAACTTCTTCCGACGGTTCTGAAATAAGGGATGGTTGGGGATACCACAGTGTGAATGCTATGGTAAAACACTGGCCCAGTGGTGGCCCTGAAGAAGGTGGACGAGATGGCCATTACGCTTATGGAAAATTTGCAGTTTATCCTGGTAATAATTTTAATACTCACCTGATACCTTTTCTAAAAGGTGCTTTCAATTTAACAGGAAAAACCAAAATGGCTTCTGCTGTTATGCCGTACTATACTATCTCTTACAATCAGGATACTAAGTATAACGAAAATGTGGGTAATGGCTTTTCGAAATATATTATTACGGATCTGTTAAGGAAGAAATATGGATATGATGGAGTAGTATGTACCGATTGGCGGATAACAGGTGATGAGGGAAAGACCCCGGATATTTTTGCAGGGAAATCATGGGGAGTAGAAGCTCAAACCATTGCACAGCGACACTACAAAGTTATTATGGCAGGTGTCGATCAGTTTGGCGGGAACAATGTTGCCGGTCCTGTGCTGGAGGCGTATCAGATTGGTGTTAATGAGCACGGTGAACAATCTATGCGAAAGCGAATGGAAGAGTCCGCGGTTCGATTGTTGAAAAATATTTTTCGTGTCGGCCTTTTCGAAAATCCTTATTTAGATCCTCGGGTCTCCAAGAGTGTTGTTGGAAATTCGGAATATATGACAGCTGGTTATGAAGCACAGTTGAAGTCTTTGATTCTCTTAAAGAACAAAGGCAAAATCCTACCCCTTAAAAAAAGCAAAACGGTTTACATTCCTAAGCGTGTAATTCCAGCCGCCAGGGACTTCTTTGGTAACGTAACACCTGAGCGCATTGAATACCCAGTGAGCCTTGATATCTCAAAAAAATACTTTAATGTAACAGAAGACCCCGCTCAGGCTGACCTGGCAATTGTCTTTGTCAAAAGTCCTGAAGGCATGACGGGTTACAGTAAAGAAGATCGGGAAAAGGGAGGCAATGGTTATGTTCCGATTTCACTTCAATACGGCCCTTACGTGGCAGCTGCTGCCCGGGAAAGAAGTATTGCGGCAGGCGACCCGGTCATTGACCCCACGATTACGAACCGATCTTATAAAGGAAAAGAAATAACGGCTTCCAACTTTAGCGATCTAAAGTCAATACTGGATACAAAAGTAGCTATGAAAGGAAAGCCCGTCGTGGTGGTTGTTCAGGGAAATAAACCAATGGTATTTGCAGAGTTCGAAAAACAAGTAGATGGAATTTTATATGGGTTTGGGGTGATGGATCAAGCCGTGATGGATGTGCTGTCAGGCGGTGCTCAGCCTTCCGCTTTGCTTCCGGTTCAAATGCCTGCCGATATGGATATAGTTGAGCGACAATTGGAAGACGTTCCGCACGATATGAAAGTACATGTTGATACAGAAGGGAATGCATATGATTTTGGTTTCGGTCTTAATTGGAAAGGTGTTATTAATGATAAGAGGGTGACAACTTATAAGAAGAAAGTACCTAAATCCTGATCTGTTAAATAGTTTGAATGAAAGGCTTCGAAGGTAACTTTGAAGCCTTTTTTGATTTCAGTACCGCATATTATATTGCCCAAGTAAGGGCTGAAGAGGCGCTGAAGCCTTAGCGTAGGCGCCTGACTTCTCCTCAATGTTCTCCACATCAGGAGATCTTTGTAGTCCTGCTTTCTTCAGTGCTTGCCTCACGACAAACCACCCCCGCAAAAAAGCGGTGCAGGCTTTGCAGCTTACTAATGCCCATCGATGCTGTGCACATACGGGTCTTGCACCCTCTGGATAATCTATTCATATTCCCGTCTGGAATATCTAACACGCCATACTGGGCGCACCACAAAACACACTTTCATTTTTTTGCCACACACGAAAAAACCTACCCAAAAAAAATAAAAGAGTGTTTTCGCCAACAAAAAAATTACAACTTCATGTCCAAATTTCAAAAGTGAGTTCGTCATTAGAGTATAATTCAAATATTCACAAACAATTAAAAACAAAAACAAAATGAAAAAATTTATCGTAATCTATCATGCACCTGGAGAAGCAGGTATGCATACTAATGAAATGACTCCTGAGCAACAAGCAAAAGGAATGGAAGCCTGGATGACATGGGCTAAAAAATGTGGCGACAAATTAGTGGATATGGGTTCTCAGCTTGCAAATGGCCAATCTCTTACTGCTGCCGGTAGTTCTGCCAGCAACAAACAAGTTTCGGGATATTCTGTTCTTCAGGCAAATGATATGAAGGAAGCAATTTCACTTTTGCAAGGGCATCCACACTTAGCTTATAATGCTGAATGCTCTATTGAAGTTCATGAATCCATGCCAATACCAGGAATGTAAAATCAATTCATAATAAACAATAAAAAAAATCAAAATGACAGCAAAAGAAAATTCAATCAACTGGTTTGAAATCTCAGTGGAAGATATCAACCGTGCAAAAAAATTCTACGAAGCAATATTCGGAATCAAGATGGAAGTAATAGAAATGATGAGAATGAAAATGGCATTCTTCCCTTGGAAAGCTGGCAGCGGAAAAGCTTCAGGAGGCATTTGCGAAAGTAAAATGCACAAGCCGGGTAAGGATGGCGTTAAGATTTATCTGAACGGAAATCCTGATTTAAAGAAAGCACTTTCAAAAGTTGAAAAAGCCGGAGGCAAAATCAAGATGCCGAAAACAGCTATTGGAGAAAATGGTTTCATGGCATTTTTTACTGACACAGAAGGTAATTTAATTGGTCTTCATTCAAACAAATAATTAAAATCTAAAAACAAAAACAATATGGAAAGGTATCTATATATTTTCAGAGGCGGTGATGCTGTAAGTGCACAACAGTCACCTGAATTGTTGCAGGCACACATGCAAAAATGGGGAGCATGGATGAAAGGGCTTGCTGAAAAACAAATCCTTGATGGCGGTGAACCGCTTGAAGTGGCAGGCAAACAAGTAAACGGAAAAAACAAAATGGTAATTGACGGTCCGTTTATGGAGGCGAAAGAAACCGTTGGCGGTTACTTGATTGTGAAAGCATCTTCGTTGGATGAAGCAACAGAAATTTCAAAAGGTTGCCCGATTTTAGAGCATGATGGAAAAGTAGAAATCCGTCAGCTTAAAAAGGTGGATATGCCGAAGTGATAAGCATTGCTGAAAAAAAACATAAACCATCTTCTTCAATTTAAAAATGGAGAAGATGGTTTTTGTTTTAAGCATCTTTGTGCTCCATACTTATTCTTTAAAAGAAGTAATTTGTAATGTTTGCTTTCGTAGCAAATTTTTGATTTTCAATCATGCAGGATAAAAATTCTACATACAATGTTCACCAACTAAGCGACCATCTTTTCCGTCATGAATCCGGAAAGATGGTTTCCGTTTTAACGAAAATATTTGGCACAGAAAATTTAGGGACTGCCGAAGATGTGGTGCAGCAAACTTTTATGGATGCTTTGCAAGTGTGGGCATTCAAAGGAATTCCTGATAATCCTTCTGCATGGCTTTTTCGCGTTGCAAAAAATAAAGCCATTGATGTTATTCGCAAAAACAAACACTCAGTTCAATATGATTTTAGCGATAGCGAAAGAGCATTGCTCAAATCTGAATATACCTTAGCAACTACGATGGAAAACCTTTGGAAAGAAGAATTGATTGCCGATGATATGTTACGGATGATGTTCGCTTGTTGTCATCCTGAAATTTCAGAAGAGAATCAAATCACTCTAATCTTAAAAACACTTTGTGGTTTCAGCACCGCAGAAATTGCAAAATCATTTCTCACTTCAGAAGACACCGTTTCAAAACGACTTTACCGAACGAGAGAATTTTTTCGTCAGCATAAAATCAAAATGGAAATCCCTTCTGCTTCTGAAATTAAAAACAGAAATAGTGCTGTGTTGAATTCAATTTATCTTTTGTTTAATGAAGGCTATAATTCAACTCATTCCAACGAACTCATTCGCAAAGATTTGATTGATGAAGCCATCTTGCTTTGCAAACTACTAACAGAAAATAAAGACACACAACTGCCAGAAACTTTTGCGTTGATGGCACTGATGTATTTTCATTCGTCAAGAAGCGACAGCCGTTTGACTACTGAAGGGGAAATTATTTTGCTTGCGAATCAGGACAGAAGAAAATGGAATTATAATTTGATTGCAAAGGGAAACGAATACATGGACAAAGCTGCCTTTGGTAATTCCATAAGCAACTATCATTTGGAAGCCGCCATTGCATTTGAACATTGCACAGCAGAAAGTTTTGGCAAAACAAACTGGAAACGAATTTTAGAATTGTATGACTGGCTTTGTAAAATATCTCCCTCTCCAATTACCGAATTGAACAAAGCAGTTGTATTGATGCAGGTTAATGGAGCAGCAGAAGCATTGCAATTTTTGAAAGGCATTTCTGAAAAAAATAAAATGGAAACCTATTATCTCTATCACAGTTTGCTTGGAGAAATCAACTCACGGCTGAATAATTCAGTAGAAGCAAAAAAGAATTTTGAAACAGCCATCCGCTTAACTCAATCCAAAACCGAAAGAAAAATGTTGAAGGAAAAGGTTGCTGCATTGTTGAATTGAATGCCACTTCATAGGTTGTGAGTCCTCCCCGCGTTTCGCGGAGCTCGTTGCTTCCAATTACTATGACCTCTGCACGCTGGCGCTGAAGCTTTAGCGTAGGCGCCTGACTTCTCCTCAATGTTCTCCACATCAGGAGATCTCCCTGTAAGATCTAGGACTTGGTGGACATTTAGAACTTACTATTAAACTTTGATCTTTGATAAACCTGGACGAGCCTCAAAAATAGATGCGCGGTTTTGAAAAAGGTGTTAGACCGGTGTTAAAGCTCATTCGGTACAAAGAAAAAACGGATGAGGTGTGACATCGCTTCGGCGACTGACTTTTTACTGAACGTATTGGATCATTAAGCTACTTACAAAAGTAGATTGGAAACTATAGCAGACTTTGAGAAGACGTTAATTTAAAGGCAAATTCATTCTTCTCAATAAATCTATGTAGCGAGGGTCGCCTCGCAGATTAGTAAGTAGATAATCCGTCTTTAACACCCACATAAAATATTTTTCTGAATAAGCTTTCTCGAGCCAACGAAAGGCCTTGTCTTTCTGGTTCATGAACGCATAAATCTGGGCTATTCGATAACTTCCATTTTTATATTCAAGAAGCACCTTGTCAAAAGCTTCCTTAGCTTCCTTCCTACGCCCGAGTTCGTGATAGGCCATTGCAGAAAGATAAGTTTTATAGGAACCATTTGGGATTGTCTCTAATTGTTCAAGTGTTTGCCGGGGCTTGTTCGACACCAAATAGGCATACGCTAAACCTTGATAAGCACCTTGTGGATTCAATTCCATTCCATTTTTGAATATGCGGATCGCCTCCTCATGCTTGGACATCAAATGAAGAGTGTTTGCAAGGTTGCTAATGGTTAACCAGTTAAGGGGATTTAATTCAAGCGCCTTCTCGAAATGAACAACAGCTGCCTCGTACCTTCCAAGAATGTTTTCCAGTTGAGCCAAATTTCTATACGTATCCGAGTTACCGGGTTCCAATTCCAGAGCCCGGCCATACTCTCTTTCTGCTCCCTGCCAATCAAAGTCATAGAACATCATTATTACACCCATTACCCGATGGGCTTCGGGCAATTGGCTATCCAGTAAAATAGCACGAGCCGCGTATTCCTTGGCTTTGTTAAAATTCACATGGTAATCTTTATAGGAGCTTACAGCACGGGTAATTTTCACTTTTGTCATTGCAGCCCAAATCCGCGCATTACCGGAGTCATTGGCTAAAGCCTGGTTGTAAAACTCATCTGCTTTATTATAATTTTCCACTCCTCCTCTATCCCAAAAATAATTACCCTGGAGAAGCAGCTTATGAACCTCAATAGTGGTCTTAGAAGCAGCACTCTTTGGCACTGACAGGAGTTTCAGTTGCAACTGTTTTACAACAGCTCCCGCTATCCCTGCCTCGTGTTGGTGTTCAGTTGGCAGCGCGCGGGCGACACCAACGCGCGCCGCGAACTTAATGCAAACTTTAAGTCTGTCTGGAAAGCAGGATTTTATTGCCGCATGATTTTCTCGAGTTTGGCGATATGAAATTTGTCAAACGATACGCCGATTATACAACGGTGACTTCCCGTCAATGGCCCAAATGATCTTAAGAAATCTTACGAACGCGGACTCACCTTTATTAGCCGACATGCTGGTTAACAAGCTAGACAGAAAGTACCAGGTGTGGATGAGAAAATCCCTAAGCATACCGTTGTGGTCACCTTCGGTCCTCAAACAGAAACTTAACTATATTCACAGTAATCCAGTAAAAGCTGGACTTTGCAAGTACCCGGAAGAATACAAGTATTCAAGTGCGCGATTTTACCTTTGCAACGAGAAGGATTGGGATTTTTTTTCGCATATTGAAGGGTAGGGGGTTGGGTTGAGCAGTGGCACAGGGCAAGCGAAAAGGTGCGTGCTGCTGACGTGCGAAGTCGCGTTGGTGTCCGCCGCCGCGCAAGCCCACTGAACACCAACGTGGCGGGGGCTGTGGGAAATAAAAATATTGCATTCTTAATTGGGGATGAGGGAAGGCATTAGTCAAATATAAGGAAGCAAATGACTCGTTAAAGAACGAAGATTTAAGAATCTTAATTAAAGATTTAGAGATGACAACAAAAACCCAATTGAATTGGCGTTTTGTTTAGCACTGATAAATTGCAGAAACCGACACTCAATTACACCCGTGGGTTCTCAAAAATTATCCTAATCGGACAAGCAGAAGAAAAAGTCCCACTGCAAAGTTTCTGGATAAAAGGGGCCATACTTTTCCGGGCGACAGTACAGACCCGGAAAGATTGGCCAAATGGCCAGGGGGTGTAATCAATTTCCTAACGAATATATTTCTTTGTCCTTCTTTAGGTATTCTTTTGGGCTGAGTTCCGGCTGGTCTCGGACTATCTTTTTTCAAAAACCTTTTTACTATATTCGTCTTCCTGAATAAACATTAAACAGCATGAGTACTTCACGAAGAGGTTTCTTAAAACAAAGTGCCTTCGCATTGGCGGGCACAGCAGCGTTCAGTCATTCACTTTTTGCCGAAGCAAAAGGAAATGAAGTATTGGGACTGCAACTTTATTGCGTGCGGGACCTCATGAAAAGTGACCCCCTCGGTACCTTGAAGCAATTGGCGGCCATCGGGTACAAAAACGTCGAGCATGCCAATTATGTAAATCGCAAATTCTACGGATGGTCAGCTTCAGAATTTAAAAAAATACTGGATGATCTGGGCATGAGGATGCCAAGCGGTCATACCGTGATGGGCAAACAGCATTGGGATGCTGAGAAAAAAGCTTTTACCGATGCCTGGAAATATACCGTGGAAGATGCGGCCGCGGTGGGTCAACAATTTGTCATCAGCCCGTGGCTGGATGAAAGTTTGCGCAAAACATATGATGATTGCATCCGGTACATGGAGGTCTTTAATAAATCAGGCGAGTTGTGCAAAAAGTCTGGGATGAAATTCGGTTATCACAATCACGATTTTGAATTTAGCCAGCGGCTGAATAACATGACGGTCTATGACATTATCCTGAAGAACACCGATCCGTCACTGGTCATGCAGCAATTGGACATCGGCAATTTGTACAATGGTGGAGCCAAGGCAATGGATATTGTTAAACAATATCCGGGAAGATTTGAATCCATGCACGTGAAGGATGAGATCCTCAGCAAGGAAGGCAAGGAGAAATATGAAAGTACCATCCTGGGTGCAGGTATTGTCGGTGTGAAAGAAGTGACAGACCTGGGACGTACATCCGGGACCATTCATTTTATCATCGAGCAGGAATCCTATCAGGGCAAAGGACCCGTTGAATGCATGAAAGAGGATTATGACATCATGAAGAAGTGGGGCTATTGATTGTTTCTGATCCATTGTTCACTTTGAGTGAATCCAAAGGCGGCCACTATTATTCTTTAGTTTCCTCGTCAACTTCTTCTTCCTCGTCCTCCTCATTTTCTTCAACATCATCCTGGCCAACCTTATCGGCAGCGTGTGCAAAGCCGGCGAACCAACCACCTTTGGCTATTAATTCTTCGGGGGTTCCTTTTTCTACCACCTGTCCATCGGATAATACAAGTACCAGATCTGCATCCTTTATCATAGAATAACGGTGGGCGATCACGATAACGGTGCTGTTCTTTCGTATTTCATCAACTGTTTTCTTTACTTCGGCTTCCGTGGCATAATCGAGGTTAGCAGTGGCTTCGTCCAATACCAGGATTTTTGGTTTCGCTACCAGTACGCGGGCAATTTGAATCCGTTGCCGTTCGCCCACGGAAAGACCAAACCCGCTTTCACCCACAAGGGTTTTCAGTCCATCGGGTAATCGCTGCAACGTGTTGTGCATACCCGCTGCGTGGGCGGCTGCCAATACTTCTTCATCGGTGGCAGTCGGCCTTTTATATCGAATGTTGTCTGCCAACGTCCCGCGAAAAATGGCGCCGTCGGCAGCTACCATGCCTACCTGGCTTCGGATCGAGGCGGCATCGGCCTCTGCTAGTTTTTTGCCATCAATTCGTATTTCACCGCTGTTGGGTTCGTAAAGTTTCATTAACAAATCCACCGTGGTAGTTTTGCCCGCACCAGAAGTGCCAACCAACGCGGTGACCTTACCTGGCTCAAGCGAAAACGAAATTCCTTTGAGCACTTCCTTGTCCGCCGTGTAGCCAAAGCGCACGTTGTCAAACTCAACCAAGCCCTTACCAATGGATAGCTCTTTTCCTTTTTCTTCTTCTTTATTATTTTTCAATAGTTTGAATGCCCGGGCCAACGAGGCTACGTTTTGCTGGAGATTGACCCATAGGCTTGCCAGCGCATCGATGGGGGTGTAGAGCCGGTCAAGGTAGGCCACAAACATGACCACATCACCAGGTGTAAGTTGTCTTTCCAATGTCAAGTAGCCGCCATACCCCAGCACCAAAGCACTGGAGATATTGGTCAACGCATTTTCCCAAAATACATATTTGTTTGAAAGCTTATTCCGCTTGATGTAATCCACATAGGCCTCGTTGGATATTTTTTTAAATTCACCTACTTCGCGTTGTTCGGCACCAGAAAGTTTTACTGTTTTGATTCCACCAAGCGCATCTTGCATACGTGCCGAAACTTCTTCCCATCGTTCATAGTAAGCGGCAAGACCTGTTTCCAATTTTGTGGCTGAACGCCAGGCAATCATCAGGTAAAATGGAATTACGATGAGTGCAATGAGTGACAGCGTAACGTTTTGAGAAAACATGATAATCAAAATCCCCGTTAGACTGATGATTTCGGGAAGGATTTGCTCCGAAAAACCGTTAACCACGGCTGAGACTTCTTCCGACTGGTTTATTTGTTTGGAGAGCCCGGCACTTGATCGCTTACTGAAAAAAGTAAGAGGTTGTTTTAGCACATGGGCAAAGGTGTTTTGGATAAAGCCCTGCTCGATATTGCAGGCTAATTTCACATTCATGTTTGCCCCAATCAGCACTAAAATATGGCCTGCTATGTTCACCAAAAAAATCAAGCCTACCGCCCACAGCAACGTTTGGATTGCCTGCTCAGGTGTGCGCGAAGCAACATGGTCCTTTTGGTGGGCTTCTTTTTCTCCGTCCTCTAAGACATTCTTGTCTTCAATTAAAGTTGAATCGTTTGCTGTGCTGACAGAATCAGAACCCATTGCCTGGCGTGTATCATCTTTGGCTTTTTGCACGAAAAGGCCGGCTACATCGTTGATGGCCTCCCGGTAGATTAACGGCTCTATTAAGTTAGCCCCTGTGCTTAGCAGGCTTATGAAAACAACTAGAAGGAATCTTTTTTTATATGGAACAATGATGCCAAAGATATTTTTCCAAATTTCACTTTTCGTATAACCTTTGTCAGCCATGTCTTTTCTTTATGTTTATTACTGAATTGTTTTTTTTGTGGGCATGGAAAGGTGTGGTTTTAGTTCGGCTGCTTTATCAAATTCAATCCTCGCTTTTTCTTCCAATCCAAGTTCTAAATAGAGCAATGCTAAGTTGTAATGCGCTTCTGCGTTGGATGGGTCCAACGAAATTGCCTTTACATAAGCTTGTTCAGCCTCATTTTTCTTGCCTTGTTGATCGAACAAATTTCCTAAATTAGTTAAAGTCAGTGCATCGGTGGAGTCAAGTTGAATGGCCTCTTTAAAAGCCTCCTCTGCTTCTTTGGTCCTATTCAGGCTGGCGAGGAACACACCATAGCTCGTTAGGGTGGAGACACGGTTATTCTTATGCTCCTTCCCCTTTTGCATGTGAAGTAACATTTGAAAATCGATATCCTCGATACCTTCGGGTGACCTGGCTCCCCAGTCTGGGTCGGTATGGATGCTATTAATCCTGGCGTTCAACCGCTTCATTTCTATGTCGATTCGCTTTTGCTCCGAAAGTTCAAAGGCTTTTGCATACGACTTTTCAGCCATTTCATATCTTTCTTCTTCAAAGAATTCATTGCCCAATTCCTCATAGCGTTCAATTACATTTCTAGCTTGGTAGCGGTCCCATTGGTCTTGTATGGAAGGGATAAAAAAAGCAAGTATCATCACCCCGGCACTTCCCAGGCTTACCAAAAGGGGCCATAGTTTTTGATTCAAAGGTTTGTCGCTCATTTTCACTAAGTCTTTTGTTGTTTAAAGTTAAATGATTTGGATTGATAAGTAGAAATTCTGATACACTTAACAACGAAATTCCTAACAAAATTAACCCCGCCCACACGCTATGGCGGCCTGGAAAGTTCACCTGCGTGTAAAGCGATAATTGGGAAGAATCAAAAATGGTAAAACAGAAATAGAAAAGTTAGCGGCGAAAAAATAACAAAACCGTTTTCATAGTTGACACGCGTTGGTCTTACTCGTGCGAGCTTGCTGAAAGCCTTATGTCAATGGAGGTTTCAGGGTCGTTTTAAAATCCTGATAAATTAACGAATCCAATTCATGGACTTTAGACTACCTTTGCAAACTTTTAGTGTTAGATGGCCAATATCATAGCGATCGTAGGAAGGCCCAATGTGGGCAAGTCAACCTTTTTCAACCGGCTGGTTGAACGACGCGATGCCATCATGGACGACATGCCGGGCGTTACGCGTGACCGTCACTATGGCTACGCAGAGTGGATCGGCAAGTTTTTTACCGTTATTGACACCGGCGGCTATGTCACTGGTTCTGACGACAAATTCGAATCACAGATACGCAGACAGGTAGAACTTGCCATCGGAGAAGCAACGGCCGTTATTTTCATGGTCGATTGCCGGGATGGCCTCACCGGTTATGACAAGGAATTTGCCAACATCATTCGCAAATCAAAAAAACCGGTCTTCATCGCCGCCAACAAAGCCGACACTCCCGACAAGTCGATGCTCACGAGTGAGTTTTATGCGCTCGGTATGGGTGAAGTATATCCCATCTCCGCTGAGAATGGTGGCGGCACCGGTGAGTTGTTAGACGACCTGGTAAAAGTTTTTGAGGTTGTTGATGCAGAGGATCCCAATGCAGGCATTCCTAAGATTGCCATCCTCGGCCGGCCGAATGTGGGTAAATCGTCGCTCCTGAATGTACTGCTCGGTCAGGAACGAAGCATCGTAACTGACGAAGCCGGCACCACCCGCGACGCGATTCATTCGCGTTATAAAATGTTTGGAAACGATTTTATCCTAATCGATACAGCGGGTATTCGCAAAAGAAGCAAGGTCCATGAAGACATTGAATTTTATTCTGTCCTGCGATCGCTTCGTGCACTGGAAGAATGCGATGTGTGCATTGTTGTGATTGACGCCCAACGCGGATTAGAATCACAGGATGTGAGTATCATTGCCCTTGCCCAGAAACAAGGCAAGGGCATCGTGATCATGGTGAACAAGTGGGATCTCATGGAGAAAGACAGCAAAACAGCTGACAAGATCAGGAAGGAAATGCTCGAAAGCCTGGCCCCGATTGACTATGTGCCCATCATCTTTGCCTCTGCGCTACAAAAGCAACGAATCTTCCAGGTCGTGGAAAAAGCGGTAGAAGTGTATGCAAACAAGATTAAAAAGGTACCTACTTCGGCACTGAATGACGCCTTACTTCCTGAAATTGTTCATTATCCACCTCCTGCCATCAAAGGCAAGCATATTCAGATTAAATATATTACTCAGGTAAATGCCGCTACGCCAACGTTTGCATTTTTTTGTAATCTTCCCCAATACATCCAGGAGTCGTATCAACGCTTCCTGGAAAACAGGCTTCGCGAAAACTTTGACTTTACCGGTGTGCCTGTACGCCTCTTTTTTAGAAAAAAATAAGCTCCCAAGGGTTTTTAGGTAATTTTTAAGGCGGTTTTTTAATAAAAACCAAAATTTTATTGAGTGATACCTTAAAATCGGCCTTATCTTGTATATTTGCGTCCGAATTTTAAAACCTGTAAACTATGAAAAAAGTATTTGGACTGATTTTGGTATCGGCTTTCGCATTAGCATTTGTTGCTTGTGGCAACAAGGCTAAGGAAGAAGCAGCTGCTAAAAGGAAAGCTGACTCAACTGTTACTGCCGATTCTATCGCCCGTGCAGATGCAGAGATGGCAGCCGCGACCGCCAAGGCAAAAGCAAAAGCAGACTCTACCGTAAAGGCTGACTCAATTGCTGCAGCTATGCCTAAAAAGAAGAAGTAAACTCTTGGCGAAGAGATTTTCCCGGGAAAGGCTTTAGCATCTAAAGCCTTTTTTTATGTCCAAATGAATCCTGTCCACATCTACTCCTTGTTGGAAAACCATGTGCCTCCTACCGGCCTGCCGTATTGCTTTCAATTATGGCAAGAGCACTCCTTCGATTTCAGGCTTCGAAAAAAAAGAATATCCAAAGTAGGTGACTACACCTGTCATCCGGGCAGAACACCCCGTATCACGATTAACCATGACAGCCCTCCGTATCTTTTTTTGCTCACGTATGTTCATGAAGTTGCTCATCTGGTGGTGCATCAAACCCATGGATGGAAACCAGAAGCACACGGCTCGCTATGGAAGGAAACGTTTCGGCAACTCATGTCCCCCTTGATGAAAGAAGAAATTTTTCCTGCGGACCTACTTCAAGTACTAAAAAATCACATGATCCAGCCGAAGGCTTCCAGTTTTTCTGATACAAAGCTTACCCACGCGCTCCGACAATATGATGAACGACAAAAATCAGCAACCCTTCTTTCTGAAATTCCAGAAGGAAGCATCTTCGGCCTGCATGGCCGGTGGTTTACGAAGGGCAAGTTGAAAAGGACGCGTGTCCTTTGCCGTGAACTTAAAACGAAAAAAAATTTTCTGGTGCCTGTTGATGTACCGGTGGAGAGTGCCCAGTTGAGTTTTCTTACCTCACCCTAAATCGTTTATTATTCAAACGATTTGCGAATCGATGCGAACCGGTTACCCTGATTACCGATCACCGATTACCTCCTCAAGAACCTATCCTTTTTTGAATTAAAGAATTTACTAATTCATAAAAGCGCTGCGGATGGAGTGTGCGCCAATGTTCGATCTGCAGCGTTCCGCCCATGTTCACATAGTGGTCGATCCCAAACTTGCGTTGCTCGTCCTGGATAAATACCGGAAAGCTAACGGCAGCAATCCAACCCAGGTGATCCTCTATTTCTTCAAACCAGAATCTTCAAATAAAGTGTTTCTGATTCAAATGAGTCCCAGGCGGGGTGGATATAATAACCATAGATCGTATCCTGAAAGAGGTCGTGGTTGTACTCCTTTCCGAAGAACGGTGAGCGCTCATCGAAAGAGGAGTCGTAATACTTCAGCCAGTTATAATACGGCTCAATTTCGTGCATTACCGTTTACCGGTGATTGCTTTTCGCACTGACCCAAACTCCTTCAGCAGTTTCGCAGCCTCTTGCTCATTGACACCTAATTCATCCATGATCATACGTGTACCGCGGAGGAGAAGTTTGTTGTTGGTAAGCTGCATGTCTACCATTTTATTGCCCTTCACACGACCCAGGTGGACCATAACAGCGGTTGAGATCATGTTCAACACCAGTTTTTGTGCCGTGCCTGCTTTCATTCGTGTAGACCCCGTCACAAATTCCGGCCCCACGACTATCTCAATGGGATAGTCCACATTTGCCGCCAGGGCGGTCCCTCCATTACACGTGATGCATCCCGTGGTGATTTTATGAAGATGCGCGTCTTTCATACCGCCAATTACATACGGTGTACGCCCCGATGCGGCAATGCCAATCAGGACATCATTTGAATTGATTGAAAACTTTTCAAGATCCTTCCACGCTTGGACCGGATCATCTTCTGCATGTTCCACCGCCTGCCGGATAGCAGTATCACCTCCCGCGATCAACCCGATAACTTTTCCGTGTGGCATCCCATAGGTCGGCGGAATTTCCGATGCATCTACAATTCCCAGACGGCCGCTTGTCCCCGCCCCGATATAAAATAACCGTCCTTCCAATTTCATTTTTTTAACAATCACCTTCACCAGCGCCTCAATCCCAGGGATGATTTTTTCTATTGCCAGCGCCACGGTTTTATCCTCACGATTGATATTGACCAGTAAATCATGGATACTCATCTTTTCCAGATGATCATAGTAAGAGGATGTCTCCGTTGTCGTCAAAACAATTTATTTATTTCAAAATTCGGGATTCTTCATTCAATATTCAAGAGAGCGCCTCTCTTTGATGATAAAGCGTCAATCCCGCGATCGGGCTTTCCAGGATATTCTTTACGGCAATACCCTTGTCATTCGCAACTTGCCTTAACAAATCACTATAGTAAAATGCAATGGAGCCCACAAAATGCACTTTCTGGTTTTTATACCCTTCATACTTCATCACGTTATTCTCATAAAACTCCGAAAAACTTTCATACACCAACCGATAACAATATGGTTCCTTCAGGTGCTGAAAAATAAATTTTGAAAAAGTCGCCAGGAAAGTGCTGGGTTTTTCAAGTTGGTAAATTTTCTCCAGGAACTCTTCCCGTGTGAATGGGAAACGCTGGTGGAATTGAGCGGCCAGCGTGTCTGGCATTTTTTTCCTCAAATAATCAATCAAAAACTTTTTACCGATACTGGTACCCGAACCTTCATCCGCCAGAATCCAACCCAGGTTGGCAACCTGGGTTGTAATTTTTCTGCCATCATACAAACATGAGTTGGAACCTGTTCCGAGAATGCAGGCAATGCCTGCCTCATGACCACAGAGTGCTCGTGCAGCGGCTAACAAGTCCCATTCTATTTCTACGGTTGATCCTGGAAAGAATTCCAGAAAAGCTCCTCGCACCACATCCTGATTTTTCTGAGATGACACACCGGTGCCATAAAAAAATATCTTCGTTACTCTCTCGGCTACAATGGGAACAAGCGTCTCACGAATATTTCTCTTCAAATCTTCAATTGGCTGATAATAAGGATTAAAACCGGGACAATTGGCTTGCAGAATACGTTCATCGGTTTTAAGCAACCGCCAGTCGATTTTTGAACTTCCACTATCGGCAATGATGATCATTATTCTTTCTATATTTTAAAATATGGGCATCTCTAAAAACCTTGCCTTTTATGGCCTCAACCCGTCACCCTTCTCCGGAAGAGAAGGGTACAAGGAGTTTTTAGAGATGCCCATATTAATGAGTCTTACTCTTCACACTAACTTTCCAATTACTTTAAATCTACTAAAAACTTCGTCGGTGTGCGGTGCATCTTTCAATTCTTCTGTCAGATCCTGTCCAGCCCAATGTTCGTAATGCTTGCCCTGACGCCAAAGACGAGAATGAGAGACATCAAAGACTTGTCCTTTGAAAGCAATCCACACTTCCGGTTTATCTTGTCCGTTGCGTAAAGCCAACTGAGCAAGCGTGATTATTTGCAGCTCATTCTTCATTTTGACGTCAGGTGCTGAAAGTCCTTAATGACAGTGTATAAAAACTTCACCGGCGGCAGATCCGTTTGGATGCCCATGAGTGATTTTATTTTTTCGGTTATGGCCAATACCGGTTTCGAGTTATCCGACTCCCGATTCACTTCCAGGGCCCGCCGGACCAATTCAATATCGTTTTCAGTCAATTGAACCACTTGAGGAAATACCGTTGTATAGCCGACTTCCTGAGGAACGAATATTTCGGATGCAGTAACCTTGGCCGGCTCGACTAATTTTACAACTGTTGTTCCGGCCACTAAATCGCCCAGCCGTTGCCCCTTTTCTCCAATGGCAATGCAGAGGACGGCTATGAGTCCGGAAAAAAGCTGTATCTCGACAAACGCAAAGAGCCAACGAAGAATATAATCACCCACGGTGGCCGGTGTGCCATCCAACCGGACTACCTTAATATTCATGAGCCGTTTGCCGGGACTTTGGCCATTCATGAAAATTTCAAAAATAAGATGATACAAAAGCAGAGGAGCTCCTACCGTAACAATCCACACCCAAGCGATTTGCATTCGAAGGTTGAGGTAAAGGGCCAGCATGGTGATAAGGAATACCACCAATATCACTAAGTCGATCAGGTACGCCACGATGCGATCGCCCAGACTGGCCATCGGGTGGTCGATAAAAACGTTTTGGGTGGTACGGACATGAACTTGCATTCCTTTTCATTCAATTTTTCAAGTCCTGATTTTATGGTTTCATGCTACTTTAAAGGGCTGATTAATAGATGAAATCTTTATCTTTCAGTCGTAAACCCAAACCTATGAAATCCCTCATTAGTTTCCATAGCAAAGAAACCAAGTGACGGAGATAGTAGATAACATTTAAGTAACCTAATTTATAAATATGAAATTCCATACTAAGCTTTGCATCCTCCTTGTTTTGTTACTTTTCTCCTGTTCAGAGAAAAAGCCGGTCGAACGCATGAACGACGACCAACTTCGTGCTTATGCTGACGAGCTCGCCCATAAATACATCATCACCGATGGGCACGTTGACCTGCCCTATCGGCTGAAGATCAAAAATTTTCGTGTGGACCGCGAATACATGGGTATTCCCATCAAGACTACAGAAGGCGACTTTGACTATGAGCGCGCCCGAAAAGGCGGCCTCGATGCTCCGTTCATGTCCATATATATCCCCTCCTCCTATCAGTTGCTTCCAGACAAGGGGAAGGCCCTGGCCGATTCCCTCATCAATATGATCCGAGGCATCGCTGAGAATATTCCCGACAAGTTCGCCCTGGCCAATTCTGTAGAAGACGTAGAGAAAAATTTCAAAGAAGGTAAAATATCCTTACCGATGGGAATGGAGAATGGCGCGCCCGTGGGCAATGACATTAAAAACGTTAACTACTTTTACGACCGGGGCATTCGCTATATCACACTTACGCACGGCAAGGACAACCAAATCTGCGATTCCTCCTATGATACCACCCACACCTGGCATGGCCTGAGTCCCTTTGGCCGGGAGGTAGTAACCGAGATGAACCGTGTCGGAATTATGGTCGACATTTCACATGTGGATGACAGCACGTTCTATCAGGTAATGCGCACTACAAAAGTCCCTTGCATTGCTTCACATTCTTCTTGCCGGTACTTCACTCCTGCCTTCAAACGAAATATGAGTGATGACATGATTAAGAAGCTGGGTGCGAACGGCGGCGTTATTCAAATCAACTTTGGTTCTACTTTTCTGGACTCAACGGTTGCAAAACAAAATGACGAAAACAGGAAAAATCTTCAGGCAATCCTGGCTGCTAAAAACCTAAGAATTACTGACTCACTTGCTAAGCCCATTCTCGACCAATTCAAGAAAGACAATCCCTCTTTGTATGCCGATGTTGAGACCGTGGCAAATCACATTGATCATGTCGTAAAACTGGCAGGCATTGACCATGTAGGTATCGGTTCAGACTACGACGGTGTTGGCGACAGCCTTCCAACCGGCCTAAAAGATGTGTCACAATATCCGAACTTGATCTACGTGTTGCTCAAGCGTGGCTATACAGAAGGTGACATTGAAAAAGTTTGTTCAGGGAATGTCTTTCGGGTGTGGAGGAAAGTTGCAGCAATGGCTCAGAAAAGTTAGAAGAATTTCGGTGACAAAACCGGCAAGCGAAACAAAAATAGCCTGGCAAAGCGAGGCTATTTTTGTTGGCTCTTAGAATTCTTATTTGTTAATCACCCGAACTGTCATTTTTTGCAGTGACCGTTTTGGTGTGGCCGGCAGTAGATACTGTAAATGTATTGTCGCAGGTGCCCGTTCCAAAATCAATGGTTACTGTTTTATTGGTGTCGAACGTTATAACCCTGACACCCTTCACAGGTTTGAATACCTTATTGCTGATCGCGCACGCACGGGAAAACTCCAAAGGGACTGTGATCTGTACACTGTACGTTTTATTGTGACGGTTTGTACCGTTTGCAGCACTGGTCGCACCGGGCGTCTGACTGATAATGAATTTATCATCTGTGAAATTGGCAGAACGTATCCATTGTCTTATATGATGTAAGTTGAGTGAAGCGGTCGTCGCATCCGGCCAGGTTAAGTTGTGAGTGGCTACCACCGTGAACGTAAGAGGAGATGACGGTGTGCTGATGTTACCTACAGCTCGGGAATCCGAATCGCTGAATTTTACATCGTTGATACTGTATCCGCTAAACGTAATCGTATGCGTAGAGCCAGCATTAAACCAACGACCGCCCGCCCAGGAAATCATGATCTTACCTTTCCTGACATTACCTTTTGAATCCGTACAGCTCGTTCCAAAATCAATCGTGACTGAACCTGCACTTTTGTCTGAATTTGGAGATCTTGTGATTGTCGCACACGACAATCGATCATCATCCAACCCTGCAGCTTCACGGCCTGATGGATCTGTGACATTTAATTGGTTAGTGGCAATATCTTCCGCCTCACTGGTTTGTACATTCATTGCTGCATCATTGTTGGCGGTTTGTAAAACTTCTCCCGAAATCGGGTCTGTCGTCTTATTGCAAGAGGATAGCAATGAACTCATGGTCACAAAACACGCTAGTGTGATAATAGCCTTTATGCCCGATATTTTCTGGTTTTTCATATTTTTAATGATTTAATTACTCTTTAGAGCAGTTAATTGTAAAATGGTTTAAAACGGATTAAAATAATTCTAAATCATCGCACTAAATCATGCGCGAAGCTGCATTCATCCAACGAAACCGCCCACGCTGGGAAGCATTTGAAAAAATTGTCAACCGGCCTCAAGCCGCGCAGCCCGATCACCTGGCAGAACTTTTTATTCAAATTACGGATGATCTTTCCTTCTCACGCACACAATATCTAAATAGTCGTACCACCCAATACCTGAACGCACTTGCCGGCAAAATACATTTAGAGATTTATAAGAATAAGCGGGAAGAGGCCAGTCGTTTTATCACCTTCTGGAAAACCGAATTGCCGGCAGTACTCTACGAAGCTCGCAAGTCGTTGTTCTATGCCTTCATCATTTTCATGATCGCTGGTGCCCTGGGGCCGTATCAGCCGCATATGACGATACGTTTGTGCGCCTGATACTCGGCGATCATTACGTAAACATGACCCTTGAAAATATCAAGTTGGGAAACCCCACAAAAATATATTCCTCCTGACGTTTTTATTTTCACTCAAATTGCTTGCAGACAAGCACCACCTGGACTGGCGACCAGGCAAAACCAATCATGACTATCTGGACGAACTTCAGAAAGGGGAACTTAAAACAGGATTTAATGAATTGAGTTTTTATTTTGACTACGCATGGTACGGAGATTTTACGGTGAATGAAAATACGTACCAGCGCGTTCAATTGATTTTTAACGACTGGAGAAAAAAATTAGAATGAAGCGGGATTGGAAATACATGCTATACCTGTCGCTTGCCTTTGGTTTGTTTCTGGTGGTGAAATTGATGGAGCCCCGGCGCTATGACTGCACCGGACCTGATGCCGTCGGATGTGTTGGGTACCTCCGTCTTCAATATGAAAAGCTCCGGGTTTGAGTTTAAGGCCGGGCCGATCTTTTCAAACATCGTCCTGATCGACGAGATCAACCGCGCTCCAGCCAAAACACAAGCCGCTCTTTTTGAAGTAATGGAAGAGCGCCAGGTAACCGTGGATGGTCATACGACAAGATGGTACCCGTCTATCCTTCGTATTTGCAGATGCGAAAATATGAACTGCTCGCCATCAACAACCGGCTTACCGAGGTGGGCATAAAAAAATCCGAAAAATCGGTCAGAATCAGGAATTTGAACTCATCAAAGAATACGTGAGCGGAGATGATATCCGTACGATCAACTGGAAAGCCACCACACGCAAATCGCGGTTGATGGTGAACCAATACCAAGATGAACGGTCACAGCAAGTGTATTCCCTAATCGACAAAGGCCGCGTGATGCAGATGCCTTTCAATGGGCTGAGTCTCCTCGACTATGCCATCAATGCCTGTCTGGTCATCTCCAATATTGCCATAAAGAAATTTGACAAAGCGGGGCTACTCACATTTCAGGATAAGATTGGTGCCATGCTTCCAGCCAGTAGAAAGAATAACCAAATGGCCGTGATTCAGGAAGTTCTATATCATCAGAAAACTGCTTTTCGCAAATCTGATTTTTCACGATTGCACACTCATATCCACAGCAAGATCACTCAGCGAAGCCTGCTGCTGCTCTTCACCAACTTCGAAAGTCTTTTTTCTATGGAGCGGCAATTACCCTATCTGAAAAGTCTTTCACACCGCCATTTATTAGTGGTCATCTTTTTTGAAAACACTGAAATGAAATCGCTGCTCGAGGAACCAGCAGGCACGGTAAAAGAAATTTATTATAAGGCGATTGCTGAAAAATTTAGTTATGATAAAAAATCAATTGTGAAAGAATTGAACCAGAATGGGATCCAGGCAGTGCTCACCACTCCTGAGCAGCTAACGATCAATACGATCAATAAATATTTGGAGTTGAAGGCAAGGAATCTGATTTAGCTCCAATTTTAAGCGCGTTCAATTCATTCTGTATGAATAAATAGTTGTCCGAATTTTTGTCTGCTGCCGGAGTGGCTTGAGGTTTCAATACCATTTTTTTACTAACAATGCTCCTACTGCGTAGAAACACGCGTAATACATTTCTGTTGATAGCCTCATCCTCCGAAGTTCAAATTTTACTATCAATAAGTGTCCGGAATTAAAGCCCAGAACTTGATTCAATGAAATTAAGTTGATAGCCCCGGTCACCACCGCACCTGTTAAATGATTTAACACCGTTAGAAGAAAAACCAATCGAATACATACATTTAAGGTTTCAAGATGTTAAGATGAGACGGATTGCTGGGTTTATTATATCAATGTTGTTTCTTGCCACCAATAGCTTCGGACAAGGCAAATTGCCGGTGAAGAGATTCACATTACCACAACAGGCAACCGCAGCCGACTACGAAAATGGTGTCTTGCTGGCCAAATTAAAACCGGCGTTTAGAAATTTAGCAAGTTCTTCCAGCGTAAATGGAAGAACCGCGTCCCTGCCCGACATGATCATCCGGTCGTTGAGCAACCCGGGTTTAGTAAAGCAAAATTATTCAGCACGAGGACCATTTGCATCCAATGAAAGCAAAATTGACATGGGGTTGTATGTGAAGTTATTCATTGCACCTGATACCGACATCGAAAAGAGAATTAATGAACTGTATGCCACCGGTTATTTTGACATCATCGAGCCCAACTATAGCGCAAAAATTGATTTTACACCAAACGATACGTACGCTACTCCGGCGATTCAGTATTATCTTGGTTTAATCAAGGCATACGATGGCTGGGACCTTTCAAAAAGTGACGGCGGAACGGTAATTGCCATCGTCGATTCAGGCGGCGACCTTGATCATCCGGATCTGGCCCCAAATCTTTACACGAACCCGGATGAAATTCCCAATAACAACATTGATGATGATCTGGACGGCTACATAGACAATGTTAACGGTTGGGATTTTATTGGAGCAGACACCCTGAATATTTTTAATTCAAATTTTATCGGAGACAATAATCCGCAACTCATGCAGCCTGGTGATAATGGTGCCCTTGGTCACGGGGTGTGGGTGGCCGGGTGTGCTTCCGCTGCAACCAACAATGGCATCGGAATCGCAGGCATCGGATTTAATGCAAAATTGCTTTTTACCAAACATACGGCCGATAATCAGAGTGTGAAGGCCCCTAACATCTATTCCGGCTATTCCGGAATCTTATACGCAGCACAGACCCTTACATCGGATAACGTGACGAGAAAAATAATTAATACTTCGTGGGGAAGCAACTTCAGCAGTCAAATAGCACAAGATATCATCACCCATGTAACGTTGGATTTAGGTTGTCTTGTTGTGGCAGCAGCAGGGAATTCCAATACCAACTCGCCCAATTATCCTTCTTCCTTTGACCATGTACTCTCGGTGGCAGCTACTGACTCAAACGATGCCAGGGCATCGTTTTCAAATTATGGATCGACAGTAGATGTGACAGCACCGGGTGTATCAATTTTTACTACCGCCTACAACGACACCTACACCAGTGTTAATGGCACATCATTCTCCAGTCCCATTACGGCCGGTGCCGCAGCACTGGTATGGTCAAAAAACCCCACGTTTACGCCTTCGCAAGTTGCGGAACAATTGCGTGTCTCAGTCGACAACGTGGATGCTGCCAGCCCAGCGATCTTTAAGGATATGTTGGGGAAAGGTCGAATCAATATTAAGAATGCCCTCACGTTGAGCCTGCCAAGTGTAAGAGCCTCGAAACCGAAACTATTAAATGCGCAGGGCAAAGCTGCCGAATTAGGGCAGGCGTCCTTTCTCACAATGGACTTTACAAATTATTTGAAAAGTACCTCGAACGCGCTCGTGGTGGTTGCTTCTTCCATTTCTCCACTGGTTACTTTTTCCCAAAGCCAGGCTCCGTTGGGAATTATTAATGAAGGAGGAACTCTGAGAAATACGTTTAGTCCTGTAAAACTGATCATTAGTCCCGGGGCAGCAGAAAATTCACTCATTCAAATAAAATTAACATTTACGGATGGGGACTATTCTGATTTTCAATACATCGATATTACGGTTAACCCTTCTTTTCTGAATGTGGATGACAACACCATTACCACCTCGATCTGCAACACGGGCCGTGTTGGCTATGATGATCCTGCGAATCAAAAGAACGGTGTAGGATTTGTTGTCAAAGACAATCCTCTTCTTTTTGAAATGGGCTTGATGATGGGCACGTCAAGCACTGATCTCTATAATAATGTGCGTGGTGTCGATGGAGGATTTGACCAGAATTTTGTCAAGGTTACACCCATTAAGCAAATAGTTCCGGGTCTACGTTCTGCTTCGGAAGTATTTGGATCGTTCTCTCCTTCAACTTTATCAACCCTTCTTATCTCGTATAGAAGCTTGGTCATGCGCGAAGCCCCGAATGACAAGTTTATAATTTTGGAATACACGCTGAAAAACACAAGTGCCGCGGCCATCACCAATTTCAGGTTTGGGATTTTTGCGGACTGGGATATCAGTGCTTCCGGGTCAAAAGATGCTGCAGGCTGGAATGCGGGTCGCCAGATCGGCTATGTTTATCCTAAGCAATCAACGAGTCTTCCACATGCCGGCATCCAGGTGCTAAATACAGCTCCCTCCTACTATTCAATCGACAATGATCAAGCGATCGCGGGAAACCCATTCGGATTATATGATGGTTTTACGAATACAGAGAAGTTTACATCTCTCTCAACCTTACGACTGACCGCAGGTGAAACTACAACGAACGGTAACGACGTCAGCCACGTGGTATCGATCAATCCTGTAACCATACCGGCAGGCGGTCAGGTTGTTCTTGCTTTTGCTTTGCACTCAGCGAACAACCTCACCGAACTTCTGGCTTCGGCGGATGCTGCCAAAATTCTATACAACCAGACATTCACAGCTCCTAAACCCACCGTTGCGGATGTAGAAAGCTGCTTTGGGTCGGCCGCTACATTAACAGCGGCTGGTGCAACAAACTTTAAGTGGTATAAGAATTTTACCGGTGGCACAGCCTTGCAGACGGGTGCGCAATTCACCACCGGCAATCTTTCTCGTGACACCACCCTTTACGTTTCAAATGCCGACCAACCCTATGAGAGCATCCGTACGCCCGCTCGTGTTGTCGTGAAGGCCAACCCGACAATAATTGCATCAGGGTCTTCTCAATTTTGTGATGGGGGATCCATCGACCTTTCTGTTGCCGCTGCCGATGTTTATTCGTGGAGTACGGGTGCCTCCACTCAAAAGATCAACGTAAAAAATGCGGGAAACTATTCTGTTACCGTCAAGTACAATGCTTTGAACTGCACTTCGGTTTCTTCGCCGTTCACGGTACAAGTGAATCCCAAACCATTGGCCGCCTTTACTTCAACCGACAATTTATTCATTGACAAAATTCTCTCCTTTACAGACCAAAGCACCGGCGCAATATTGTGGTTATGGGATTTTGGCGATGGCTCCACGTCCGCATTGAAAAATCCTACCCATCAATATACCACCGTTCAAAATTATTCTGTGTCCCTTACCGTCACGGCCGCCAATGGTTGCAACGATGTCCTTTCGAAGCAATTTGATATAGTCACCGGTTTGGAAAAGTCTCCGTCAGAATCCATCGGCCTGTATCCCAATCCTGTGGCTGACTATTTGATAATTCAGTTGCCGGATAAATTTAACAATGCAGCCTTGATGTTGATCAACGCCCAAGGACAACAAATGATGAACGCTACACTTGAATTGGATTCAGAAGGAAAACAGAAGCTCTTTGTTGGAAGCTTAAACAATGGGATGTACCTCATCAAGATTCATTCAGAAAAACGAACGTTCATCCAAAAGGTTATTGTCAATCACTAGAATTCAGCACACTTGTGATTTAAAGATTCTGATTTTTTCGGTCCTTTTCACAAAGCTTTTGCAGCCAGTGGTCGCGTTTAATCCGCGCAATCCATCAATCCGTGATCCAAATCTTAATCTGTGAAATCCATCAATCAGTGATCAAATTTTAATCTGTGAAATCCGCGGAATTCCTAAATCTGTGTTTATTTTTGCCCGGTTTATCCAATCCCTTTCCCCATGCCAAGAGATCGTAGCATCCGTTCCGTACTAATTTTAGGCAGTGGCCCCATTGTTATTGGCCAGGCGTGTGAATTTGACTACGCCGGCTCCCAGGCTGCCCGCTCTTTGCGGGAAGAAGGTATTGAGGTCGTGCTCATCAATTCAAACCCTGCCACCATCATGACCGACAAGATCAATGCTGATCATGTCTATCTCAAGCCCCTCGAGAAGAAATACATTCGTGAGATACTGGAAAAACACCATATCGATGCCGTGCTACCGACTGTAGGAGGACAAACAGCCCTGAATCTCTGCATTGACTGTGACAAAGCCGGCATCTGGCAACATTACGGCGTTAGAATTATAGGTGTGGACATTCTCGCCATCGAGACAACCGAAGACCGGGAAAAATTCCGTCTAAAAATGCATGAGTTGGGTGTCGAAGTGTGCAAAGGTGCTACAGCCACTTCATTTTTGGAGGGAAAAGAAATTGCCCAGGATATAGGATTTCCGTTAGTCATCCGTCCCTCTTATACACTGGGCGGAACCGGTGGCGGATTTGTTGAAAAACCGGAAGATTTTGATGCCGCTCTTAATCGCGGACTGCATGCATCACCCATCCACGAGGTACTGGTGGAACAAAGCATCATGGGATGGAAAGAATACGAATTGGAATTGCTGCGTGATGGAAATGGAAATGTCATCATTATCTGCTCCATCGAAAATTTTGATCCGATGGGTATCCACACCGGTGATTCGATTACCGTCGCTCCGGCGATGACCTTGCCCGACACGGTGTACCAACACATGCGTGACCTGGCCATCAAAATGATGAATGGCATTGGTAGGTTTGCCGGAGGGTGCAACGTTCAATTTTCCGTCAATCCCAATGATGATAATCAGATCATCGGCATTGAAATCAATCCGCGCGTATCACGTTCTTCTGCGCTGGCTTCAAAGGCTACCGGCTACCCGATTGCAAAAATTGCCGCCAAGCTCGCCATTGGTTACAACCTCGATGAATTAAATAACGCTATTACCGGAACAACCACAGCCTATTTTGAACCTGCATTGGACTACGTAATTGTAAAAATCCCGCGTTGGAATTTTGACAAGTTTCAAGGGGCCGATCGCAGACTTGGGCTTCAGATGAAATCTGTTGGCGAAGTGATGGGCATTGGACGAAATTTCCAGGAAGCCCTTCAAAAAGCGTGTCAGTCATTGGAGATCCGGCGAAATGGATTAGGTGCCGATGGAAAAGAACTGACGAAGCAGGCCGAACTCCTCTACAGTCTGGAGCATCCTAGCTGGAACAGACTCTTCCACATCTATGATGCGATGAAACTCGGCATTTCCATGAAGACCATTCAGAAACTCACGAAAATCGATAGCTGGTTCTTGGAACAGATCTGGGAACTAATCGAGGTTGAAAAAGAGATTGAAAAATATGACATCGACACGATCCCGCCATCGCTGATGCGCACGGCCAAACAGAAAGGCTATGCCGACCGACAAATAGCTCATTTGGTTGATTGTTTGGAGAGCGAGGTGCATAAAAAGCGAAGGGAAATGGGTGTTAACCGCGTGTACAAACTCGTTGACACGTGTGCTGCAGAATTTGAAGCGAAGACACCGTACTACTACTCCACGTTTGATTCAGAAAACGAGTCGATTGTTTCCGATAAAAAGAAAGTAATCATCCTGGGCTCGGGACCCAACCGGATTGGCCAGGGGATTGAGTTTGACTACTCGTGTGTTCACGGTGTCCTGGCGGCCAAAGAATGTGGCTACGAAACCATCATGCTCAATTGCAACCCAGAAACGGTCTCAACGGACTTTGACATTGCAGATAAACTTTACTTTGAACCGGTTTTCTGGGAACACCTTTGGGACATCATCCAGCATGAGAAACCAGAAGGTGTCATTGTTCAACTCGGCGGACAGACCGCGTTGAAACTGGCAGAGAAGCTCCACAAATTTGGTGTGAAGATCATGGGCACTTCTTTTGAAGCCCTGGATCTGGCAGAAGACCGCGGGAGCTTTTCTTCTTTGCTTAAAGAACTATCTATTCCATACCCGGTATTTGGTGTAGCGACCAATGCCGATGAGGCACTCGAAGTTTCCAAGACCATTGGGTTTCCGTTGCTTGTCCGGCCCTCGTACGTGTTGGGCGGACAGAGTATGAAAATTGTGATCAACGAAAAGGAACTGGAGAACCACATCCTTGACATCTGGAAACATCTTCCTGAAAACAAAGTGCTTCTTGATCACTTTCTCGATGGCGCGATCGAGGCCGAAGCGGATGCGATCTGTGATGGGGAGGATGTTTACATCATTGGCGTTATGCAGCACATCGAACCGGCCGGAATTCATTCAGGCGACTCCTATGCGGTACTGCCTCCTTACAATTTGGGAGACTTCGTTATGAAGCAGATCGAAAGTTATACCAAACGTATTGCCTTGGCACTGAAAACGGTTGGGTTGATTAACGTCCAATTCGCCATCAAGCAGGATAAAGTTTATATTATCGAAGCCAATCCTCGCGCCTCCCGCACGGTGCCATTCATTTGCAAGGCCTATGATGAACCCTACGTCAACTACGCTACCAAGGTGATGCTCGGTCAAAAGAAAGTAAAAGACTTCTCATTCAATCCCACACGGAAAGGGTATGCGATCAAGGTGCCTGTATTTTCATTCAATAAATTCCCGGAGGTCAACAAGGAATTGGGTCCCGAAATGAAATCCACAGGAGAAGCGATTTACTTCATCGACGATCTGATGGACGATTATTTTATGAATATATATTCTGAAAGGAATTTGTATTTGAGCAGGTGAGAAGTGGCTTGGGTTTATTTCAATTGGGCTAAATCCCTGTAACATTACCACAAAATTGCCACGGGTTTAAACCCGTGGCAATTCAGGGCTTCGAAGCCACCTTCAAAGAAACCATTTCAATCTATTTCGATCAGAACCCGGATTGTTGGAAACGCACGATGTTGATCACAGCCTAAGGAACAGGCTCAAGTGCATCGTTTTCATTCTGGTCATATCTCCACATTCCCAAATTTATCTATTCTGAAAGGAATTTGGACCTGAGCCGGTAAGCGATTCGCTCAGAAAAGTCCTTCCCCGTGGGCTAAGGCCCTTTTACATTACCGCAAAATTGCCACGGGTTTAAACCCGTGGACACTTTGAAATGCACCCTTCGATGAGATAATCCACGAAACCTTTACCTTTGTCTTTCGGTTATAAAACCTATGTTGAAATTAATCGTCATTCTGGTGTTGTTGATCTACGTTGTCAATAAAGTAGGAGCACTCTTATTTACAGCCTTGGGCCGTTCACAACGGACACCGCCCAATTTCCGAAGGCCCGGCGATGGCACGATCCACATGGATTCTTCCCCGAAAAAAAGTGACCGAAAAAACGGACTAAAAGGTGGCGAGTATGTGGACTATGAAGAAGTAAAGTGAACTGAGTGTTCGTTGCCAACCCAGAACCCGGCACCCCGTGACTAAAATCCATTTCTATAAATACCAGGCTACCGGTAACGACTTCGTCCTCGTCGACAACCGGGAAGGTAAATTGTCTTTTTCAAGATCGCAGATTTCAACACTATGCGACCGCCGCTTCGGCATCGGAGCCGACGGCCTGATTCTCCTGGAAAAGGATACACAGCTGGATTTTAAAATGATCTATTACAATAGCGACGGCAGCCAAAGTTTCTGCGGCAATGGATGCCGTGCCGTCATACACCTGGCACATCGTCTTGGCGTCATTGGGAACAGCACCACCTTTTCGGCACACGATGGCCGCCACACAGCGCAAATTTTGCCTAATGGATTGATCCGGTTTTCGCTTAATGATGTAAAGGGGATTGAGAATAGGAGCGAAGATTTTTATATCAATACAGGCACCGATCATCATGTGCGTTTTGTAAAAAATCTGAAGGCCTGTCCCGTCGTGGAAGAAGGCAGAAAAATCCGCTATAGCGACCTCTATAAACCAAGAGGTACCAATGCCAACTTCGTTGAAGTGCATCCGAACAATGACGTTTCCTTCCGGATTTACGAGCGGGGTGTTGAAGATGAGACTTACTCCAGTGGTTCCGGTGCCACGGCCTGCGCGCTGGTGGTGGCAAAAAAATTTGGTCACCGTTCTCCAATAAAATTAAGCACCCGGGGTGGGCAGCTTGAGGTGGAATTTGAAACCCGCCAGAACGGCACTTTTTCCAACATCTATCTTACGGGCCCCGTCCAGTTGGTTTTTGAGACTGACGCCGAGGTCTAAGCCTCCGCTTTTTGACCTGTGTACTGCCAAAATGCGTTTTGCTTCCGTTTGGAACTATAATTGCACCCCTGAAAATCTTAACTTTACAGCCCGTTTGAAAGGTTGTTGACTATTCGTTATCAGTTAATTGCGCTTTTCGCCATTAATTTTTGCGAGCATCCATAAATCACCAAACGGCTAACGATTACACATGCTAAAACTTATAGCCAAATTATTCGGCACCAAATCGGGCAAGGACATCAAGCGGGTCATGCCGCTGGTAGAAGATACTAAGCGCGAGGGAGAAAAACTGAAAAGCGTATCGCACGATGAGTTGCGACAGCAGACTGCTGAAGTGCAATCGTATATTAATCAAAAACTCAAACCTATTGATGACGAATTGGCCGGGTTGCACAAACAGATAAGTGACCAACCCGACCTGAACCTTCATGCGAAAGAGGCTATTTTCAATCAGATCGATCAAATCGAAAAAGATCGCAACAAGGAATTAGAAAGAATACTGATAGAAGTGCTTCCCAAAGCATTTGCCATCATGCGCGAAACAGCCCGCCGCTTCAAGGAAAATGAATACCTGGAAGTAACTGCTCAAGAGTCCGATCGCCAGTTTGCCGCCAAATACGATCATATAAAAATTGAGGGCAACAAGGCGCGCTGGCACAACCAGTGGATGGCCGCCGGCAACATGATTACCTGGGACATGGTGCACTACGATGTACAAATCATTGGTGGCATTGTGTTACATGAAGGAAAAATTGCCGAGATGGCCACCGGCGAAGGGAAAACGCTCGTTGCTACTTTCCCTGCTTTTCTGAATGCCCTGGCCAAGCGCGGTGTTCACATTGTAACAGTAAACAATTACCTGGCGACCCGCGACAGCGAATGGATGGGTCCGCTCTTCCAATTTCATGGCTTGACCATTGATTGCATTGATAGACATGAGCCCAACTCAATTGCCCGCCGCAATGCCTATCAGGCAGACATCACGTATGGAACGAATAACGAGTTTGGTTTCGATTACCTGCGGGACAACATGGCGCGCGAGCCGGAAGAACTTGTGCAGCGCGGCCATCATTATGCCATGGTCGATGAAGTAGATAGTGTGTTAATCGATGAAGCACGTACACCCCTTATTATTTCCGGCCCGGTGCCACGTGGTGACGAACATGAATTTTATGATCTGAAGCCACGCATTTTCAAAGTGGTGGAGGCACAAAAAAAACTCGTGACCCATTATTTGAACGAGGCGCGAAAATTAATTAACGAAGGCGATGAAAAAGAAGGCGGCCTTTCCCTGTTCCGCGCTTTTCGCGGCATGCCGAAGTTTAAACCACTGATCAAGTATCTCAGTGAAACCGGTAACAAACATGTGCTGCAGAAAACGGAAAACTACCACCTTCAGGACAACAAAAAAGAAATGCCAAAGGCAGATGAGCCTCTTTATTTTATCATCGATGAGAAAGATAACAGCGTAGAGCTGACCGATAAAGGCATTGACCTGATCACCGGCGAAGGAGAAGATCCGAAGTTGTTCATCCTTCCGGAGATTGGAATGGAGCTTACGAAAATTGAAAAAGAAGCAGGCCTCGATCCGGAAGTACGCTTTCAGAAAAAGGAAGAACTCATCCGGGATTACTCGACGAAATCCCAGCGCATTCATAGCATCAATCAATTACTCAAGGCGTATACCCTTTTTGAGAAAGACACGGAATACATCATTGTGGATGGCAAAGTAAAAATTGTCGATGAGCAAACAGGCCGCGTGCTGGATGGCAGGCGTTATTCGGATGGTCTGCACCAGGCTATTGAAGCAAAGGAAAATGTTAAAGTCGAAGATGCCACACAGACCTATGCCACCATTACCCTTCAGAATTACTTCCGCATGTATCACAAGCTGGCAGGTATGACCGGAACAGCCGAAACTGAAGCTGGAGAATTCTGGGATATTTATAAACTGGATGTAGTGGTCATCCCTACCAATAAACCCGTTACCCGCAATGACATGGATGATCTCGTGCACAAAACCATGCGCGAGAAATTCAACGCGGTGGTGGAAGAAATAATTACCCTTACCAAAGAAGGAAGACCGGTACTGGTGGGTACCACTTCCGTGGAAATTTCCGAATTGCTGAGTCGCATGCTGCAATTGCGCAAGATCAAGCATAACGTATTGAACGCCAAGCAGCATCAACGTGAAGCGGAGATTGTGGCGGAAGCGGGGAAACCCAGTACGGTAACCATTGCGACCAACATGGCTGGCCGCGGTACGGATATTAAACTTACTCCTGAATCGCGCGCCTCCGGCGGACTGGCAATCATTGGTACCGAGCGGCATGAATCAAGAAGGGTGGACCGGCAGTTGCGTGGACGTGCTGGCCGCCAAGGTGACCCGGGAACTTCGAAATTTTATGTTGCCCTCGAAGACAGTCTCATGCGTCTGTTCATGCCAGAGCGCATTGCCAGGATCATGGACCGGCTTGGATTGAAAGAAGGCGAGGTGATCTCACATTCGATGGTCACGAATTCCATCGAACGCGCACAGAAAAAAGTTGAAGAAAATAACTTCGGCATCCGGAAGCGACTGTTGGAATATGACAACGTCATGAATTCGCAACGCGAGGTTATTTACAAACGCAGACGCAATGCCTTGTTTGGTGAGCGCCTTCAGTTAGACATTCTCAACATGCTCTACGATACCTGTGATGATATGGTGGCCAACGCCAAGGCAGGCGATAGTTTCGAAAATTTCAAAGTAAATTTATTGAGTATGCTGGGTCTTGATTTCTCCCTCACACAGGAGGAGTTCGCGAAACTTGACCAGAATCAGTTAACCGAAAAACTCTACGCCGAAGCGCTGAATAATTATGAGACCAAAAACAAAATGGTCGCTCAAAAAGCCATGCCGGTGATACAGGATATTTACAAAACAAGAGGCGCTACGATTGAAAATATACTCGTCCCGTTTAGTGATGGCTCGAAGCAGATCGGCGTGGCCGCGCCCTTGAAGAAATGTATGGAGACCAACAATTCAGAACTGGTGCGATCGATGGAAAAAATGATAACATTGGCCATCATTGACCAGCAATGGAAAGAGCACCTGCGGGACATGGATGACCTGAAACAAAGTGTTCAGAACGCGGTGTACGAGCAAAAAGATCCGCTTTTGATTTATAAGTTTGAGGGATTTGAAGCGTTTAAGCGTTTTATCGGCCGTGTGAATGAGGAGACGATATCCTTTTTGATGAAAGCCGAGATACCTACACAGGAGCCCGAACGTTTACTGGAGGCACGTACAAATAAACGGCAACGGTTTAGTGAGCAGAAAGATGAGTCCCGCTCCTTGTTACAGGGGGGAGGCAATGAACCTGCTCAGCAAAACCAGGTGGAGCAAAAGGTAATGCCCGTGAAATCAGAAAAAGTGGCTGGCCGCAATGATAAGGTGACGGTTCAATATCCGGATGGACGCGTATTGAAAGATGTGAAGTACAAGAAGGTGGAGGATGATATCAAGAACGGTCGTTGCATTGTGATCGAACAATAGAAATCAAATGACGAATTACAAATTACGAGTGACGAATTCACTAAATAGAAAGATATTCCTACGATTCGTCATTCGTCACTCGTCATTCGTAATTTTCATTGTCTTTGCGTCCGGATGTGCTGCCCAGAAAAACACCGGCAAACCTTATTACCACGAAGACCTCTATTCACTTCGTCCCAAATTTCAGGACACCATTGTAATCGAGACTCCAAATCAAAGCCGGAAGAAGGGTGATGTGCATCCTACATTAACAGTTAATCAAAAGGTGGATGACGTGCTTGATTCCATCAACCGGTTTAATATTACCCGCAAATTTATTGATGGGTACACGATCCAGATTTATTCGGGTCAGAAACGTGAAGAAGCGATGAATGCCAAAAAGAAGATCATGACCGATGTTTCCGACCTCACGGCTGAATTGGAATACAATCAACCAAAATTCCGTGTGCGCGTCGGTAGCTATTTTTCGCGACTGGAGGCCCAGCGGGACCTCATCCGCCTGAAAAGACCTTTCCCAAACGCTATTCTGATACCCGAGAAAATTATCGTACGCTAATGACTTTGCTCCAATCGGTACAACAGCAATCGATATCCCGTGCGCCCGAAGTGGTAAAGTGGCGCCGGCATCTGCACGCAAATCCTGAGCTTTCCTATAAAGAATTTAACACCTCAAAATTTGTCGCGAAAACACTTCGCGAGATTGGGTTGGCACCCGCGGAGGGTGTTGCTGAGACCGGTGTTGTGGTGCTGGTAGAAGGAAAAAATCCCTCCAAAAAAGTCATTGCCCTCCGTGCAGACATGGATGCTCTCCCCATTACCGAGGCCAACACCGTCGAGTATAAATCAAAAAATACCGGGGTCATGCATGCGTGCGGTCATGATGTACACACGGCTTCGCTGCTGGGCACGGCAAAAATTTTGCATGCACTGAAAAACCAGTTTGAAGGAACGGTAAAATTTATCTTCCAGCCCGGCGAAGAAAAAAATCCAGGCGGTGCCTCTTACATGATACGCGACGGTGTGCTGGAAAATCCAAGGCCTGTCTCCATCATCGGGCAGCATGTGATGCCGTTACTGCCGATGGGAACTATCGGCTTTCGCGAAGGCATATACATGGCAAGTTCGGATGAGATTTACCTAACCGTTATCGGCAAGGGTGGACACGCAGCCACGCCGGACCTGACCATCGATCCGGTGCTAATAGCTTCACATATTATTATTGCCCTTCAACAAGTAATCAGCCGGAATGCAAGCCCCAAGGAACCAACCGTATTATCATTTGGAAAAATTATCGGCGAAGGCGCCACCAATATTATACCAAACGAGGTAAAAATTGCCGGGACTTTCCGCGCGTTGAATGAAGTTTGGCGCAAGGAGGCATTGATTAAAATCAAGAAGATGGCCGAAAGCATTGCCGAAGGTATGGGCGGGCGCTGTGAGGTGGAAATCTCCCACGGCTATCCTTATCTTGAAAATAATCCAGCGCTTACACGAAGCATCCGGAGCGCAGCGGAGGAGTATGTAGGTAAAGAAAATGTCGTGGACATTGACCTCACACTGGGCTCTGAAGATTTTGCTTACTACTCCCATGTGATACCCGCCTCATTCTACAGGCTTGGAACCCGAAGTGAAGCCAAAGGTATAACGTCCTACGTGCACACTCCTACTTTTAACATTGACGAGGACGCGCTGACTATCGGTCCCGGCCTCATGGCCTGGATGGCGCTTCGGGAATTGGGGATTAAATAAATAATATTCTTTCTTGACTGACCATTCACGATGCTTTAAAATTGATGTGGAAATATTTCGTCCCTACGGGACGATGTTCCGGGTTTGGATATTCTTTCTACAAACAGATAGCCCCTCTGGGGCATCGGGTCTTAACAACAATGTAATCCGCACCGGGGAATTTAGTTCCACAGGAACTTCATTTTTGTAGAAAATGAAATCGTCGAACCTAAACAGCTAGCCCCTCTGGGGCATCAGGTCTTAACAACAATGTAATCCGCACCGGGGAATTTAGTTCCGCAGGGAACTTCATATTTGTAGAAAATGAAATCGTCGAACCTAAACAGCTAGCCCCTCTGGGGCATCGGGTCTTAGCAACAATGTAACCCGCGCCGGGGAATTTAGTTCCGTAGGAACTTCATATTTGTAGAAAATGAAATCGAGGAACCTACATCGCTCCGTAGGAGCGAAATGTTTAAGGGTTAATGAAATGCAGCCGCCATTCTTACGAATGCTAAATTAAGTCTCTGTTAACATCTTTCTTCTTACGGGTGGGTTTCTATCTTTACAAAGCAAGATGAAGAACGAGCTACCCATTCAGCCCACGGCTTCTGCTCCCAAACCCTTCCGCTGGAAAATTTTCCTGCGCAACACGGCGTACATTCTGGCGGCCCTTGTAATTTTTCTTTTTGCCCTGGAGTTAATGCTGTCGTCGCTACAGCATCTTGGCCGGACCGCCGCAGAAACAATCATACTCGCTACTTCAAATCCGTTCACAGCATTGTTCATTGGCTTGCTCATTACTGCCATCATTCAAAGCAGCACGGCAACAACGTCCATGACGGTTGCGCTTGTTGCTTCCGGCTCACTCACATTGGAGAGCGCGGTTCCCATCATCATGGGTGCCAACGTGGGCACTACCATCACCAGCACCATCGTATCATTGGGGTTCCTGCCAAAGAAAAAAGAATTTCGAAGAGCTGTGGCGGCCGGTACCTATCATGACTTCTTCAATATTCTTACTGTTATCATACTTTTTCCGTTGGAATATTATTTCCAATTTCTTTCGCGCCTGTCGCAATACATCGCCACTACCTTTTTCAATCAACCGGTCGGACCGATGCAAGGAAATTTTTCCCTGTTGGGTGGCAGCTTCAGTGAAATTACGGACTGGTTGGCAACAACGATCGGTAATGGTTTTGTGCTGATTATTTTATCCCTGGCGCTGTTGTTCGGCTCCATTCTTTTTTTTCGAAAGGTGCTCACCAATTTACTTGGCTTCGGCTCACCGGAACGTTTTCAGCGGTTCTTTTTTCGAAGTTCACTGAAGTCTTTCGCATGGGGTGTACTCACTACGGCCGCTATTCGATCGAGTTCAGTTACAACTTCTCTAGTCGTACCACTGGTTGCAAAAAAAATAGTGAAGCTCCGCAGCGCGGTTCCGTTTATCCTGGGCGCCAACATCGGCACAACCATCAGCGCATTCCTGGCGGCCATGGTCAACTCAAACATCGCCATCAGCATCGCCATCGCTCATTTTCTTTTTAATTTCTTCGGAGTGCTCATCTTTTTTCCTATCCCCTGGGTGAAAGAGATTCCAATAAAACTTGCCAACGGGCTGGGCCGGCTTACCTTGAAATACCGGTTGGCTGGGCTGCTCTACCTGTTGCTCATGTTTTTCTTCATTCCTTTTTCCCTCATCTACTTCAATCGCGATGCGGTTACCGTAACGGAACTCACCTACCAACAAATCGAAAACAATCAAAGGTCCTTTTTCACCGTGATTGTCAAGACGTTTGAAAACAGTAGTTGGATTGTGAATAAAGGAGAAAAAAATAGCGAGCCCGCGCAGATTTACTCGGTGTACAAGAGAAACAATTTACTCATCATCAACAATGAACTCTTTGAAATGAACAAACCCGGCTTTTGCCGTGATGGAGAAGACGGGAAAGGAAAATTTAAGATGTGTATTCGTGAAATATTACCGCGGTTGTCAATGGGCGCGGAGCTTTCGTTTGACTCCGTTTTTGTTTTTGAAAAAAGGCACGAAGATCTTCATTCCGATGTCACGCTATATTACATCAGCGCAACGGCTAACCTCCTGGTAAAAAAAGAAAAACGGGATGCACTGGGGAACCTGACCACCAGTGAGGTCTTGTCCAGGGTGGTAAATAAATAAATCTGTTGGATTACCATTTTCCCTATGAAATGCTTTTCGGTTCCGCCCCGGATACCGGTACCATTTGGAAATCAAAGTGCAGACGCAACTATGAAAAGCGATCGTGCGACTAGTTCGGGATACAGGAACGCGCCATGTCCCGCTGCGCGGGACGACTTGTCCGGTAAAGCATTTCATTCTTTTAATTTGCCCCCCAAAACTCTAAAATCCTTATATTGCCATTAGCTATGGAGAAGATCTCGGAGACCATCCTTAAATTCCTGCGGTTAGACAATATTGTCCAACACCTTACCGGTTATGTTGAGACGCGGGTTGAACTCATGAAAGCGGAGATTCGCGAAGACGTGGCGAAAACAATAGCCCGTGGCATGGTAACCGTGGTGCTATTTTTAATGGGGTTTCTCTTCTTGATCTTTTTCAGCGTGGGCCTCGCACACTTTCTCAACATTTATTTTGAAGCTGCCTACGGCGGTTACTGGGTGGTGGCCGGGATCTATGGCATCACTTTTTTGCTATTGCTGGTATTCAGGAAGAATATATTTCAGTATTTCGAGCAGCAGTTTTCTCAATTGATCAAACGAAAAGCCAAGTAACGCATGGAACTTTTGGAAAGTCAGGACCCGGAAAAGAAAAAACTCATCGAAACTTCCGACCGGCACAAACGAGCCCTGGAGAAAGAGGTCAATGAATTGACAGAGAAAACGGAGCGTGTTCTCACCAACGCATTGATTATCGGTGGCTCATTGGCCCTCACCTACTTTGTAATCAGTTCATTTTCAGGAGGGAAAAAGAAGAGGAAGAAGAAAGAAAATAAAGCCGCAAAAGCTGAAACAGCGGAAGGCACGGACGGGATTGAAGAGAGCCTGGAAGAAATTGAAACCCCTTCCTTGATCGGTCAGATCGGCACGAAGGTGCTCAACCATGCCACGGTGCTGTTGCTCGACATTGCCAAAGAAAAACTTTTTGAGTATTTGGAATCAAGAAAAAAGGGCAATGAAATGAGCAAATGAAAATTCTTGAAACACTTCAGCAGCGCCATCGTCTTGGCAAGAAATCCATTGCCGTACTCATCGATCCCGATAAGGCCGATGATCCTGTAAAACTCAAACATCTCATCCACCTGTCGAGCGAGAATTGCATCGACTTCTTTTTTGTTGGCGGCAGCCTGATCACCACTCCCAATCTTTCCGAAGTCATTCAAAGCATCAAAGAAGATGTGAACATCCCGGTTATTCTTTTTCCAGGCAGTTCCTTACAAATTGATCCTTCAGCCGATGCGATCTTGTTTTTATCGCTGATCTCAGGCCGCAACCCCGACCTGCTCATTGGGCAGCACGTGCAGGCAGCTCCCATTTTGAAAAACAATCGCATGGAAGTGCTGCCCACCGGCTACATGCTCATCAGTTCGGGCCGCACCACTTCCGTGGCCTACATCAGCAACACGACTCCTATCCCGGAAGACAAATACTCCCTGGCTGCCTGTACGGCTATGGCGGGCGAGATGCTGGGCCTTCAACTCATTTATCTGGACGCCGGCAGCGGGGCCGAGCGCGAGATCAGTCCGCGCATGATTTCTGCTGTGCGCAAATCTATCAATGCTCCCATGATTGTAGGCGGCGGAATCACTTCTCCACAAAAAGCCCTTAGCGCGCTCGAAGCCGGCGCCGACATGATTGTCATTGGCAACTCCCTTGAAAAGAATCCTGATTTACTAACCGAAATCAGTGACAGGGTGTATGACTGGAACCAGAGTGTGGAAGCGGGGAAGTAGCTTGTTATATATTGGTTGTATAGGTGGTGTTCGTAGGTAAAAGTTATGCCCAATGTGGCTCGACAAAAGTGACCTAACGAGTGATACCTTCCTAACACAAATTCTCCGCGGGGACGAGTGGCCGCTGACAAATTTGGGCTTTACACTGGTACAAAATACAGCACCTTAATTCATAAAAAATAAGGGACTTGTTTAAAAATATGGAGTTAAACACTATTTGAGATAATGTGTTCATTTTCGTCCAAAAAAGTGTTCGCACCAGTCCACAGATGAAATCATAAGTTTGCCATAGCCATCGTTTTGCAATAATTTCATTTTGGCACCTGTTTTGAGCAAATTAAAATAAGCCTAATAGCTGAACCTATGTTACGAAAAATTTCATACGCCGTTATCTTGATACTCATTTTCGCTTCCCTTGGTATTATCATATACTGGAAGATAGAGAAAAGAAAACCAATAGTATCAAATGCGAGCCTGCCTGAGCAAATAGTTTTCGTTCGATCAGATGATGATATTGTGAATGGGGGTGTTGTGTTCTCTCCAAAGAAAAATGATTTTAAGCCGATTGCCATTATTTGGATTCATGGATGGGGAGTAAATTTTTACTCACCCACCTATATTACAATTGGGCGTGCCGTAGCATCCCGTGGATTCACATGTATTGTTGGCAATACGAGGATGCACGATCTGGGGACTATTGAAGGTTATAAACGGGGCAAGCGTATCAGAGGCGGAGGTTACTGGGGTATCGCCAGTGATGAAGTGCATGACCTCGCAGCATGGATTGACTTTGCCGAATCACAAGGATTTAAGCAAGTAATATTAGTGGGTCATAGTGCGGGTTGGGCAGCCGTTCGGAGGTATCAGACCGAAAAACAAGACACGCGGGTAATTGGTCTGATATCAGCATCTGGTTCACTCTATCCTGATACAAGAGAAGTTGACTCCGCACAACTTGTCCAAGCAGTGCGGATCATGGCCGATGGTGACAGCGAAGATCTCATCAAAGACCTTAAGCGCTCTTTTCCATCCTTTATAAGCGCAGCTACTTACATGGATATTGTGAACGCTCCTCCGGAATTAAAGGACTTTTTTGGTTTCAATTCTTCAAATTCAGCCATCACAAAAATCGAATGTCCTATCTTGGCGTTTTTTGGAACAGATGGTGATGTAGGCAATGAAGCAGAATTGGAAGCACTTAAATCAAGTATTAAAAGACAACCCAACCTTAAAAATAAAGTTATTACCTCGCTAATCAAAGATGCCGACCACATGTATGAAGGTGAGAAAGAACAGGTATCAGAAACAATTACAGCATGGGTGGATACAATTTCAAAAAGCAGGGTACCCTAAACAAATTGAACGTTGAATCAGAGAGCAAATAGTGCGGGTTGAATAATTACGGACGAACCCAACTGTTGCCAATCGAGTAGACAGCCCCACCGAAATTAACTGATGGGGTGCGCCTCTCACATTCTCATCTTCTCCTCCTCATCGCCTTACTTCTCATCTTGACACATTGAAATCGCTCGTATCTGGTACAGGTCCTGCCTCAAGTTTGACCGGAGTTTTGATCCTGCGAAAATCATTGTGAATTAATAAAAAGTTTTGCGGCCTTTGCGTTCCACCCAAGTTGGTCCGGATTTGGGTCGGGGGGTTGGTCCGGATTTGCAATCCCCAACCCACTCGAAGGGCGAATCTCCTTCGGAGATAGATTTGTAATCCCAAACAACCTTCATCTACATGAACATGCCTCTGGAAACCCAGCGCCCAGGATTACCACCTATCCTCTACGTTAAATTTGAAAATGTATTTTCATTCCCTTTTACTAACCCTGATTCAAAACAACAAATTCTGACCGGCCCTTTTATGTTGGATCCTGTTTTCATGATCATTGTCTTTTCAGATGTTATACTGTAATACCCATAGCCAGTAGTTGTGGGTTGCGGGGATAGGCTTTTAGTGGACAGGTTAAAGAGCTAAAAACTTCTTAAATTGCAACAAACATTCAAACCATGGGGACAATTGAGTTGAAATCAAATCTTCACCAAATAGTCGACCGAATTGAGGACGATAGATTACTTCGTACCATTTTCAGTTTCCTGAAAGAGCGTGAGAATTCAGAAGATAGCAGAATATGGGACTCCCTGACAGATGAACAAAAGAAAGAGGTCCTGCTGGCATACGACGAATCTGAAATTGAGGCAAATCTCATCGAGGACAAGGACGTCTGGAATAAGCTGAAATGAGAGTCGTCTGGACAAAGACAGCACAAAAGCGGCTTGAGGAAATTTTAATCTACATTCAAGAGGAATTTGGGGACAATGCAAAACAGCAATTCAGGTCACCGGAAAATCCTTCCAACGTAAGGCCACGAATGTCTCATGATAATAGGATTTGCTGTACGAATGCGTTTTTATGCAAAGAGCGTGAAGAGTAAAAACAAAAAAGTTTTGCGGCCTTTGCGTTCCACCTTTGCGCCCTTCGCGTGAAATGCATTTGCACTATCTCAAAAGCTCCCTCGAAATCACCATCTTCTGTATCTCCGTGGTGCCCTCATAAATCTGGGTGATCTTCGCATCGCGCATGAGCCGCTCCACATGAAACTCTTTTACATAGCCATAGCCTCCATGTATCTGCACCGCCTCAGTGGTCACTTCCTGTGCGATCTGGGAAGCAAACAGTTTCGCCATAGCAGCCGCCTTCACAAAATCTTTCTTCGCGTCTTTTAACGAGGCAGCCTGCCATACCAACAAACGGGCTGCGTCAATCTTCGTAGCCATCTCCGCCAATTTAAACTGGATAGCCTGATGGTCAGAAAGGTGCTTACCAAATGCTTTGCGTTCTTTGGAATACTTCAGCGCCAGTTCGTAAGCGCCCGCAGCAATGCCCAAGGCCTGCGCTGCAATGCCGATGCGACCGCCATTGAGTGTGTTCATGGCAAACGTGAATCCAAAGCCCTCTTCACCGATACGGTTGGTCTTCGGCACGTTCACATCGGTAAACATTAGGGAATGGGTGTCGCTTCCGCGAATGCCCATCTTGTCTTCTTTCTTGCCAACAATGAAGCCGGGCATTCCCCGCTCTACGATCAGACAATTGATTCCCTTGTGTTTTTTCGCCGCATCAGTTTGCGCCATCACCAGATACACACTTGCACTGCTTCCGTTGGTGATCCAATTCTTAGTGCCATTCAACAAATAATAATCTCCCTTATCTTCAGCGGTTGTCCGCTGGCTGGTGGCATCTGAGCCAGCTTCCGGCTCCGACAAACAAAATGCGCCGATCACTTCACCGGCCGCCAGGCGTTTCAGATATTTTTGTTTTTGTTCTTCGTTACCATTTTTTTCCAGTCCCCAGCATACGAGCGAATTGTTCACCGACATCATCACCGAAGCAGAGGCGTCCACTTTGGAAAGTTCTTCCATAGCAAGAACGTAGGAGATGGTGTCCATGCCGCCGCCGTTGTATTTCGGGTCTGTCATCATACCCATGAAGCCCAGTTCACCCATGCGTCTTTGCAACGCTACTGGAAACTTCGCGTGTGTATCACGTTCAATAACACCGGGAAGCAATTCGTTTTGAGCAAAATCGCGGGCAGCCTGTTGCACTGCCAGGTGTTCTTCGGTGAGTTGAAAATTCATGCTGTCGTTGTAATGAGCGAATTAACAAAGATTCATTAAAAAGTTCATCATTTCTTTTCGGGCGCATTTCAAATATCGCAGTCAAACTCTTCATTATGGGCTAAAGCCCGTTAACAACAAAATTGAAAGCATCTTTTCTCCGATTGCGCGGCAGTAATGACTAAAAAAGCCCCGAGAGTCTCGGGGCTTCAAAAGAGAGAACGTTATCATTCAAGATTTAATCCCGACTTCCACCCAGATAAAGCATGACATAGTATACCAGGGTAGTGATAGCGCCAATCGCAGCAACTACATACGTCATAGCAGCCCACTTGAGCGCGTCCTGCGCCATGTCATACTCCTGTGTAGTCACAATGTTGCGCGTCTTCACCCACGCCAACGCCCTGCGGCTTGCATCAAATTCAACCGGTAAAGTAACAATTGAAAATAAAGCGAACACAGCATAACAAACAATCATCACCAGTAAGGCCGTGTTCCAGGGAAGAATACTTCCGGCAAACGCCCCACCAAAGATCAGTGCCATCATAATGAAGTTTAAGACCGATGCGCTAATGCTTTGTATTGGCACCATTGCGGAACGAAACTGCAACATGCTGTATGCCGTGGCATGTTGTACCGCATGACCGCATTCATGGGAAGCAATGGCTGTTGCTGCAGCATTGCGTCCGTTAAATACTTCCTGACTCAGGTTAACCGTTTTGTTAGCGGGATTATAGTGATCGGTCAATTGACCTTCCACACTGATCACTTGAACGTCGTGAATCCCATTGTCAGCCAACATCAATCTTGCCACTTCTGCACCCGTCAGATCTTTTGTTAAATGCGTTTGTGAATACTTTTTGAATTTACTTTTCAGCCGTGAACTGATCATCCAGCCGATAAGCATGAAAAAAAGACCAATAAATAATGCGCCACCCATAGTTTATAAAATTAAGTTTTCTTTATTTTTTCTAAAATACGTGTAGTGGAATAACCTGGTACAAAGTCGATTGTTCTCACCACTCCTCCAGCCCTTTTCACAACATCTGCGCCAACGATATTTTCTGCCAAATAGTCACTCCCTTTAACAAGAACATCCGGTATGAGTTCAGAAATCAGATTCAGCGGTGTGTCTTCGTTAAAAAAGACCACCAAATCAATGAACTGTAGTGAAGCTAAAACGTGGGCCCTCGAATTTTGGTTCTGAATAGGCCTTTCGGGGCCCTTAAAACGGCTCACAGAATCATCGGTATTGAGCCCTAAAACAAGCTTGTCACCCAGTTCCCTTGCTTTCTCTAAATAATCAACATGACCGAGGTGAAGAATGTCGAAACACCCGTTGGTGAACACCACCTTCTTCCCCGCCTGCTTCCATTGGAGCACGAGTGCTCTTGCTTCGGCAAGGTCTTTTATTTTGTGGGCTGCTTTTTCCATCGGATGAGCCAGTAACTGATGATCAAAGATACAACACCGCCCACAATCATGGTCAGGGTTTGCCATCCATGAAAGATGAATACAAAGGCGACGGCATCTGCCTTCGGAAGACTGTACAACATGACCATGCCCAATGGAACAATGGTATGATAGGAACCGGTTCCTCCCGGCAAGGGCGCCGCCATAGCAATCGCACCCAATGCGAATACAGCCAAGACCGCACTGAAACCAAGATGACTCGTGGTATCAAATGCCTTGATCACACAGTAACTCATTAAGAAGTATAAAAACCAAATGAATAGGGAGTAAAAAACAAAGAGTCCTTTATTTTCCAGTCTGAAAACCGACAACAGCCCTTCTTTAAATCCGCTAATTATTTTTAAAAGCTTTTCGTTTTTGCGAAAAAGATAAAGAGCTACTCCCATGCCGGCAATTCCAATAAGTGCGATGATGGCCCACATCGGAACGCGAACGGTTGTGTTGCCTGCTCCAATTCCAAGCGTCCCAAGGAATTTCATCAGCTTGTCCCACTCAGCAATAAAAGCAATTAGAATTACTACCAAAAGACACAGTACGTCAGCAATCCTTTCGACTACGACAGTACCAAAGGAAACTTCCACCGGCGTACCTTCCAGTTTATACAAATTATAGCAGCGTGAAACCTCTCCTCCGCGCGGCACCGCAAGGTTTACGAGATAGCCAATCATTAATGAGAAAAAACTGTTACTTAATTTCACCCGGTTCCCACTCGGCACCAGCAACATCCTCCAACGCTCTGCCCGGATAATATGACTGATGAAAGCCACCAACGCCATCAGCAATAACCAGGTTTTGTTGGCCTTCTGCCAGGCATCCCAGATTACATCCATTTTGTTTTCCCCTTCACCAACTGTTACGCCGCGCAACGAAAGCCATAGCAAGGCTACGGTTAGCGCAATCATCAACAGATATTGAAGTACGGTACGAATGGATTTCGGCAAGGTTATGGTTTTATTGTGGATGACAAACAGGAACAACTATTTGAGGTTGTTCCCATGAGATCATTATCTTGTTTCGGTACGCTTAATTCCTGTTTTCGGTTAAATAAAGATTATCAATCAGCCGTACGTCACCCACCTGCGCGGCGATCAGGAGGATAGCGCGGCTGGGATCGGCAACGTCGTCCAATAGCGTTAAGGTTTCACGATCAGCCAGCGCGAGGTACTCCAGTTTTACATTATTTTGATCGCACTGAGACGCTACGGTTTTTCTTAGCTGGGGAAAGGGATCTCCCTGAAGAAGTCTGTCGCGTGTTTGCTTCAAATTTTGATATAGAATTACAGCGCGTTTCCTTTCCGCGGCATTCAATCGCATATTGCGGGAAGACATTGCCAAGCCGTCTGCTTCCCGGACAATGGGTGCACAGACCAGTGACAGATCAAATTTCAATTCCTCCACCAGCCTGGAAATAACCCTGAACTGTTGAAAATCCTTTTGACCAAAATATGCACGATCGGGTTGGACCATATTAAATAACTTAGACACAACGAGCGCCACCCCGCTGTAGTGCCCGGGACGGAATTCACCTTCCAATATTTTATCGAGGGCTCCAAAATCAAATTTTAGTTGGCTAACCGCTGAATACATTGTTGAATTATCCGGGCAGAAAACCACATTGCATTCAGCCTCCCGGAGCATCTGAATGTCTGTCTCCAAAGTGCGTGGATACTTCTCAAGATCAGCTGGATCGTTAAACTGCGTGGGGTTCACATAAATTGAACAAATGGTGATAGCATTTTCCCTTTTGGAAGCCTGAAGCAGGCTAACGTGACCCGCGTGGAGGGCACCCATGGTGGGTACTAATCCGACAGTTGAGAGATTGGAACGTTCACGCTTCAAATAGGCATTCATCGGCCCTATTTCACTGAAAATATGCATTCCTGCCCTTTTTTGAAAGGGCGCAAATATAGGCTTTATAATTGATTCACAGTTGATTAGGGGGTGAATTTACCGTACCTTTGTGCTCCTGTTTCCTGATAAAACTATGATTATGTCTAAACTACGCATACTTTATGTTGCCAGTGAGATTAATCCCTTTCTGCAAACCTGTGAGGTCGCTGAATTTGTACGCAAGCTTCCGCAGGCTATGCAGGAGAAAGGGATGGAGATCCGTATTCTGGTTCCCCGATTTGGATTGATTAATGAGCGTAAAAACAGGCTGCACGAAGTTGTCCGCCTGTCCGGAATTAATATTTCTATAGGCGATGAGGAAAAACCATTGACTATTAAAGTGGCTTCAATTCCCAATGCAAAATTACAAGTCTATTTTATTGATAACGAAGACTACTTCCATCGTAAGTCCGTCTTCCACGACAAGGAAAATAAATTCTACGAAGACAACGATGAACGTGCGATTTTCTTCTGTAAAGGTGTAATTGAGACGGTTCGCAAGTTAGGTTGGACACCCGACATCGTTCATTGCAATGACTGGATCACGAGCTTCATTCCTTTGTATTTGAAGACCACGTATAAGAACGATCCTCTTTTCAAGAACACGAAAACCGTTTTTACCATCTACAACAACAGTTTCACACACAAATTCAAGGGTGACCTGATGGGCAAGGTGAAGATGCTGGATATTGAAGACAATATGCTGGGCCACCTAAAAACGGGGGATTACGAAGGATTTATTAAATTGGGGGCTCAATTTGCCGATGTTGTCTCCGTAGCCGGCGACAATAAAAAACTAGAAGGATTAGTTAAGAAGATTAAAGAGAAGAAAGTTGAAACCATCGAGAAGGACGATAACTACACTGAATCGTTTTATAATTTATACACAGAATTGGCAGGTTAGGACAGCCGGCCTGCTGCTGTGTTTTTTTCTGCTTCTTTTTCTTTCTTGCAAGGACGATGCCGCCTTCGTGGGGTTTCCAAAAGATTCCCGATTGAATACCCGCTTCGTTGATTTATCCGTCAATCCAAGCGTTCTTCTATTCGAGGGAGTACTCACGCGCAACTCAGCGCAAGATCCAATTAAGAGAATCTTGGTGGGCAGCTACAACGATCTGCAATTCGGAAACATGGAGGCGAAGGGCTTTAGCAACTTCGCCCCGCCTGTCGTGGTGGGAGTCGTACCGTCAACGGCTACCTTTGATTCACTGGTTCTTCAGCTAAAATTGGACAACTACTATTACGGCAACAGTGACTCAACCCAGCAACACATACAAATATTTGAGGTGTTGGACACAATTAAGAGTACTGTCGGATACTACAGCAGTTCCACTGTGTCAATTTCTAATACGCCATTGGGTGAGGCAAAGTTTAGTGTCAATCCAGCTGATTTTGATAAAGCCTTGATTCTGAATTCGGGCACAGATACTTCCAAACACGTGATCACGAATGTGCGCATCAAACTTCAAGGACAATTGGGTGCTAATCTTCTGGCAGACTTGAAGTCTGACCCCCAAACCATCATCAATAATCCGGAAGCATTTATGGGTAAATACAAGGGACTGGCTCTCAAGATGGCTCAGGGCGATAAGATTCTTGGTATTGACCCCACGTTTACCTCTCCCTTCCCAAAAGGAAAGGATACAAAGCTTTCTCTCTATTATACCGACGGGGCAACACGATCAAGGGCAGATTTTCTATTCTTTTTTGTTAATAATCTTACCTACGGCATAACATACCCCGCCATAAGCTTTAGCACGATCACCACAGACCGAAATTCTACTGCCCTGAGCGGAATCCAGGGTTTCAAGGGATTTATTCCACCGGATGATCACTTCTACGTTCAAAGCGGAACAGCATTGGTTACAAAAATTGATCTTACTCCTTTCTACAACTATGTCGACACACTTGAAAATGTTGTGTTCAATTCCGCCGAACTGGTCGTGACCAACACTTCGCAAAAGCGGCCTCCTGTACGCGTGCAGCTCCGGATATTGGATTCAACTAACCATTTCAGGTCGCCTTATATTGACAGTCTTGTTAATGATGTAATTACAAATACGCTTCAATACTATTTTAGAAAAATCCCAACTACCTGGATTATTGGCACATCCACAACCTCTGCTTCCATTGATGTGCGCGCCGACCAGGGACCCTCCATCGCTGTAGCACCGGATACCTACGAGATTGGCAGCATTTTTCTAACGGAATTCTGCCAACAAATTTTCCGGCATAAGCATGATAAAGGAAAGATAACCGCCCTCGCACTTATGCCCCTTGAAGCCGAGTTTCAAAAATCGATCAGCGGTTTAGTATTGGATCGAAAAATCTCGCTTCGTTTATATTATTCAAAGCCTATTAGTAAAATCCGGTAGCAATGTGTGGAATTGTTGCGTACGTGGGGTATCGTCAAGCCAGTGAAGTAATCATCAAAGGTCTCAAGCGGCTTGAATATCGCGGATACGATAGCACTGGAATCGCCTTGTTAAACGGAGCGTTGAATGTCTACAAGAAGAAAGGAAAGGTCTCCGAACTTGAAGTGTACCTGAAAGGCCTCGATCTCAATAGTCACATTGGCATGGGCCACACACGCTGGGCAACCCATGGTGAGCCGAATGATGAGAATGCGCACCCGCATTACTCCGCCACAAAAAAACTTGCCATCATCCATAATGGAATCATTGAAAACTACGCATCGCTTAAGCAGGAATTAGTCCGAAAAGGGCACAAATTCCTGAGCGAGACGGATACCGAAGTATTTATTCATTTCATTGAAGACATCAAAGACAAAGAAAGCTGTTCGCTTGATGAAGCCGTTCGATTGGCTTTGACGAAGGTAGTAGGAGCTTATGCCATTGTGGTGATGTCCTTTGAAAACCCAAATATGCTGATCGCAGCCCGGAAGGGAAGCCCATTGGTGTTGGGTGTGGGCAAAGGGGAGTTTTTCATGGCTTCGGATGCGACACCAATTATTGAATACACGAATGAAGTAGTTTATCTCAACGATCAGGAAATTGCACTGGTGGACGATGGTAAACTGACCATTAAAAATGTTGCCAACCTTCCGCTAACACCTTACATTCAAACACTGGATATGGAATTAACGGCCATTGAAAAAAGTGGCTTTGAGCATTTCATGTTGAAAGAGATTTTTGAGCAACCCCGCGCCATTATGGATTGCATGCGGGGTCGGTTGGACTCTGCATCCAATCGTTTGATCCTCGGTGGTCTCCGCGAGTACATAAAAAAATTGGTTAATGCCGACCGCATTATGATTATTGCCTGCGGCACTTCCTGGCATGCGGGTTTGGTATCCGAGTATTTCTTTGAAGAATTTTGCCGAATTCCTACGGAGGTCGAGTATGCTTCTGAATTTCGCTACCGCAATCCGGTGATCCGCGAAGGAGACGTTGTCATTGCAATTTCACAATCCGGTGAGACTGCCGATACATTAGCTGCTATTGACTTAGCGAAGTCAAAAGGTGCCATCATCTTTGGTGTTTGCAATGTTGTCGGTTCATCCATTCCACGCGCTACACATGCAGGCGCGTACACACACGCAGGACCTGAAATCGGAGTGGCCAGTACAAAGGCCTTCACCGCGCAGCTCACGGTATTGAATATGATTGCGTTGATCGTGGCGCATCAAAAAGGAACGATCACCGAGCAGAAGTTTCATGAAATGCTCGTGGAGATGGAGAATATTCCTGCAAAAGTGGAGCGCGCGCTTAAACTCAATGCGCAAATCCAGGTGATCGCAGAAGAGTTCAAGAATGTACGCAACTTCTTATATCTTGGGCGCGGTTACAATTTTCCTGTAGCCCTTGAAGGCGCTCTCAAACTAAAAGAGATTTCTTACATCCACGCAGAGGGTTATCCGGCGGCGGAGATGAAGCATGGCCCTATTGCGTTGATCGATGATGAGATGCCCGTGGTGTTTATCGCCACCAAAGACAGCTCGTATGAAAAAGTTGTTTCCAACATCCAGGAAGTAAAAGCCAGAAAAGGCAGGGTAATCGCCGTGGTAACAGAAGGCGACACGCAAATTCCAAAAATGGCCGAGTTTGTAATCGAAGTGCCGGCGACTATCGAAGCGTTGATGCCGATGGTTTCAGTTGTGCCGCTCCAACTGCTTTCATATCACATTGCCGTGATGCGGGGTTGTAATGTCGATCAGCCGAGGAATTTGGCGAAGTCGGTGACGGTGGAGTAGAAGCCGGTAATCAGTAGCCGGTGATGTGCAGATATCAAAGAGTCTTTTAGTAAACCACGAGAGTCTTTTAGTAAGCCGCAAGAGTCTTTTAGTGAACCCGACCAATGTACCATCCTAGGCCTGTCCTAACATTGCTCAAACCGACCATTTTTTCCTTCTTAAAAAAGATAGAATTAGCCCAAGACTAACTATAGCATCGACTAGGTTCCAAATGCTTAACTCAAGTTGACAGGAACCGTCTCAAATTCATTGAACAGGACGATTCCGAATGAGTTTAGATCAATCGAACCATGTCCCTCCCTTCGCCACAAAATTCTGTCGACTTTGCGTTCTAAGATTTGCCTTTCAAATCCTTCAGGTAGTTCAAATAGGCCTCAATTGCCCTTCCCTCTTCCTTTGGAATGGTCTTAAGATTGATTTCATTAAGCCTGTTTTCAAAATCATCCTTAAGGCTCCCGGGTAATAATACCGATGTGTACTTAGGGTCTATTCCAAAAGGTGTTTGCGTTGTTGAATCCCGAACAACCATCATATCTAAGATTTTAAAAATCTTTTGATCATCAGAAATCATTTGTTTAAAGTACTCCTTGTATCTCTCTGGATGATATTTAGCAAAGCTTGGTAAAAAAATCCTTTGATACAGCAAGCTATAAGAATTATTGCAGAAGAAATAAGATCGGTAATTTTCAAGTATTAACTTAAAGTATCTCTCTAAGCTTTCCTTTCGACTTTTAAGTAGCTCAGCAAAGGGTAATAAGTCATAGTCAATATTGTCTCCATCCTTTGGATCAATATTCAACAGCAAAAACCAAATATAAACAAACCTAGCAGGGCTAAATTCCTGAGTTGACACATTCAGTTCATCAATAAGAGAACGGTACATTAAATTTTGATCATTGCTTGTGGAAATAATCACTTTTAGCGCATCCCAAACAGCTCTCCAATTATTTACGAATTCTTTATGATGTCGATCCCACACCGAAATTAGCGCAGATATCAGACCTGTTTGATCAACATTTGCTGGGATAACGGATTTTGTGGTCAATCTTCTCAGGAGAAATTCTATTTTCCCGTTGACAATAATGTTTTCCAAGAGTGCAGGTCTTATTTCGCGATGCTCGATAAAATTCATAAACTCCTCTTCACGCATGTCCTTCTTGGAAACACTAAGAGAAAAGTATCTGTCAAAAAATTCTGGATCTGAAATTCGATAGTTACGGTCTTTTCTACTGTTTGGATTCCCCTTTTCAAATAAGTATTTATAGAGATCGTTCGATTTACTTTCCCTTATTTCTCCTAAGTCATGATGAAACTGAGACTGATCACCAAACTGAATCGATTCTTTATAATTGCTTCTTATTAACTCATATGATTGATAGTCGAACAACCTGATAGCCTCAATTATTAAAAAATCAAGAACATTAACGTTCTTATGAAAAGTTGGGAGCCTAAAATTGAGACTGTTGAAGTATCTATTTAAGTCCCTCACGTTTTTGAAATAGTGCTTCAAGCCATCAATCAGCCATGGCACATTGATAGCCTCAATTCTAAAATCGATTTCATAGATTTTAAGTAAATCTTCTAGCCTTTCATAGAACATTGATTCGATGTCCTCGGGCAAAATGGATGGAAGGCTGTAATCGACCTGAACTATTTTTTCCAAATACTTCTCTCCATCAAAATTGTATTGATTTTTTATGGATTCTATTACTACAGATTTATCGAAAGAGATCAGAAATACAGTGTTCTTGAAATTTGCATTCAACTTTATTAACTGAAATATTTCAAGAATTTCGGAAGGTGCGAGACGATCCAAATCATCCATGATAACTACAATCCTTATGTTTTTCTTTATCAAAACTTCATTAGTCGCTTTTTTCAAATTATCCAAAGAAATGTTTGACCATTGTCCTATCAATTTCAAGAAGGCTAACCAAAATTTGCTTGCTTCACCAACCCAGGCAAGTTTCTTAGAAATTGATTTTAAGCGCTTTCTTAACTTTTGACTTCCGACATTTACTGCCAGTTCATTTAGGAATATAGTGTGCAGTTCTTCCTTTCCCGAAAACATCCATGGATTGAATTCCAAAATATTCAATACCTGATTTCTCTTAAAGGGATTGAGCTTTGAGAGAATACTTCGATTTTCCTCTTCTTCAGGTAAAAATACGTTTCGGCTAATTTTAATCTCTTTCTTTATATAGTGAAGTAGCGTAGACTTACCGCTTCCCCATGGGCCGTGAATTCCAATAACTAAACTTTCCTGATTTTTTTGGAGATAAAGTATAATGTTATCAGCTATTTCTTTGGCAAACCGTGTTCGATCCAACCTATCAACTTCCGGAACCTGATCTGCCTTAAGGGTCATAGAATGGATTTCTTATTGAATTGCGGACCGAATCTTATGGAAATCGAATTCACTCAAGGGTTTTACTGTCTATTTACAGAGTAATTACCACTGCCATCGACCATAGTAACTCCAATCATTGAAGCAAGAATAAGGTTTATCACTGCATCCGAAAACAAATTAAGGGTTGTGAAGCTGTTGGTTAATTTTTCTTAGTCAGCGATCCCGGCTTCTTCTGTGCCAAAGCATTCTTAAGGACCATGATAAAAATTATACCAAATCCTATCGTCGTGACGATGATTAAAATCAAAATCAATATATCGGTTAATTTCATTCGTCAATATTTTTTTCCATGTAAACGAATAAAGCAACAAACACTCCGGTGGCAAAAAGACAGAGTATTAATACAAAGATAAGCAATAAGTTTACTGCCATTGTCGGTCGTAATCAACCCATAAATGCCGGCACCGGTTCCTAATATGAAGGAGGTTAGGGACTTCATCAACTCAATGTAGAACTTAACGCGTTCCGGATTCATTGGGATTACCTGAATGAAAAGTCTAATTTACTTGCTACGTCAGATTGTGCGATCATAACGTATCCCGGAAAAACTGATCTAAATCTCAGACGGCCTTGGATTCATCCCTTAACATGGCGCAAATGCGATATCGTTTGTCCTGTGTGTCTCTATAAACAGCCTCCAGTAATTCACACACATTCTTTACCCCGATCCTCTGCGCCCACTCGAATGGTCCGAATGGATAATTTGTACCCAGCTTCATAGCCTTATCAATGTCTTCACGTGTGGCGGTACCTTCCTGAACAGTGTAGTAAGCCTCGTTAATAATCATGCAAATAACTCGCGGGGTCACGAACCCCACCCGGTCTGGCACCGCCCGGTAATCCGTCCGGAGGTCATCACAAATCTTTTTTAATGTCGCCCGTTGGTTCTCCTGGAATAGATTGACTTCAAGAATTTCCCGGTTTAAGAAAGTAGGAAGGCCACAAAATCCAAAGACTGCATTTTTTGAGCGAGCTATGCCCAATTGTGACGAGGTTATGAAGGACGTGTTAAGAAAAATAATTAAGGAGGAATAATCCTGATAGAGGCTGATCCCTGTATTTTCTTCGATTGTAAAATCAAACACAACATCAGACTTCGATAATGATTTTTCTGCATCCAGCCTACCCGCAGAAACCCGATAGATGTGCCCCGGTCCAAATTTCTGCCTCGTCTCTTCCAACTCCGCAGTTGATCCGATTACAAGAATTTCCATTCATCAATTTATTGAGGTCGCACAATTACTTCCGGGTAATTTTTTCAGATATTTGATCAAACGTAACATTACGGGAATTTATGTCAAAAAATGTAATCTATTCTGCCAACGCCCCTGATCCTGTCGGGCCTTATAGCCAGGCTATACAGGCGGGCAACCTTTTGTTTGTTTCAGGGCAAGTCGCTATCCAAAAATCTTCTGGAAATGTCATTACAGGAAATATACAGGACGAGACTCACCAAGTGATGAAAAACCTGGGCGAAATACTGAAAGCTGCAAACCTGGACTTTTCAAACGTTGCTAAGTGTACCATCTTTTTGAAAGACATGAATAATTTTCCCCTGGTGAATGACGTGTATGGTTCCTACTTTGCCAAACAGCCACCGGCGCGGGAAACGGTTGAGGTAAGCCGGCTACCAAAAGATGTGAATGTCGAAATCTCCTGCATTGCGGTGAAGTGAAGTGATCTCCCTGCTGCCAGCCTATCACGAAACAATTGTTTTGCCCAGGCCGGCAGATGAAATTTACCAATCACTCGCTGCCGGCACGTCCAACAAACCATTTATTCAACCGGACGAACAGAAACTTTTCTTTAACGGGTGGGTAAAAGAAGAACGATTCCGACTTTCGTTGCGCGTTCACAGAGCTAATAATTACCTTCCACTAGTCATCGGACAGATTGAGTCAACTTCATCGGGGAGTATTTTGTTTATCGATTACAAATTGTTCCCTACTACACGACTTTTGTTGACCTTGTGGACATTGCTCCTGGTGTTGGGCTCCGTTTTCAGTTTCTATCAAACAAAAAACATTTTATACCTGGCAGGAGGTGCCGGCATTATCATTCTTATACATACCATTGTATGGTCCAATTTCAAGATTCAACTCAAGCCCACCCGGGAAGCTTTTCACCGACTCGTGTCGTGACTCCTATTGGAAGAAGTTTGTACATTTGAATCCGTTTTTAAAACGAAAATGAGAGAAGTTCGAGTCAGGTTTGCTCCCAGTCCTACGGGTGCGTTGCATATTGGTGGCATTCGCACAGCGTTGTATAATTATTTGCTGGCCCGGAAGTATAATGGCACCATGATTTTGCGGATCGAAGACACAGACCAGACGCGCTATGTACCGGGAGCTGAAGCGTATATTGTAGAATCACTGGCCTGGGCCGGAATTAAAATCGATGAAGGTGTAGGTGTGGGTGGACCCTACGCACCTTACCGGCAGTCTGAGCGCAACTCGTTGTATAAGACATACGCGCAAAAACTAGTTGACGAAGGTCATGCCTACTATGCGTTTGATACGGAACAAGACCTTGAAGAAATGCGTAAGCGCACACCCAATGCACAATATGATAGTGTGACACGCTTACAAATGAAAAATTCGCTCACGCTTACCGGAAGTGAGGTTGATCAGAAGTTATCCATGAACGAAAAACATGTGATCCGTCTGAAGATTTCAGGTAAGGAGGAAATCCAGCTTACTGACTTGATTCGGGGTAGCATTAGAGTACAATCATCACAAATTGACGACAAAGTGCTGATGAAATCGGATGGGATGCCTACCTATCATCTCGCCAACGTCGTCGACGATTACCTGATGAAAATATCACACGTAATCCGCGGAGAAGAATGGCTTCCATCGGCGCCCTTGCATGTACTGCTGTACCGTTATTTAGGTTGGGAAAATGATATGCCGCAGTTCGTCCACTTGCCCTTGTTGTTGAAACCTGACGGCAACGGCAAACTCAGCAAGCGCGACGCTGATAAAATGGGCTTCCCCATCTTTCCACTCAACTGGCAGGATCCGGAAAGCGGTCATGTTGCTATTGGTTATCGTGAGACCGGCTATCTGCCAGAAGCTCTTATCAATTTTCTGGCATTCCTCGGCTGGAATCCCGGTACGGAGCAAGAACTCTTTTCCATGGAACAATTGATTGAAGCATTTACGCTCGAGCGAATTGGTAAAGCAGGTGCCCGTTTTGATATTCAAAAGGCGCAATGGTTCAACCAGCACTATTTGCGAAGTAAACCTGACGACGTGCTCATAGGTTACCTGAATGATTCTTTGAAAAAGGAAAATATTGATTGTTCTCAGGAAAAAGCAAAAAAGATTGTGGCTATCATGAAAGAGCGCGTAACGTTCCCAAAAGATTTCTGGGAACAGGGGAAGTTCTTTTTCATCGCTCCCGACTCATTCGATGAGCAGGTGGCCACGAAGAAATGGAACAATGATGCCGTGAAAGTATTAACGGCTTTCAGCAGTGAAATCAAATCCATGAACAACCTGAATGCCGAAACGGCAAAAGAAACTCTGGAGATGGTTACGTCGAAGCTTGGAATAAAGACAGGCCAAATCCTTCAGTCTTTGCGCATGTCCATCACCGGAGGTGCCTCCGGCCCGGACCTCATGATGACGATGGAGATACTTGGAAACGCGGAAGTAGGCAACCGTATCCATTTTGCAATAGAAACGTTAAAAGTAAAAGTTACCTGACGATGGCAAAGAAAACTGGACCACACCGGAAATCGCAAAAGACGAAGCCGAAACCACGCGTTCACAAAGACCTTGACGGTTTGGAAGTCTCTATTGACACGTTCGGTGAAATCCGTTCCAATATGAATATTGAAAAGATCAATGAATTCCTTAACAAAAATGTAGATGACAAAAAACTTCTCGAGCGGGAAGACTATGAGGAAATGAAAAAGAAGGGGAAATCAAAAGGCAAAATAAAAAGGAAATAAAATCTTATGAACTCACACGAAATCGACTACCAGATCAAAGGCGAAAGTATCCAAATTGTCGAGGTTGAACTCGATCCATCAGAGACAGTAATTGCCGAAGCGGGTGCTATGCTTTTCATGGAAGAGGGCATTCAATTTGAGACGAAGATGGGCGATGGTTCTGCCGCGAATCAAAGCATCTTTGACAAGCTGTTATCGGCAGGCAGCCGTGTGCTCACCGGTGAGTCACTCTTTATGACTCACTTTACGAACAGGGGAAACAAAAAAGCGAAAGTTGGTTTTTCTGCACCTTATCCCGGCACGGTAATACCCATCGACCTGGCTACGAGTCGTAACAATGAATTGATCGTGCAGAAAGACGGATTTCTTTGCGCAGCCTTCGGGACGAAGCTTTCCATTTTCTTCAACAGGAAGCTTGGTGCAGGACTCGTGGGCGGTGAGGGGTTTATTTTGGAAAAGCTGCAAGGAGACGGAAAAGTGTTCGTCCATGCCGGGCGGTACGGTCATCGAACGTACCCTGAACAACGAGACCCTGCGCGTTGACACAGGATGTGTTGTTGCGTTTGAATCACATATTGATTTTGATGTAGAAGCCTCTGGCGGCCTGAAGTCTATGATCTTTGGTGGAGAGGGAATCTTTCTTGCTACACTTCGCGGAACAGGAAAGGTTTGGCTTCAGTCCATGCCGATCCGCAAGCTTGTCCAGGCACTTGCTCCGTACGGCGCTAACAGCCGGAAGGAAGCCAGTTCACTGCTCGGCACGTTGCTAAAAAGTTAACGTCAGCGATTCAAGGGAAGCCGGGGAACAAGGGCGGATACCGTCTTTTTATATTGTCTGTACTCCTCTCCAAAAGTTGCGATGAGTTTTTTCTCCTCCAGGTAAATCCCGATGGGCAAATAAACGAATACGCTCAGGCAGGAGATCAGCGATGGCAGATTAGGCATGAACAGAAAAAATCCCATCGTGATGAGTATAAGCCCGGAATAAATTGGGTGCCTAACGAGTTTTAATACTCCATCAATCTTCAATTCATTCTTTTCATCGGCAAAACCCAGAAACGATTTCAGTCTATACTGGCGAAAGGCAATTTGGATGGTCATCACACCAAAGGTGGTGAACAAAAGACTTAGGTAGCGCACCACGCCTTCGCTTTTAAAAAAGTATGGAGCTGAAATACTTCCGTTCAGAACTAACAACCCCAACAATCCAACCGTAGAAAAGATGCTGTAAAACAAACGGTAGTAGCGAAACAGACGTCCTAACGAATGGCTTGCACCTGCCTTCACTTGTTCTGATGCCAATGCACTGTGCAACGTAAAATAAATGATCCATCCGCCAGCAAGAACAAAATAATTCATCATAGTAAAGGTAAAAAGATTTGGATTGTATCTGGTGAATAATGGGTCGCACTTCAAATTGTCGCATTCAAACGATTTCACTTGGGGCTAAAGCCCTGTAACTTTAGGGCAAAATTGCCACGGATTTAAACCCGTGGCAATTCTGGAATGGCCTTCGGTTTGATTATTTGTTTAATGGATTGAAACAGCAATGGATTGTTCCTATATTTCAAATGAATTACAACTTCCTTATTCACAGTCACCGATTACTGTTTACCGATTACCCAATGAATTTTTGCATAGTTAATTTGTTGATATAAAACTGAATGCTTAACTGCCATACCGCCTATGACCATTGGCCTTATCCGTGAAGGAAGAATTCCACCCGACAAGCGTGTAACGTTCAGTCCGTTGCAGGTGGAGGAAATCATGCAACGATTCGCGAACGTTCAGGTTGTTTCTCAGCAAAGTCCGGTACGGTGCTTCGGTGACGAGGAATACACGGCACTTGATATACCCTTAGTAGAAAATATCCATGTGTGCGACATACTCATGGGTATCAAGGAAGTGCAGATACCAGATCTTATTCCGAATAAAACATATCTTTTTTTCTCACATACCCTCAAGAAACAGCCACACAATAAAAAGTTGTTACAAGAGATCCTGAAGAAAAATATACGTTTGATTGATTATGAAGTGCTGCGTGATACCCAGGGCAACCGGCTGGTGGCCTTCGGAAGGTTTGCCGGGATTGTGGGCGCGTATAACGGTTTATGGGCGTTTGGAAAGAGGATGAATTTGTTTTCACTCCGAAGAGCCTTCGAATGTTTTGATATCAATGATCTGAAGTTGGAATTGCGAAAAGTAAAATTACCACCCATAAAAATTGCCCTCACCGGGGCCGGGCGTGTGGCCAAGGGCGCCATGGAAACCCTTGACACCGCCGGAATTCGGAAAGTGAGTCCACAGGATTTTCTTACTCAAACATTTGATGAACCTGTCTACATCCAACTAAGCAGTGCGGAGTATCACTTGCGGAAGGAAGGCGGACACTTTAACCGCGAAGAGTTTCACCAAAATCCGGAGCGCTACAACTCCCGCTTTTCAGACTTCACAAAGGTCAGCGATGTCCTGTTGGCCGGTGCGTATTGGAATCCGATGGCACCCCTGCTCTTCACCAAGCAAGATATGCTTTCGCGCGACTTTAAAATTAAGGTCATTGCCGATATCACGTGTGACATCAATGGCTCGGTGCCAAGCACCAAACGCGCTACATCCATCGTCGATCCACTGTACGATTATGATCCTGCTGACGACTCCATTCATCCACCTTTAAGCAATGATCGTTTTATCACGGTGATGGCTATCGACAATCTTCCCTGCGAATTGCCACGTAGCGCATCGGAAGAGTTTGGAAGAGATCTCATCGATCATATTTTGAAACCCTTACTGATAGAAGATTCCGAAGGCATTATCGCACGTGCAACCATCGCCGAAAACGGAAAATTAACTTCGCATTTTGAGTACCTTCGGGATTATGTTGCGCCGTGATTACTAATCCTACTTTGTCAAGTTTGAACTGAAGCCCAAAAATTGAACGGCACAAGTTTGGAATCGGACGGAAAATATGAGAAGCAAGGTCACGAAGTTCACGATGAACCACTAAGAACACGACGAATTTGGACTCAACATGGTCAATGACTGTTTTTCGTGGTGTTCTTTGTGGCCCATTGTGACCCAAAAACCGAACAAGCGTGACAAATTCCTAAATGGAAAAAGTATGAACCTTCGTTTTGTCTTTATTATTGTCCTGCTTGTCACCGGTTGCAAGCCCTCTGAAAAGAGACAAGTGCTTTTCAATGGCCGCGACCTCACCGGATGGGACACCTACATCGCCCCTCCTTCCGATAGTGTGCCCCCTCCCGGCATTAACAATGATCCCAATCAGGTTTTCTCTGTGGTGAAAGAAGATGGAGAGGCAGCACTCCATGTTTCCGGAGAAACGTATGGCGGAATTTCCACGCAACAGGAATTTGAAAATTACCACCTCACGCTGCAGTTCAAATGGGGTAAAAACAAAATTCCATCGTTCAAAGATCGCAAGCGTGACAGTGGCTTGCTCTATCATGCGGTAGGGCCGCACGGCGTCGACGCGCGTTCGTGGATGCGATCACAAGAGTTTCAAATTCAGGAAGGTGATTGTGGCGATTATTGGGGGGTGGCTGGAGGGGTTTTTGATATTCCTGCAACAAAAAATGAAAAAAGTGAGTACGTCTATGATGTGAATGGTACATTGATGACGTTTAAAGAAAGCGGTGAAGCAGGCCGTCGTTGCTGGAAAAAATCCGATGCTGAAAAACCAACAGGCGAATGGAATACAGTTGAATTGTACTGCCATGGCGACTCAAGCATGCACGTCATCAATGGCATGGTGGTGATGAAACTGTATCATTCACGTCAATCAGATAATGGAAACGAAACACCCCTGACCAAAGGCAAGATCCAACTGCAGTCGGAAGGGTGCGAAATTTTTTATCGCGCCATTACACTCGAACGTATTGACGAAATCCCAACCACTTATTAATAACCTTAAACGTACCTGCGTGAATGAATAACGCATACTACCGTTATGTGTTTACAGGTTTCCTATTCTCAGTCCTCTGGGCTTCAGCTTCCTCCGCTGGAAAAATAGGATTGCAATCAGCTGAGGGACTGGTATTGTTTGTTGTTCGATTCCTTCTCGCCGGTATTCTTTTATTGGGGTATGCCACAATCATGCAACGGGACCGCTTTCCCGAAAAGAAAGAATGGTTGCAGCTTATTATTTTCGGAGCTTTCAACACAACCATTTATCTTGGACTTTTTATAATTTCACTCGAGGAAGTAACGGCCGGAATTACTTCCATTGCACTCGCTCTAAATCCATTGCTGATCAGCGCAATGACGGCCTTGTGGCTGAAGCGCCCGGTGAGCAAAATCGAATGGACCAGTATATTGATAGGAATTGCCGGGGTGACCATTGCTTCTTATCCCTTATTAAAAAATAGTTATGCAAGTGCCGCGGGTCTTATATTCTTGGCAACGTGCATGGTTGCCTACTCATTCGGCTCCGTGTATTACGCTACGGTCTCCTGGAAATTATCGCGCACAGCAATCAATGGCTGGCAGGTGCTGATCGGCGGAATACTATTAATACCCTTCGCACTTATTTTTCACTCAAAACCCAGTCAGTTTGATACTCGTTTTTGGTTTTCCATCGCATGGTTGGTTGTTCCAGTATCTATTGGCGCGGTGCAATTGTGGCTTTATCTTCTCAAATCAGACGCAGTAAAAGCATCCCTGTGGCTTTTCCTTTGTCCAATTTTCGGGTTAATCTTTGCTTCCTTGCTGCTTCAGGAGCCTATTACAATCTTTACAATCATCGGAACCCTGATGGTGCTACTTGCCTTAATGCTGGGCCAAGGTGAATCCCTAAAGAAAATCAAGACGTGAAGCGAATAAAATCTATTGGGGATCCATTTCAAATTGCAACAATTGTAATGCCCCCTCTATTTGTTATCTCCGCGCCGATCGGTATTTTTGAACATGCTGATTTATAATGTAACGGTTGGTGTTGACAAGAAAATCGAACAGGAATGGGTGATTTGGATGAAAGAAATTCACATCCCCGCCGTGATGGCCACGCGTATGTTTATCAGCTATAAAATGTATAAGGTGCTTACCGATGATGATGGGGGCTCTGTTTCCTATGCCACTCAATATTCTGCGAAATCATTAAATGAAGTAGAAATATATCTTGAAAAGTTTGCGCCTGCGCTGCGGGATGAAGTCAAGAAGAAATTCGGCGATCAACAGGCCTCTTTCCGTACTCTATTGGAAGAGGTCTAAACTTTTCTCTCAGAAAAATTGTAATTTAGGGCATGAGATTCTTTGCACTCATATTTTCAGTGGTTATTTCCTGGGCACTGGTCGCTTCTCCGGTGTTTCAGAAGACGTTGGGTACCAAAACAAGCTCCTTTGATGTCCATCAATTACCCCGGTTTGAGGTATCACTTCCGGAAGTCATTGTAAACGATTTCGAAAAACTACTCCATCCCGGTTTTGTTGAGAGTAGCATTCCAATCTTCAAACATGTCTTTCAAACTGTTCCTTTAAAAGAACAATACACTTTCTTTTCATCACTTCCTCGCCTCTATCTTAAGCTCAAGGTGTTTAGAAATTAGCCATTCGTAATTGATTTTTTTATTGGCTATTCTTTATTTCTAAACAAAAATTCTCTTATGAATTACCGCAGAATAAATCTGGATATTATTCCTTCTCTTCACTTTGGCAAATTGGATGTTCTGTTATCGCTCGAAGACAAGCGCGAACGTCAACATCAACTGATAAGCGCCACCGCCCTCACAATGCTCGATCATGAAGAAATCGGACTGGTCGTGAAATTAGATAATGGTGAAAACGTAGAAGTGGTCTCTGACTTAATTGATTTGGAGGGAGATTATGTAGAACTCAAAGGGGGCTATACTATCCCCTTACGTGCCATCCTTAAAGTGGCGATGTAATTTTGAGAAGTAGGCCGTTAGGGAAGTTGATCCCGATACCTATTCTTTAAGAAAGGGAGCGCTTTAATCAGCGCTCCCTTTCTTTTCAATGGTCAGGGTCGTTTCAAAAGCTTATTTCCCACAATTTTTTGTTTCACTTCCTCTTTTAAACTCCGACTGATGGGAATGGAGGCGTCCGCAATCCTGATCACATTACCCTCTATGGCATCAATTTTCGGTATGGATACGATGTACGACTTATGAACTTTGATAAACTGGCTTGACGACAGTTGCTTCTCCAGCGCACGGAAAGTGAGGTAGGTAATTAATTTTCGTCCAGGCAGGTGCAGGATGCAATAATTCTGATAGGCTTCTGCAAACAGCAATTCATTATACAACACACGTTCATACATGCCATTGCTCCTTACAAAAAAATAGCCTGCTTGATTGTCCGCTCCACTGGGTCTGCTTCGCAATTCAAAGATGTCATGAGCCTTTGTTACCGCCTTCAAAAAACGGTTGAAGGCAACAGGCTTTACCAAATAGTCAACTACGTCCAATGCAAAACCTTCCAGCGCGTAATCGGGATTTGCGGTGGTCAAAATGGTCATCGGTGGATTTTCTAACGATTTCAAAAACTCAATGCCTGAGATCTTTGGCATTTGAATATCCAGAAAAATCAGGTCAATAGAAGTTGACTGGAGGAATACCGCCGCCTTCACTGCATTTTCGCACTGGCCCGCCTCGTGCAGGAACGCAACCTCATTAATGAATTCCTGCATGCCCCTTCGGGCAATCGGTTCGTCATCGATGATCAGACAGTTGATTGTCATGCAAGGGGATTGTCAAATTTGCTTCAAACTCATACTCAATTTCCCGAATGTTCAGGTGGTACTCCTTGCCATAAATGAGCTCCAGCCTTCGCTTTACATTTTTAAGGCCAATGCCGCCATCGCTTGTAACTTTTACCTCGACGTAACTGGAATTGTCTTTGGTATTGAATACATTCATTTTCAGGATATTCCTTTCGCGGTGGATAGCAATCTTGATTTCATTAGGTCGGTCCTGAAAATGAGAGATGTGCTTGAAAGCATTTTCCACAAAAGGTACCAGCAGGAGCGGGGCAAGCGTTTGGTGGCCGACCAGAATGGCACAATCAAACGTCACCAGGTAATTATCATCTTTTCTCAATCGCTGGAGGTCAACGTAGTTTTTGAGATACTGGAGTTCCTTTTCAAGCTCTACCTCTTTTCCGTTGCACTCATACAGCGGGTAGCGCAACAGGTCAGAGAACTTCAATAACGTATCGCGTGCCAGCCCATTCGTCTTGTCGATCTGGAAATAGATCGTGTTCAGTGAGTTGAACAGAAAGTGAGGATTGATTTGAAGTTTTAGGTATTCCAATTCAGTATTTAATTTCTCAATCTCCATCAGTCGAAGTTTTTCAAGTTGAAAAAACCACTCTTTACTCAGTTGGAGCGCCAGGCTGAAGGCCATATAAAACAGGGCTATCGAAAAATTGTAAAAGGAATGACTCCAGAACGAGTCCCCTGGTACTGAAATAATCCTATTCAAATAAGCATCGTGAATGTTTTTCACAAACACATAGAACACAAGGCTTATAAACAACCCCAGAAGATAGGTGATGATTTTTTTTTGCTGGGCAAATACTGGCATCAGGAAGTCAACGTTGGCGTAAATGATTATAGCCAGCAATCCGTTACGAAGAATGATCTCCAACAAAAACTGGCCTGCATCAGCCTGGTCGATCAGGTAGATTCGAGTGTAAATGTGAAAGCCGATGGTAATTGCCCAGAAAAGAACGTGATCCAATTTGTATCTCCAGAAATTTTTCACATTGAAAATTAAGGGTTTTAAGGGAGTTCATTTTGCATAAAAGTGCATTTCGTCAAGAAAAGAGATCGGATGGTCATATAAAGTTGAAAATGGATTTCCAAAGGAGGAGCTTCAAGGTTTCAATTATAAAATAAGTATGAAAAAACTGCTTACCGCTTATTTCCTCTCGGTGCTCCTGGTAGGACAGGCCTGCTCACAGAGCAAGGAAAACAACAGCAGAAAAGTGGGTGGGGTGTGTGATGGCTGTGAAGCAATGTTTGAAGGAGTGCCAGCCAGCATGTCATGGGAAACAAAATTAGCAACAATCGAGGAGCCTGGTGATCCTATGATCATCAACGGTACGATCTATCAAAGAGATGGAAAGACAGTGGCACCCGATGTTATTCTGTACGTGTACCACACGGATAATAAGGGACTTTATTCACCCGGTCCAAAACAAAACGCCGGCACTCGTCATGGCCACTTGCGCGGATGGATGAAAACTGATTCACAGGGCCGCTATCAATTCCGAACCATCCGGCCTGCCAGCTATCCCAATCGGAAAGCACCTCAGCATATTCATCCGCTGATTAAGGAACCAATGACGTCTCTTTATTGGATCGATGAATATTTGTTTGATGATGATCCATTCTTGACAAACGAAGAGCGGATGAAACAGCAAAAGCGAGGCGGATCCGGAATAATTCATTTAACTAAAAATGAAAAAGGAGTCTGGATTGGACGGCGTGATATTGTACTGGGGATGAATGTTCCGGATTACTAACAGAATTGAGATTTATACTGATGTCCTGTTAAATTATTAAATGTCGTTTTTGAAATACTGCTAAAAGCCAAAAGCTAAGAGCTAAAAGCTAAGAGCCAAAAGCTACACGCTGTTCAGTTTCGCAGTAATGCTTCAATCTGATCCCGTTCCAAACTGCAATTGGTCCACTCGTCATCAAGTTTTGCTCCGTACTTTTTATAGAATTTGATGCTGGGTTCGTTCCATTCCAATACCTGCCACATCATCCCGCTGCAGTTTTCTTCCAGCGCCTTTTTCATGGTGCGGTCAAAAAGGAGCTTGCCAATGCCGGCACCTCTTTCATTTTCAGTAACAATAATATCCTCCAGGTAGAGTCGCTTGCCCTTCCAGGTGGAGTAGCGCCAATAGTAAAGTGAAAGACCTACGATGCCACGCTCATTTTCCGCTACAAAAAAACCAAAGATGGGTTGTGGTCCAAAGCCATCTTGCTCAAGTTGCTCCACCGTGTTGATCACCTCGTGTGAAGCTCGTTCGTATTCAGCGAGCTCTTTGATGAGTTCAAGCACCCGGGGAAGGTCTTCTTTACCACCAAGACGAACTGTTGTGGGGACTTTCAACTATACTTTACTTTATGTGATTGGGTTTTAGGACGTCAATTGCACACTGGTACTGGGTCCTGGGTTCTGGCTGGGCGCAACTATCGATAAGAACCCAGTACTTAGAATCCAGTATCCAGCTACATCGTCTTTTTGACAAAAGGTGGAACCACTCCCATGTTGTACCACGTGAACGCAAACTGGTCCGCGGTTACATCCAACGCTTTGGACAAGTTGGAGGAGCCATGTCCCGATTTCGTGTCTATGCGAATGAGTGTTGGATTGCTGCTCACATTGCGCTCTTGTAGCGTGGCGGCAAACTTAAATGAATGCGACGGCACTACGCGGTCATCATGATCGGCTGTAGTGATCAACGTCGCCGGGTAAGCAGTGCCCGGCGTGAGCGCATTGACCGGAGAATATTTTTTGATGTATTCGAACATTTCTTTCGAGTCTTCCGCTGTGCCGTAGTCATACTTCCACCCTGCGCCAGCCGTAAATTTGTGATACCGCAGCATGTCCATTACACCAACGGCCGGTAACGCTACTTTCATCAGGTCTGGCCGCTGCGTCATGGTGGCGCCTACCAGCAATCCTCCGTTTGAGCCTCCCACTACTGCTAGGTAATTGGATGAGGTGTATTTTTCATTTATTAAATATTCACCTGCAGCGATGAAGTCATCAAATACATTTTGTTTGTTCATGAGTCGTCCGGCATCGTGCCACTTCTCACCATACTCACCGCCACCACGAAGATTCGGTTGTGCGAACACGCCTCCATTCTCAAGCCACACCACCCGGGATGTGCTGAAAGCCGGCGTAAGGCTGATCCCAAATCCGCCGTACGCATACAGCCACGTCGCATTTTTTCCATCCGGTACCAGGCCCTTTTTGTGCACAATAAACATGGGAATTTTCGTTCCATCCTTGCTGTTATAAAAAACCTGTTTCGTTTCGTAATCGTCCGGGTTAAAGTCCACCTTCGGCTTCGCATAAAGCATTGACTTGCCCGACGCGATATCATACTTGTAAATGGAAGTGGGCGTAGTGAATGATGTAAAGGAGTAATAAACCTCCTGTTCATCGGTTCGTCCGCCAAAGCCACCGGCCGAGCCAATGCCCGGCAGTTCAATATCACGCTCCGGCTTGCCTTTGTAATCAAATTGTTTAATGAACGTGCTGGCATCCTTCAAATAGTTCACAAACATTTTCTTGCCGGCGGTGTTCACCGATTGCATAGCATTCTCTGTTTCCGGAACGATATCCTTCCAGTTTTCCACGCCGGGTTTTGAAAAATCAGTTGTCACAATTTTGCTGTTGGGGGCTTTGAGGTCGGTCTGTACGATCAGTGTATTGCCATCATTGTCAACGATGTTATGGTTGTTATCAAAATTACCTACCACAGTGATAAGCTTGCCCTTTGGGTCTTTCAAGTCCTGCACGTACAACTCATTACCAGTCGTGCTGGTTGAGGCGGTGATCACAAGAAAGCGCTCGTCCTCTGTAAGTCCTGCCCCGGCATATCGTCTGGGAGTTTTTTCTCCTCCAAAAATCAGTTGATCACTACTTTGTTGTGTTCCCAGTTTGTGATAATAAATTTTATGAAACTGTGTTTTGGCGGAAAGCTCAGAACCTTTTGGTTTATCATAACTGCTATAATAAAAACCCTCGTTACCTCTCCAGGCAATGCCGGTGAATTTCAAATCACGCAGGGTGTCGCCGATAATGGTCTTATCCTCCGCCTTCATCACGACTGCTTTGCGCCAATCCGATCCTCCTGTTTGAATCAGGCACGCCAGCAGCGATCCATCCTTCGAAAAAAACATCCCCGCCAGTGCAGTAGTCCCATCTTTCGAAAATGTGTTGGGATCCAAATAGACTTCTTCAGTTCCATTCTCTCCTTTTTTACGGTATTGCACATTGTGATTTTGCAGGCCACTGTTTTTTGAATAGTAATAGTATTCTCCCTCGCGGTGTGGGGCCGAAAGACGTTCATAGTTTTGTACTTCATCCAATCGCTTGCGGATAGCATCACGGAAAGGAATAGATTTTAAGAAGCCGAACGTCACTTCATTCTGGGAGCTAACCCAGGCTGCTGTTTCTTTGGTTGTGTCATTCTCTAACCAGCGATAAGGATCGGGTACCGGTGTACCAAAGAGTGTATCGATTGTACCCACTTTTGTTGTCGGCGGGTAATGGGAGACAGCAACTTGTTCCTTTTTAGGGGAGCAAGAGAACAGGATGCAGACCAAACCGATTGCGCAGGCTATTTTTTTCATATAATTCTTTTTAGAGGACTGTGAAAGTAGTGTGACTTGGATAAATCAGCAACAGTTAATGTAAACAAAAAACCCCGTAAGATGCGGGGTTTTGAGTGTTTTAATGAAAAAGGTGCTATGCAGCCTTTTGAATATTTTCTATCCGGAGCTCCTTCTGTTTGGCTATCTGGATCACACCGATCTTGTTGAGCAATTTAATAATCAGATAGGTTGGGTCAATTTCATGCCAACGGATGCCTCCGAAGTTTGCACGTGAACCATACTTGTGGTGGTTGTTATGATAACTTTCGCCCATCATGAGAAAGTCAACCGGCAGAAAATTTCTGGACGTATCACCCACTTCAAAATTGCGATAACCATATTTATGAGCAAACCAATTAATGATTGCTCCGTGGATGGGACTCATCAAAAAGTGAATGGGCAACAACAACCATAACCACCACGTGGTAGCAAATTGCCAGTAAATTAATACATACGTTGCTCCCCAAAACAATCGGGACGGCCATGAACGGGCAAATTTATCGAACGCGGTCCACTGCGGAACGCCTTCCGTAAAGCGCTTGTCGGGCACGAGTGTTTTGTTGGCTATAGCAGAATAAATTGTACGGGTCTTCCACATCATGTTCCAGATGGTTTCATCGTACTTCGGTGAGTGCGGATCATCTTCCGTATCGGCGTACGCATGATGCATGCGGTGCATAACGCCATAACCAAACGGGCTCAGGTAATTGGAACCTTGAAATATCCACGTGAGTACAAAAACCACCTTTTCGGTAAATGGACTCATCGTAAAGGCCTTGTGTGCCGCATAGCGGTGAAGAAAAAACGTCTGGAAGAACAGGGAGAGATACCAGTGCGCTAGAAAAAATGCAAAAATGACAATCATTGTAAATCCTGGTTATAGGTTAAAGCCAATTCAATCCACTGCGGACTGTTTCTGCAAGACAACGATTTGCCTGATTTGTGACAGAATCCACTAAAAACTTTAGAATTATTTTTGCAAGGTGCTGGAAATGTCCTTTTTCAGGTCCAGGACGAATTCTGCTGCGTTTCCCATATCGCACGCCTTGCGGAAACTCGCCATGAGCTGTGACGCGTCAGGAAGGTCAAAATGCATTTTGGAGGTCTCTTCGCTCAGCTTTTTTTTGGCCCGGCACACCAACTGCCGGCAATGGTCTTTTTTCTTGTCCAGCGCCTCCTGGAGAGCCTCGTAATCAAAATCAAATACCTCTTTCAATAGGTAAACGGCACGCTCCAGTGGTTCCAGTTTGGCTTGTATAACCCTGAATGCTTTCGCCAGATCGGCTTCCAAATCAAGGTGGGAGAAGTTATTTTCTTTAAAACGGTGGATAAATTCCGAAATGTTGATGGAGTCCAAATATTCTTCCTTCTTCTTGCGAAGGGAGTTGATATGATTGAGACAGTTATTGGTCACTGCCTTAATTAAATACGCTTTCGTGTTCTGAATTTTTTCAGAATCAATGGTTAGCCATTTCAGAAAAGTCTCTTGCACAACGTCCTCCGCATCGGCCTTTGACCGCAACAGATTATACGCGATAGAAGTCAGCGTAGGTTGGTAAAGTGTTATGGCTTGAGCCTGATTCATAATCCAGCACAAAAGTACGGCAAAATGACGGCTTTCTTATGAAAAATATTGTATTAAAGGTTTGCCACGGCCTTAAGGACGTTGCAATTGAAATCCAATCAATATGGCTTTAGTCCAAACCTCCATTTTGGAAGCGGCCCCTGCGGCTTACATACGTTCGGAAATCGTTCGGGGTATATAATCCCAATCACCTTATTTGGGCTAAAGTTTTTAACAATTTTGCTTTGAACAGAATCCGTTACTTTTATGTTAGGTTTTCTTCAGGGATTTGATCCTTGTTTTACCATATATGACTGAGACAAGCCTTACACCACAGGTGCGCAGCAAACCAATTCTGAAACAGGAGTTGGCCTTTCTGTTTATTCACCTGCTTCCGTTGGCTGCGCTGTGGACGGGCGTCACGACATTTGATTGGATGCTGTGTATATTTCTTTACCTCTATCGAATGTTTTGGGTTACCGGCGGCTACCATCGGTATTTCGCCCACAAGTCGTACAAAACTTCACGCTGGTTCCAATTTGTGATTGCTTTCATGGCCGAGACCTCCGCCCAGAAAGGTGTGCTCTGGTGGGCCGCCCATCATCGTCATCACCACCGTCACAGCGATACACCACAAGATCCACACTCACTGAAGATCTATGGGTTCTGGTATTCACATGTTGGATGGATTGTAGGACCTGATTTCAAGGAGACCGACTACAAAGTGATTGGCGATTATGCGAAATATCCGGAGTTGATGTGGCTGAACAAACATTATTTAGTGCCTCCTACCGTACTTGCATTAGTCGTAATGGCATTGGGGGGCTGGGTAAATGGTGGAAACATCCTGATGATGTTTACTTCCGCAGGATTTTCTTCCTTGTTCATTGGATTCTTTTTAAGTACAGTGATTTTGTATCACGGTACTTTTTCAATCAACTCCATCATGCACAAGTTTGGAAAGCCGCGGTATGAAACCGGCGAGGAGTCAAAAAATAATCTGTTGCTGGCATTGCTTACACTGGGTGAAGGCTGGCACAACAATCACCACTACTACGAGGTAGCATCACGCCAGGGATTTTTCTGGTGGGAGATTGACATTACCTATTACATTTTGCGGGGACTGGGTGCCGTCGGTTTGATTTGGGATCTCAGGGAAGTGCCACGGCACATCAAGGATTCGAAGAACAAACAACATGCGCAGGAATTGAAAAAGCAGATGGAACGTGATCGACCTTCGTTGACGCGGAATGGATCGCAAAAGTCCGTGGAGGAAGATGTCATTGGTTACTGATTAAGAATCATTTTCGATATCTCCAAAGACGGTCCACAAAGGAAGATTCAACCAGGAAAAAACTCCAAACCATTTTGCAGACAGCCTAAAACCTCGATTTGCAGATTTACGAATCAGGTTTAACTTTGCAGTCCCTTTTGGGAAATTCCAAGTTACAGATTCCAGGCTACAGGTTTTGGAGCGAATTTGTAAACTGGAATCTGTAACTTGGAATGTAGCATGCGGGAGTAGCTCAGTTGGTAGAGCACGACCTTGCCAAGGTCGGGGTCGCGAGTTCGAGTCTCGTTTCCCGCTCAGGTTATGTGGCGATATTGTGATTGAGTGATTTGGAGACTTGGTCTTCAAATCACTTGGTTTTTTGGGGAGTTTGTCAGGTTTTCAGTTTGGCGTGTCCTTGAATTGAGCTATTGCATTGTCAATATTTGAGTTCTTAATCTTGGGAACTTTGAATAACGAGGAACTACGGCAGCGGACAATGAAATTTGCCCTTCAGATAATGAGTTTTGTGCGCTTATTGCCAAGTGGAACTGAAGGACAGGTGATGGGAAAGCAGCTTTTCCGGTCGGCAACATCGGTGGCAGCTAACTATCGGGCGGCAGGCAGAGCAAGGTCGAAAGCGGAATTTATTTCCAAGCTGTCTATTGTCGTGGAGGAGGCTGATGAGACCCTTTTTTGGCTAGAGCTTTTGGAGGAATCAAAGTTGTGCAAAAATCCGGAGCTCAAGAAAGAAGCAGCGGAATTGTTATACATTTTCTCAGCCTCCCGAAAGACGGCGAGAGAAAACCTGAAAATCACCAAATCTCAAAATCACCAAGTCACAAAATAATCTGTCTGCCCGGGTGGTGGAATTGGTAGACACGCAGGACTTAAAATCCTGTGGCCAGTAATGGCTGTACGGGTTCAATTCCCGTCCCGGGTACTAATGTAGAAACTAAAGCGGCTTGATTGAGCAGTCATTTAATTACCAACAGGATGAACGATAGGTAGTCCTCCCGTTGGATCATTCCCTTTTTGATATTTTCATTTTGAACAATTCGAAGAGCCTGTTTACTGGGTCGGCAAAAATAATTCAATTCACAGAAGATTGTCTCCAGGTGATTGTCGCAAAAAATTAACTTATTAATGGGGTAGGTGCAAGAACCAGTCAAACTAATGCTTTTCAAAAGCATCAAAAATTCTCATTAAAGTGTGAGGAGTGATTTTCGTCTTACAAAACCTATTGAATATCATCAAAGTCTTAGTAGAATAAGCATGCCGTTCCATTCTCTCTACATAAAAGTTAAAGCCGGTGCTTGATACCAGTTTTTCGGAATTCCCCATTTCGCTCCCTATTAAAACGACGGCCAAGATTTGAGGACATTTTATGAATTGTTTCCTGCAGGCCATCCTGGATGGAAATATAATTTGACGCGGTCATCCAGAAATCTTCATTTCTTATGACAAGTATGTTTGGAGTCTCTGATGATAGTTGGTCCTTTTTGTGAATGATTTTTGAGCGAACTCTACTTAAAGTATCTGTTTCTGGAAAGGCGAAACTATTGAGATCATACTTTTTACTTTCAATCCATTCTTTCATAACTGAATCGCCTTCTGGTGCAAATGCGAATTCTATTATTCCCTGATGAAATACTAGTTCGAAGGAATTCAGTTCATAGCATTTTTTTGAGTTTAGCATCAATCTCTTTAAGGATTTCTTGTAGATATTCGTCGGATAAATCCTTGAGCAACCCGCCTGCAAATTCGAGATTTATGTTCCTTTCGAGACCGCCAAAGAAAACTCGCTGCATAATAGACTCGTACTTTATTGAGGATGGATTCTTGGTAAGTCTGGTTATTTCAACTAATCCGCACTCCTCTGTTTCTGGGTTAACTATGGTTAAGTCTGGCTTTTTACGAAGACCCTTATCATTAATGACTTCGTTTTCGATCTCTATGTTAAACCCAGCTTTTACGAGCTTCAATCCTACCTCGAAGATTGAGCGAACTTCAAAAAAATCTGCTTGGTTGTGAGATCTCAGTTTTTTCATCAGATTTTCAATATTGACTGCCGATCGTAGGCCGAGTATGGCGTCAGCCAACCAAGTGAACCACATTCTTGTCCAAGGTGCTCGATTCAAGAAGTAATCGTTAATGGCATTGTCATTTTTCAGACATTCCTGAGGAAAGTTCTCGCCTAATTCCATTCTTAAAAACTCAAATGATTTTATAACGCGGGCTATTTCAAAAGCGCTCAGTTCATCGCTTTTGGCTTTTGAAAGTTGAGACTCCCAATTGAAGTAATCATTCTCCAGAATCTGTCTGAGATGTGAAGTCATATCTTGATATCTTTTCATATTCAAGTATAGTTACTTATTTAAGGGCTGTAAGAAAAAAGGCGATCCATAGGGGACCGCCTTTAAATGGAAATGTGTTATGCCAGGTCCTCGATCGGAGCGCCTGGAGCATCTCGCTTGACGGCCGAGATGCCGTTTTCGCGAGCTGAACTTGAATCATAAGTTTCACTTCTTCCAATTATTTCACCGTTGGCGGCTTTCAGGTTGAAGGTATAACTTCCATAACTATCCTTGCGTTCATACCGTTGATCAAACGGGGGCATTCACCTTTACGGAAGCAATGCCGGTCAATCATGATTGCTTCGAAGCGTAACCTTCACCACTGAGGATGATCTCGCCATTAGTTGCACGAAGCCTGTAATAATATTTATTTCCTCTTCTCAGCCAGCTGTTACTCCCGTAATAGCTGGTTTTTTGTTTATCAGTTAGCTATTGGTTTTCGTTGAACATCTACCCCATTCGTCTAAATATACCGGTCGGTTGACAAAAATCAAAATTTTGTACAATATGTCAACTAAGTGGTGTTTTCGTCGTACATTTGCATTGGAATCTAAGGGGGTTCTGCTTAGCTCTTTTTAGCGGTAATAGACTATTGCCATAGCGTTTATCCAAAAAAGAACTAAAACTATTCGCCATGAAAAATTTTTCTGAACGCCTGAAATCCGCCCGGATCATGAAAGGCTATTCTCTTCAGGATCTGGCAGATGCTCTTGACAACGCCATCACTAAGCAAGCTCTTAACAAATACGAGATGGGTCAAATGAAGCCTGACTCTGAAGTGCTTTTGCTTTTGTGCAACGCTTTGGACGTCCGTCCCGATTTCTTTGTCCGTGAAACCAGCATTACTTTAGAAAATGTTGAATTCAGAAAATTGCAGAAGCTTTCTTCGAAAGAGTCAGCGCGGATAAAAGAGAAAACCATTGATATTCTGGAACGGTACTTCGAACTGGAAGATCTTCTCGGAATTGACGAAGTCTTCGTGAATCCCATTGAGAAAATCGAAATCAACAGTGATGAAGATATTGAGCAAGCCGTAGATAAAATTCGGGAGGTCTGGAAACTCGGTGAGGATCCACTGAGTAATGTCATTGAGTTGCTAGAGGACAATAACATCAAAGTAATTGAGATTGATTCCGGACCGGAGTTTGTAGGCCTTTCAACCTGGGAAGGAATAAAAAATCCAGTTGTCGTGGTGAATTCAACTCTTGTTTTGGACCGAAAGAGATTTACTGTGCTTCATGAGCTTGGACATATTTTGCTGAAGATAGGTCACCTGTCTGAAAAGGAACGAGAACATTATTGCCATGTTTTTGCAGGAGCTATGTTGATCCCCAAAAATCAGTTGTTAAAAGAACTTGGGAATTCAAGATCCAGAATATCGTTGAATGAATTAATCTACCTGAAAGAACAATTCGGGGCTTCTATCCAGGCAATTATGATGAGAGCCAAAAACTTGAGCATTATAACTGAAAGTAACTTTAAGAGCTTTATTACTTTCTTCAGCATGCGTGGTTTCAAAAAGAATGAGCCAGGTAAGTACATAGGTCAAGAAAAGTCCAACCGCTTCAAGCAACTCATTCATAGAGCAGTTGCTGAAGAAATCATTTCAACCTCAAAGGCAGCCGCTTTAGATAATAAAAAATTATCGGAATTTCGTGATGAGCTGGTTCAGTAAACTCTATGAAAATCGCCATCACGGATGCAAATATTTTCATTGACCTGATCTATATCAAGCTGCATGAAAAGTTATTCGCGTTGGAATTGGAGATTCATACCACGCATGAAGTCTATGATGAATTAAACGAAAAACAAAGAGGTCTTCTCAGTAAATTCATAAAGCGCAATAAGTTGACATTGCATAAAGGAGATGAGGCTCCCAAGGTCGATTCAATACAATCCAGGAAGAGCTTAAGTGAAATAGATAAGTCTGTGCTTTATCTGGCAATTCATTTGGAGGCATTTATTTTAACGGGTGATGGCCTCTTAAGAAAAACATCAGAAGCTCAAAAAATAGAAGTTCACGGTATTTTCTGGCTTTTAGACAAGTTCCTCGCCAACAAGTTAATCAACAAGAAGCTGGCTTGTAAGGAACTCAAGAATTTGATGGAGTATAACAGGCGACTTCCTCAGGATGAATGTGAGAAGAGGCTTGCGGACTGGGAGTAATTAATGAACGCCCTTTCTTCGACCCAGTTCGTCACTCTATCTGGCATCGCTATTGGATGGTTTTTCTCATGGGAATGGCTACGTTGATCATCAACCTTATCTGGGTGTTGAGGACTTAAGTTAGACGAAAGAGGAGAAGGAAACGAGGAAGGAGAATGTAGACTAACCAGCGGCGTCATGGTCAATATCATTCTGCGATTTTCAGGAGTGTTTCACGAACTGTATCATGAATTAATTAACGCTCTCGGTTCTGCCGCAGTGGGGGATTTTTGGAAACCGTCAGCCGAATTTAGCACAAATGTGCAATTAACCCCGTCCGCCCCCATTGCGGCAATACCTTGTTGAACCGACACCTTCGGTGAGGGCAGCTCAATTTATCTAACTTCGCTCAAACTGATAAGGTTTTATCCTTCGCAGATAGCAGTAGAAGAAAGAGATAAGCTTTCAGCGATGTTATTTTGGGATGTCCCCCAGGATAAAGGGAACATTAACCGCATCATCGAGAATAATCCCGATTGGCTCATCGAGCGAGCCTTTGAACGGAAAGATTTAAGGGTATGAAGATGAGCTTAGGTTCGTTTAAAGGGAATACCCGACCCGTCCCGGGTACACCAGCTAAATTAGCAACCTTCAATCACACTACTCAACTACTTTTTTATAATTCATTTACCCCGACCCGATTCATTCAGCTATCTCAATCATCAAAGTTGAATAGAACAACTGTTAGGAATAAACCCCACCTCCCCCTTGTCTAAGGGAACAGTAAATGGTACCGAAAGTCATACTAAATGACCGCCGGCCATTCTTTTGCAAACGAAATGTGCTTTTGAACTGTTTATCTCTCAACTTTGCACCCCTGAAATCCTTTTTTATGCATCTGGTACGGAATTTTGTTGTGTTTTTGATACTAACAGGCGGGATGTTGTGCGGTTGTGAGGCTAAAAAAGAGGGCGCGGGAAGCGCCAGCAGCAAGCGACTCCGGGGGCCCATGTCCGTGGAGGGTTTTATTGTCCAGCCGAGTGCTGTCAGTGAAGATGTGGAGGTTTCTGGGACCCTGTTGCCTTCCGAAACAACCCAGATACGCGCGGAAGTGAGTGGGCGTATAACACAACTCAATTTCTCAGAAGGTACCATCGTGCCCAACGATTTTCTGCTGGTGAAATTATTCGATCGGGACCTCCAGGCACAGTTGAGAAAGCTGGAAGTTCAACTTCAAATTGCGGTGAAAACAGTACAGCGCCAGCGCGAACTGCTGGCCATCAGTGGTATCAGTCAACAGGATTTTGACTTAAGCGCCTTGAATGTGGATAATCTCAAAGCCGATATTCAGACGATCAAAATATCCATCTCCAAAACGGAAATCAGGGCACCGTATGAAGGACAAATCGGCTTGCGTAACGTTAGTATGGGCGCTTACCTGTCTCCCGCCGATATCATTACCACGCTTCGCGATATCAAAAAATTGAAACTGGAGTTTTCGGTTCCTGAAAAGTATGCTAAAAACATCTCGAATGGTTACATCGTGAAATTCAAAGTAGATGGCGGAAAGAAAATGCATGAGGCCGTGGTGCTTGCCACCGAGGGAAACGTAGATCAAAATACCCGTACATTAAAAATTCGCGCAATCGTACCCGGAAATGATGCTGAATTGGTGCCCGGAATTTTTGCAAAAGTAAATCTGCAACTAGGTCAGGACAACGCTGCCCTCATGGTCCCTTCCCAGGCTGTGATCCCACAGGCACGCAACAAACAGGTGATTATTTTCAGGAAAGACAGTGCACAGTTTACGATCGTAGAAACCGGCCTCCGCGATTCTGCCTATGTTCAAATTTTAAAGGGACTTCATGCCGGGGACACTATTGTTACTACCGGATTGATGGCGGTTCGGCCAGCTACCAAAATCAAAATCTCCAAGGTGAATCGTTTACACTAGTATCGTTATGAATATTTCAGAATTAAGTATCCGTCGGCCTATCCTCACGTTCGTGATGAACATCATCATCGTTTTGTTTGGTGCAATCGGTTTTACTTTTCTGGGTATTCGTGATTACCCCGCGATTGATCCGCCCAACATCAATGTGCGTACCACGTATTCCGGTGCCAATGCAGATATCATCGAATCTCAAATCACGGAGCCATTGGAAAAATCCATCAATGGAATTGCCGGTATCAAAAATATCTCCTCCAACTCAAGCGTGGGTACCAGCAGTATCAACATTGAGTTTGAATTGGGTGTTGACCTGGAAGCAGCCGCCAACGATGTGCGTGACAAGGTTTCACAAGCAACCCGTTCACTACCCCAAGACCTGACCGCTCCGCCCGTTGTATCGAAAGCGGATGCCGGTGGTGATGTGATCATTTCCATGACCGTTCAGAGTGACACAAGAAATCATCTTCAACTAACCGAGTACGCAAACAATGTCCTGGTCGAACGTCTTCAAACGATTCCCGGCGTAAGCAGTATACAAGTATGGGGTGAAAAAAAGTATGCGATGCGCATCTGGATCGATCCTGCAAAACTTGGTGCCTACAACCTGACCGCACTGGACGTACAGCAGGCATTAAACCGGGAAAACATTGAACTGCCTTCTGGCAAAATTGCAGGAGATGCCACCGAACTTACGGTGAGAACGTTTGGCCGCCTTTATACGGAAGAGGAATTTAACAACGTGCTTATACGCTCCAGTTCTGCCGGCGACGTCCGCCTGAAAGATATTGGAGAGGCCTTGCTGGGTCCCGAAAATGAAGAATCTATACTCCGGGAAAGCCGGATTGCGATGGTAGGACTTGCCATTTCTCCTCTTCCAGGCTCTAACTATGTAGCCATTTCGAATGAATTTTATAAGCGTTACAATCAAATCAAAAAAGAAGTACCAGAAGACATTAAAATCGATATTCTCCTTGACCAGACGTTTTTTATCAAGCGGTCTATTACCGAAGTACAGGAAACACTGATGATCTCCATTTTGCTGGTGGTACTGATCATCTATCTTTTCTTCCGCGATTTTCTTATTGCTGTTCGCCCGCTGATCGATATCCCCGTTTCGCTGATCGCTACATTTTTCATCATGTATTTACTGGGCTTCTCCATCAACGTGCTCACTATGCTTGGGATCGTACTGGCCACGGGACTGGTGGTCGATGATGGTATTGTTGTGACGGAAAATATTTATAAGAAACTGGAAGCGGGGATGAATAAATACCAGGCGGCCAGGGAAGGATCGCGGGAAATATTTTTTGCGGTCATTTCCACGTCCATAACCCTGGCGGTGGTTTTTCTTCCCATCGTTTTTCTTGAAGGTTTTGTCGGACGTCTATTCAGAGAGTTTGGAATTGTAGTGGCCGGCGCCGTGTTGGTGTCTGCCTTCGTCTCCCTAACGCTCACACCGGTATTGAGCGTACTCCTTACCCGTGAAAAAGGAGGCCATTCAAAGTTTTACAAAATGACAGAACCGTTTTTCATCGGAATGGAGAATGTATATTCCAAATTATTGCGCGCTTTCATGGGTGTACGTTGGATAGCTTTTTTAATCATTACATTTTGTGTCGCAGTTGCCTATTTAATAGGAAGCAACATTCAATCAGAATTGGCGCCTCTGGAAGACCGCAACCAGTTCCGGCTTCAACTCTCCGGGCCCGAAGGAACATCCTATGACTACATGGACTCGTATGTCGATAAGGTCGCAAAGTTTGTAATGGACTCGGTTAAAGAATATAAGACCGTTTTATCCATCACCGCTCCGGGTTTTACCGGTTCCGGCTCCGTCAATACTGGCATGATCCGGGTCTCGTTAGTGGATCCCAAAAGCAGAAATCGTTCACAACAACAAATTGTGGATATGACGGCCCGGAATATGGGACGGTTCCAGGAGGGACGCGCCTATCCAATTCAGGAGCAGACTATTTCGGTAAATCGCAGAGGGGGATTACCGGTGCAGTTCGTAATTCAGAACAACAATTTTGAAAAGTTAAAAGAGGTGCTTCCCAAGTTTCTCGACGCGGCAAACGGTAATCCGGTCTTACAGGGTGTTGATATCGATTTGAAATTCAATAAGCCTGAATTAAAGGTTCAGATCAACCGGCTCAAAGCAACACAATTGGGTATTAGCGTTCAGGATATTTCCCAGACACTGCAATTGGCGTATAGTAATCTTCGGTTCGGCTATTTTACAAAAGACGGAAAGCAATATCAGGTCATGGGTCAAGTGACGCGCATCAACCGCGATGATCCGGATGATTTAAAGAAGTTGTATGTGCGTACCCGTTCGGGCGAGTTGATTTCAATTGACAACGTTGTTACCGTGGAGGAGTCTACCACTCCTCCTTCGCTTTACCACTTTAACCGGTATAAGTCTGCGACCATTTCTGCCGGATTAGCCCCCGGCGAAACAATCGGTGACGGCATTCAAGTGATGCGGGAAATTGCCGCAAAACAATTGGATGACACGTTTACCACTTCCCTGGCCGGCTCCTCCCGGGACTTCGCCGAAAGTTCGAGTAACACTTCATTCGCGTTTATCCTGGCCCTGGTACTTATATACCTGATCCTCGCGGCGCAGTTTGAAAGCTTTGTTGATCCGCTCATTATCATGTTTACGGTACCCCTGGCGATCTGCGGGGCCTTTATATCACTGTACATTTTTAAACAAACCCTCAATATTTTTTCTGAAATCGGGATGATCATGCTGATAGGCCTTGTCACTAAAAATGGGATTTTGATTGTGGAGTTTGCCAATAAAAAACGCGAGGAAGGTCTGCCTAAAATTCAAGCAGTGCTGGAAGCGTCACGGTTGCGACTTCGCCCTATTCTTATGACAAGTCTTGCAATGGCCCTTGGATCGCTGCCGCTTGCGCTGTCGCTCGGAGATGCCTCTACCAGCCGGATTCCTTTGGGAATTGTGATTGTGGGAGGCGTATTGTTTTCATTGGTGCTTACCTTGTTTGTTATTCCCGCCATGTATTCATTTCTATCGAAAAGAAGGAAGCACATTGACTTTGATAGCATTAGTAAACCGGGTGAACAACCCAAACCTCACACGGAATTGGCATATGAAGCTTAGCGTTTACGGATTATTTCTTGGGGTCTTTTCACTGGTTTATTCAAATGCGCAAACCGTACAACTGGATGAGGTGATCCAGCTTGCACTTCAGAAGAATTACGATGTGCGCGTCTTGCAGAAAACATCTGCGCTGGCCAGCAACGACAACCGATTCGCGTACGGTGCTTTTTTTCCGCTGATAAACGCAAACGGCAGTTATCTTAAAAACAATAATGATTCACGGATCGTAACGTTTGCAGATGTTGAGACAATTCGTGGGGGTGCCAAATCCACGCTGACCAACGGATCGGTCCAGTTGGTTTGGACGCTATTTGATGGCACCAAAATGTTTGCAACACGAAAACGAATTGAGGAACTGGCTGTACTGGGAGAAGCAAACGTCCGCAATCAGATGATAAATACTACGGCTTCCGTGATCAATACCTATTATAATACTGTACGGCAAAAGCAACAGCTTAGAGCGATACAGGAGTTAATGGCCGTGAGTGAGGAGCGAGTGAAACTGGCCGAAAAAAAATTACAGGTAGGAACAGGCGGAAAACCAGAACTACTCCAGGCTAAAGTGGATCTTAATGCTCAACGAACGGCGATTTTGCAACAGCAAACCGTCATTCAGCAATTGAAAGATCAATTGAATGGTTTATTAGGAATGGCCCTGCCAGACATTTATGAAGTTGCTGATACTATACCAATCAATCTTTCTTTATCCATGGAGGATATTATTTCCGGCATTGAAAATACAAATCAGGCTTTGGTGGTGGCAAAAAAAAATATTGATGTTGCCAATCTCGTCTTGCGCGAAAATCGTGCGAGCCGATCGCCCATCCTCAGTTTCGTTTCAAATTACAACTTTGGCCAGACGGAAAGTGAATTGCAAACAAGTCCGTTCGCATTAAAATTTAATAGAAATAGAGGCTACAATTACGGACTTAGTGTTTCGGTACCGATCATCAACGGCATGAACGTCAATCGGCTTATCAGTCAGTCTAAAATAAATATTGACCGTCAAAAACTTGTTTATGAACAACAATTGACACTGGCAATCGTGGGTGTCCGGAATGCCTATGTCAATTATGACAACACCAAAAAACAGTTGCTGATTGAAGAAGAGAATATTCTACTGGCTAAAGAAAATTTGATGATTGCTCTGGAAAGCTTCAAAAGAGGAATCACCACGTTTATCGAATTGCGCACAGCTCAACAAAGTCTTGCCGATGCCTACAACAGGCTAATCGCTGCACGGTACAATGCAAAATTGTCCGAAACAGAACTGCTTCGGTTGAAAGGCGGATTGCTGAATTGATTCCTTTCGCTTCATAATCTTTTGCATTGACTCCTTTTTTTATTTGAGTTGAATTGGTGAATTTTAGCGTGCAACCAAACCCATGCAGGGCGCTTGATTAATCTGCAACAAATCCATCCAGAAGGACCAATATTCTCACGCATCATCGCGGGTGCCTGGCGCTGGCATACCGTTTCGCCAGACGTGGTTGAGCGGTTGGTTCGTACCGCATTGGATCAGAATATCACAACGTTTGATCACGCCGACATTTACGGCGATCACAGCAACGAAGAAATTTTTGGAACCGTCCTAAAGAAAGATCCATCGCTGCGGGAAAAGATACAGTTAGTCACGAAATGTGGAATTAAGTTCCCCTCATCCAGGCGGCCCAATACCTGGATAAAGCACTATGATACTTCACGGGAACACATTATTTGGTCGGCAGAGAATTCATTAAAGATGCTCGGCACAGACCGGCTGGAGTTGCTGCTTATTCACCGTCCTGATCCGCTGCTGGATCCGCATGCAGTAGCCGATGCCTTTAGCCACCTTAAGAAGCAAGGCAAGGTTTTACACTTTGGTGTTTCCAATTTTACTCCTTCGCAATTCCGGATGTTGCAACATCACCTGCCGTTCCCGTTGGTTACCAACCAGATTGAAATTTCACTTTCCCGAATTGACCCGCTGTTTAATGGCGACCTGGATATACTGATGGAGTTTAATGCTTCTCCGATGGCCTGGTCACCATTGGGTGGAGGAAAGTCTATTGCGGCTGATGAGCGATCCGTATTTAATAAGGCCGTCAAGTACAATGCATCCTATGCTCAATTGTCGTTGGCCTGGTTGATGAAACACCCCGCTAACATATTTCCCATCATCGGCACAACCAAACCGGAGCGAATCATCGAAGCCGCACGTTCGCTCGATGTAAAACTCGATTGCCAGGATTGGTTTGAAATGTTGAAATGGGTGATGGGGAAAGAAGTCGCCTAAGCCTGCAAGTGGCAGGAAGAAAAAAGAAAACTATTGATCGATCAAATCAGACATCTTAAATTTTTGAAACATGTAATAAAGAAAATTGAAGGAAAGGGCATTCTCTTCATCTTTTTCCTTACGGATGCTCTTGTGGGCGTCTTGCTTCAAAACTTTTGTGGGTACGATAGGCATCACACGCGGCGGTGATTGAGTCGAATCCCTTACGATTGATAAATGACTGGGGTGATCATAGATCAAAGTCTTATCTTCGTCAAGGTTAAGTTCGCGGTGTGTCGGGTCCTGAATTTCACGTAACGGTAACTCATCTTGTGCCCGAACAGTAAGGGCCAACAAGAAAATTGCTGCAATGGAGGGTAAAAGATATGAAACCTTTACTTTCATGCTTTCCCGGTTGTGCCGGAACATTGATGGGATGCGAAAGATATAAAATTTTGTCAAATGATCACATGGGAGGACTTTAACAAAGTAGACATCCGGGCGGGTACTATTCTGAGGGCAGAACCCTTCCCGGGGGCCAAAAAGCCAGCTTTTAAGCTTTGGATTGATCTTGGGCCAGAGCTGGGCACAAAAAAATCAAGTGTCCAGATCACCCATCATTATCAGTTGGACGAGCTTCCGGGGCGCCAGGTGGCCTGTGTGGTAAACTTTCCACCCAAGCAAATTGCGACCTTTCTATCGGAAGTATTGGTAACGGGATTTCCGGATGCAGACGGAAAAGTGGTACTAACTTCCATCGACAAAACGGTGCCCAACGGAGCTCGGCTTTTTTAGTAACTGGTAATCAGTAATCGGGTAATCAGTAATCAGTTTGATTGACTGCAATTCATTCAAAACAAACTCCTTAAAAATATGAAATATGTAAAAAAACTCAGTGGGACTCCGATTACCGACATTACCGATCACCGATTACCATCCACTGATTACCAAAAATAGATTATAGCAAAATACCAGGATGCGTTTTAAAGAACTAGCTGCCATCTGCCAGGGGAAACTTCTTCAATTTTCTGAAGACAGACCCATTCAAACATTATTGATCGACAGTCGCAAAGCAGTGGTCAGCAAGGGCTCACTCTTCTTTGCAATGAAAGGAGACCGGCATGATGGTCATCTTTTTTTAAAAGAACTCTACCATTACGGATTACGCCAATTCGTAGTTGAAACCAAAATCAATGAAGCCTCCTTTCCAGGTGCCAATATTTTAAGAGTTGATTCATCCCTTGCCGCCTTGCAGGCGATTGCAAGCCATCATCGAAATCAGTTTACCCTGCCGGTCGTGGGCATTACCGGCAGTAATGGAAAAACCATTATTAAAGAATGGTTATTTCAGGTGCTATCGCACCACCTTCAGATCATAAAAAATCCTGGCAGTTATAATTCACAGGCAGGTGTCCCATTGTCTATCTGGCAGATTCAACCACATCATGAGCTTGGAATTTTTGAAGCTGGAATTTCGAAGCCGGGTGAAATGGAAAAACTTCAAGCCGTAATAAAACCTACGCTTGGAATCTTCACGAACCTTGGGAGCGCTCACGATGAAGGGTTTGGCACGCGTCAGGAAAAGGCGGAAGAGAAATTAAAACTTTTTTCAGATTGCGAAAAGGTGATTTATTGCAAAGACCATGAATTGATTCACATAATGGTTAGCGGAAAAAAAATTCCATCCTTTACCTGGAGCCTTCATTCATCGGCGGACGTGACTATCCGTTACCAGAATCCTGGAGTTTTTCAAGTAACCTATAAAGAAGAAAATTTTACGCTTCCACTTCCTTTTCAGGATGTTGCCTCCCAGGAGAACGCCTTTCATGTTTTGTCGTACATGCTGCTACGGGGATACAAGTCCGCGGTCATCGTTGAACGCATGCAAACATTGAGGTCGGTGCCGATGCGATTGGAGATAAAACAAGGCATCAACCGTTGCATTATCATTGATGATTCCTATAACAATGACCTGGCGGGTCTGCACATCAGCCTTGACTTTCTTAAAAACCAGCAGAAAGCTAAGAAGACATTAATTCTATCTGACGTTCTGCAATCCGGACTTTCAGCCAAGGCATTGATGGAGGAATTGAAACAACTGGTCGAATCGGGAAACGTGAATAAAATGATTGGTATAGGTCCCGTACTACTGGCAAACCCGCAATTCTTTCCCGGGGGAAACTTTTATAATTCTACCGCCGCCTTCCTGGAAGATTTCAAGCCGGATACATTCTCAGACGAGGTGGTACTCGTCAAAGGAGCGCGGCCGTTTCAATTTGAAAAAATTGTTCAAAGGCTGCAACGTAAAGTACACGGCACGGTGATGGAAGTTGATTTGAGTGCGATGGTTCAAAACCTCAACTATTTCAAATCGAAAATCAAACCAGGCACGAAGTTAATGGCGATGGTGAAGGCGTTCGCCTATGGCAGCGGCAGTGAAGAGGTTGCCAATCTATTGCAGTACCATCGAATCGACTACCTCGGCGTCGCGTATGCTGACGAGGGTATTGATCTTCGCAAAAACAACATCTCGCTCCCCATCATGGTAATGAATCCTTCGGAAGAGAGCTTTGCTTCTTTGCTTGAATACCGGATGGAACCGGAGATGTACAACATGAGAATCTTACGAGCGCTCATCGCTTTTCTGAACGTCCGATCGTGTACAATTCACCTCAAGATGGATACCGGCATGCACCGTCTGGGATTCGAAGAGTCAGAACTTGAAAACGTGATACAACTTCTTCTACCACAGAAAAACATCACCGTAGCTTCTATTTTCTCGCACCTCTCGGGAGCCGACGAAAAATTGCACGATGATTTTTCAAAAGCGCAGGCGGCGACATTTGTGCGAATGGCCGACCGGTTGGAAGGAGCCTTGGGTAGTAAGCCACTCCGTCATCTGTTAAACTCACCAGG
>JANXYC010000129.1 GCA_025350305.1 Cyclobacteriaceae bacterium | reverse complement strand
AGATCGCGCCGCACATCATCATCAGCAGCGAAATCGCACAGGGGAGTAAACTACTTAACGGGAAGTCTGCCTCACAGACAAAGCAGCTGTTATCAAATACGGACTATTGTCACATTACCTACGCCGACAATGGTATCGGCTTTGAACCTCAATATAATGAACGGGTTTTTGAAGTATTCCAGCGCCTCCACAGCCGGGAAGAATACAAAGGCACAGGCATGGGGCTTGCCATCTGCAAAAGGATCATTGAAAATCACAATGGACTGATTACCGCTTCAGGTAAATTAAACAAGGGTGTGCAGTTTGATATTTATGTTCCTGTTTAATGCATTAAACACTTAAACATATACACAGGCACATCGGTAGGATTAAACTCCCTTTCCGAACTAAAGGTATTGAACACGTAGATCATATAGGAACATAGAGCACATAGTAATATTAAATTCAAGCCATCGAGGCATTTAATGATTTACTTTCCCTTCATTGTCTTCAATTGTGCCTTTTGATCTTCCGTGAGTGCGTTCTTGATCCTGACCATGAGTGTGATCTGTGTTTTTTTAACCTGCCGTTCCAGGTCAAGAACTTTATCGAGTTGTTCCTGGGCCCTGGGTTCACTAACAATGGGGTCGCCCAACAATTTTTGAAAGGCAGTCATCTCATTTTGCAGCTCCCATTGGAGGCGATTAAATTTCTTTTGCGCTTCCTCCACGGCCCCAATGATTAATTCTTTCTGTTCCTTCTTTAGTTGGATCTCGTTTTGGTAACGCATCACTAATTCAGGAGGGAAAAACAATTCCTGCAATGGATCTTTGCCTGCATTTTCCTGGGCAGATGCGCTGACGGATATTAAAAAGTAAAAAGCAATTGCCATCATTTTGTAAATACTCGTGTTAACTATGCTTATATTGGTCATTGTCTTATTGATTATTTTTAGGTAATAAAAAACCGGTTGGTGATTTCCAGATAGTAAGCTCGCTGATCTCCAATCCAGACTGTGGCACCGTCAAACTTTTTGTGGGTTCGTTCCATAAGGTTATCGCAATAATGGTGGCATTCTTATCATCCTGATGACTTAAAAGGACAACCACCCCAATGGTTCCAGCCAGTAAGAGACTGGCAGCGATCTTCCATATCAAATGTTGTTTCCTCCTGTGACTTCTCTCTGCCTCTTCCCACATCGGTTGGAAATCAGGTATAGCTCCCGCACCTTGCTCCAGGTTCTCATGGAAAAGCTTTTTTAATTTATCCTCTATTTTCATAGCAGCTCTGTATCAAGTTTGTATCGAATTATATATTTTCTAAAATTCTCTTTTCCTCTTTCATAATGGGTTCGTATGGTGCCGATTGATAATTCCAACAAGGTAGCAATCTCCCCCAGCGTCAGGTCGTGATAAAAAGCGAGCGTAAGCACCTCGCGCTGTTGGCCGGGAAGATTCTGCAGTATTTTCCGGAACCAAGTTTCCTGATCCTTTTCATCCACCACCTCTTTTTCTGAAAGTTGCCAGTGATCTTCATTCAATTTTTCAATCCTCATGCCATATTTTCTCATAAAGTCAATGCTGGTGAATTTGATAATTGAGAACAGCCAGGTTTTCAATTTCGACTTTTCATTGAACGTTGCCTTTCCTTCATAAATCTTCAGGTACACGGTTTGCAATACATCTTTTGCCATCTCTTTGTCGTAATAACAGCAACTTAAACTCCATAGATAGCTTTCCCGATGAAGATCGCGCAATTGACTTTTCCAATCCTCCACTTTTTGCATTTACACAAGTTACAGAGATTATGGATTGATATTTTCACATGCCATTTGACTCCGCGTGCGGAATGACAAGGCCCGGAAAATGCGGATGATTTCAAGTTGCTGTTCGTTAAACAATTGATCCAGCGCATTGTGAAAATCAACACAATGTTCACGGACTGCTTGCAGCGTCATTTCTGGTGTTATTTCACCGGCTTGAAGTGCCTGCAATAAGAAATTCTTCATGCTTTCTATCGAAGCGTTTAGGACTACTGTTTCTTGAAGTTCCTCCTCATTCAACTGGAGGGAGGCTGCCATCAAGTGGAAGGATTGGGCGATATATTGTTCGCGCTCAGCCGCCAATTGATCAAGTCCGTATTTCAGTTGCACACGCTGCACATCGTTGAGAAGGCCGCCAACCAGTTGCGTCATCAGCGAATTATAATTGATCTGCATTTTGGCGTGAAACTCTTCGGGTGACATTAAGCCTGCTTTTCGCAAAGTCACCAGATTTTCTGCTACTTGTTGATGAGTCATCACGATTTTGCGAAAGGGGTCCTCTTGGTCGGGAACAAGTAGGGGCAAGATCATGCCTGGATAAGGATGAAGCGGAAAACTGAAGTTGACCTCGAAGCCAAGTGGAATGCAAATACCCTGTAGAACCAGGCTTTGCTCAATGGCCGTTATGTTTTGTAAAAGTTCACGTTTGGCAGTGTCAGGAAGGTTTTCCTGCAAATGGCGAGCTACCAGCCAAAGAAAACCTGGCACTTGCTCATTTGCTGATTCTTGTTGTAGCGACTTGGTCAGTGCGCCGGTCTGGAGTGGTGTAAGTCCAAGATCTTCCTTAACCTCGTTTCGAAAATCCGCCAATGACCTAGGAAGTGCATCAGCAGCAAGGCCCGGTTCTTCATTTTGGCAAGCGACCGTCAATCCAAGTACGGACAGGCATGCAAGGATTATTTTTTTCATTTCGAAGGTGTTTTTGGACGTTAGTCGTCCGGACCGACTTTTCATATGACACACAGTTGTATTTTTATTTTACGAACTGTGCATTGGACTTAATGGAGGAGGTTTAGCTATTTCAATAGCCCTGCGCTGAGTATTTGCGCAGGATGCGCGGCTATGGCATGTATCAAATGTGCGGAGAAATTGAGTGGCGCTAGGTAAGCGTCCGGTGAAGTACAGGTGCTTATTGTGCTGAAAATTTCTTATTCAAGAACCCGTAGGAGTCCAGTTGTTGGGTAGAAGCTGTTCCAGTTTAT
>JANXYC010000126.1 GCA_025350305.1 Cyclobacteriaceae bacterium | reverse complement strand
AATACCATCTTTTGAAGGAGATTTTGAAATTAGCCGCAGAGACTTTAATGTCGGAGGAAGTAGTTTAACTATGGCCGACAATTTGATTGTCTACTTGGATGTAAAAACATAGTAGTTCTTTGTGATAATTATCTTTTGCATACTATTTTAAGCGTTGGGATTTGGCTCTTGCCATTGCTTTGGTTCGTGGGCGGGATGCAGGGCAATGGCATGTGCCAAATACGCGGAGCAATTCGGAGCACAATCTTTTTATAAATGCGAAGGGTCGGCTGTATTATTTTTTAATCAGTCCTGCGTTTTAATTTTTTCAGAGTCCAAGTTGTCCCGAAGCCGTTCACTTGTCCCCCGTGGGAAATCTTTGTTAGTAGAGTGTCACCCGTTAGATGACCAAATTGTCCGGGCCCTATTACTGCCAACGTTTGTGTTTGCGCAGTGGTGGGCTTTTGAAAACGTATTTGTCCCACGTGAACAAACGTTGAACGAAGATATAAACTTATAGCTTACACTAAACCCCACCATTGCGCAAACATTTTGTTGGCAGTAGTAGGGCCTTTCTCCGCATTTCATTCGAAGCCGTGTCTTTCGTCCCTCGTTAATTTACACCACTCTTCATTAGTCAGTCGTGCGGTGGGGCATTTTTCATTGACAACTTTCTCCACTTACACTACACTGAGCACACTCTTTGGATGGCTTTGGATGTGGGCTGCAGGTGCGGCCAGACAATGTGTGTGTGATTTAGTTGTCTATTACAAGGTTCTTAGTTTACAAATTGATGTTCAGGGCAATCTATTCTCAACTCAGTACTTTCCAGTTTTTTGTTAAGTAGGTTGCAAAAGTGAGGATGCTTACTGTTGGCAGGTTTGAAATGGATACAGGTGACACACATTCGCTGGATCGTAATAACCCCGGCTTTGTTAAGATGGTGGATAACTCCTATTAAACTTAACAACAAATTTTCTTTATCGTCTGGATTCAGTTTATCAATAGGGATTTGAAGTTCACGCGTGAATACAGATGTTTTTCCAGCAATATCAATCCCTTTTTTAGTAAGATGAATCACATAACTTCTGGTGTCAAGCTGTTCAGCTACTTTTTTTATTAGTCCTTTCTGGTCAAGTGCTTTGATGGTATCGCTGATTGTAGCTTTTGTCATATTAAATTCATCAGCCAGATAACTAACCTTCCTTTTCTCTTCGCTGTGATTAAGCAGAAAAATCAATACCTGCACTTGTATTGGGCTCAACGAGAATTCTTTGCTTTCGTTCCAAAGCAATACCCGAAAGGCCTGTGATATACGTTCCAGTGCAGCGATAATGCGACTATCTGTACTCGCATTTTGTTGATCTAAGTTGAAAGGTGATCTATTCATTCTTACAGGAATTATGAAACTAAATACTTATTAAGTTCCTTCTCGATAGTTTTGTTGTTCACATGCCCGAACCATTGCAGAAGAACAGCCATGCTTGCATTGAATAAAACAAAGGTAGGAGTTCCTTGCAACAAATTGCTCGCAAAAGTAAACCCACATTTTTGATAGTGATTGAAATAGTGTTGAAGTGATGTTTTATTTTCTACCAATTCATGATCCAAGACTTTGCTGAACTGTTTATGATTTGAAATTACACTGTCTATAAACTGGGAGTTAAGCATTTCCTCCCTTTCGATGATTGCATCAACCAGCACTGGAAATGGAATGGCCTCATTCCAAATAAGGTTATTAGTATCAAACGCCTTTTTAGTTTCACCCGTTAGATAATTCTCCTCTAATAGTAACTTGATATTTTCAGTGGTGTTCAAATCAAAATCTTCAAATGCCGTTGAAAGTGCAGAGCAAGAAATTCTGCCCTGATATTTATCATGTAGACTTCTCATTTGCGGAAAGCCTTGCAGAAAGCAACCGGGACAGTTGACTTGAAATACCATCATTAGGTTGAGCGCTCTTGGCTCAAAGGATCCCTGCAATACCTCCGAATATTTCAGTTGAAATGTCATTGACAGTTCCGAAGTTCAAATACATAGTATCCCTTCTCGCTAATACTTTGGATCATTTCTTCGGTTGCCTGCTCGACATGACAGAAGGCACATTCGTTTGAAGTAAGTTCATAACCAACGATGGACTTGGATTGAAGGTATTCCCTCCCGTAGCCGTAAATTATCGTTTCGTTTTGTTGGGAATCAGGAACCATGATGTCAAAATTCATTACCGTTCCGTTTTCCTTTTTTACATAAGTATCCCAAACTGCTACTTTCATGGTTGTTTTGATTTTTGAATAAGAGCCGTTCTATCCATGTCTCGCAAGCGCACAGTCCCGCTATCCTATGCTACGATTAGAATTCATTTTTGTTGATGTATGGATATGTCCATAGAATGACGGTTAGTGTCACCGCTTTAAACCATGCAGCATACATTTTCTCTATCGTTTCAGAATCATGACCTTTTTTAGAAAGAAATCCTTTGATGGTTGCTGTAATTGGGAAAATGAATGCCACCAGATACCGATAGTGAATAATAGGCACCGCGACTGCATTGTCAGTCATGTTTTTCTTTGTGCTATGGTGGCGCAGTGCAATTTCGTGCTGATAGTTTAGCCAGTCCTGGTCGAAGGGTTTGTTGCATAAATCCATAATCCACTGCCCAAACCTCGCCCTTACAGCGGTCAGATATTCCATGTCAGGCTTGCCAGCTTTTCCGAAGTAGTGAACAAGATGTTCATTGCCGCCAACAAACCCGTACCACAAATCAAGCACTTCATTTGTTTGTTCTTTCAGTACCTCACCAGCAAGCTGTAAATGTTTCTCGTCATCTGACGAAAAGAGAACTGTTTTTTTCAGTAGGTCCAAGTCAGGAAGGGATACTGGCGATTGAGCGACTTGTCCATACGTGTAACCTTTGATTTTTTCCATTGTTTTAGATGTTTAAGTAAATGATGGTTCAAATATAGTAAGGAATCCTAACTATACAACAAAACATTGATTATGATTAAAAATTATTCGGGAATCTATCTTCAATGCCGTTGAGAAGGGATTTTGGCTCTTGCTATAGCTTTGGTGTCGCGATGGGTTTGCGCGGCTATGGCATGTGCCAAATGCGCAGGGCAATTCTGAGGTCAATCCTTAATCTTATATTCTATGTTCTGAGTTTCGGCCATTAGTATTAGTTGATAGCTGATTTTGATTGGTCAATAATTTAAAAACTGATTACTATTCTTCTAATTCTAAAATATTATCTGACTCCCCGATTTGTGACTATACCGGATTCACTGACCCACCTATACCGGTAATGATTTGACCCACCCTTAGGCGATTGGGATTTGATGTTCAAAGTTATTGTTTTTTGGGTGAGTTGGGAGTTGATTTTTTGCGTAGCGATTCCCCTTCAGTTCGAAGCGGTGCGCGTTAGCGAAAAGTCGGTCCATGATAGCGTCAGCCAGGGTGGGTTCGCCAATGTATTCATGCCATTTTTC
>JANXYC010000120.1 GCA_025350305.1 Cyclobacteriaceae bacterium | reverse complement strand
CCCATTTCAAATTCAGCAAGTCGGATTTGGATAAAGAATCACCAGGTTGGGAAAGAATTGCTAAATTAACCTTGTCTTTACCAAACAAATGAACGCCATGACTCAACCCCCTTGGATAGTCCTTGCCTTTCTGCCGCTGTTTCTCACCAGTTGCTCATCACCAGAAGCGGTTAGAAACAAGACGCGGGAACAACTTGCAACCTTCATTACCGAATTTAATTCCGGCGATACTAATTCAGATGAAAGTTCTTCGGATTTGAGCGAGGCTTCCTTTGCCTCCGAATTGTCAAAAACCAAAGATCAATTAGACAAACTCAGAAGCATCGACCACACCCAGCTTTCCGGGGATGAATTGATCGATTGGAAATTTGCCCAAAGCATCTTGGTTGGCCGTGAGCTCATGCAAGGAAATATGCAACCCTGGAGGAAGAATCCGCGCCTTTACATGACATTCACACAGATTTCTAACATCATAAGCAGGCCAGGTGAGATCGGTGAAAAGATAAAAGAGATCGAAAGGAAACTTCTTGTAGTGCCTACACAACTGGAAAATGGAACCCGGCAGCTTGCTATTTATGTCCCACGCTTCCAGGAGCTAAGCCTTTTCATGGCTGAAAATGGAAGCGTTTTATTTGATAAGGAACTTCCTGACTTTATCGCAAAGGCTGGAGGCGCTGCATCCCATTTGAGAAAACCCACCCAGGATGCGAAGGCAGCATTGGAGAAATATATCAGTTTCCTTGTTGAAGAACTTCCCAAGAAGAAAAAAGGCGCTTTTGCAATAGGAAAGGAAACGTACAACAAAATGCTTAAAGAGCAGATTTTGCTTAACTATGATGCAGACAGCCTTTGGAACTTTGGCTGGGAGCATTTTAATGCCACCGTGAAGGAGCTTGAGGATCTTGCTAAAGAAATTGACCCTGGCAAAACCTGGCAACAACTCGCATTGGAAATTAAGAACGAGTACCCGGAGCACGACGAAATAATTGAGGCCCATCAGGTATGGGTTGACAAAGCCGCAGCTCATATTAAGTCATTGGACCTGATACCCATTCCCTGGAAAGAACTTGTTCGCGTGGTGCCGCGTGCGGAGTATTTAAGAAAAACTTCTTACTATGGAAATTTTTCCAGTGCAAAAGGACCTGATCGCGACAGCGTGTACGTATCCGAATGGATGATTAATCCATTCGAAGAGCAGTGGGGCACAAAGCGAAAGCAGGAATACCTCGTCGAGCATGATTGGGGCGTTATCATCGTCACGGCGCCACACGAGACGTACGGAGGTCATCACGTTCAGGGTTTATATCAGCTTCATAATCAGCGTGCTCTTAGACGGAACAATGGCATTTCTATCTTCAGCGAAGGTTGGGGATTGTACAACGAACAACTCATGGAAGAAACCGGGTTCTTCCCTACCGAAAGAATTCACTTGCGCCAATTGCAGTTGAGGTTGTGGCGGAATGCGCGTGTGATATATGATGTCGGTATGCACACGGGAAAACTTTCCTATGAGGAAGCGATTGCACTCATGACCGACAAGGTTGGATTCCTCCCCTGGGCCGCTCAGCTGGAAGTCGATTCATCGACAGCCTCCCCTGGGTATTTTATTGGATACTTCATGGGTATGTCAGAGATTTTGACTATGCGGGAAGAATATAAAAAAAAGATGGGAGCAGCATTTTCCCTGCGCGACTTCCATGAGCGATTACTGAAGATTGGCAATATGCCACCGGCGCTGATGCGTGAAGCCTTGATGATGTGAGGCTTGTTGTTTTGCCATGCGTAAATTAAATTTTACGGATGCCGTGTCTGCAATCACTCTAAAAATTCCTTCCCTCTCCTCCGGGGTAAGGCTACACAACCTGCCAATGATCAAATTGCTTTTGAAGGATGGTCGAGAATTCCGTTCTGGGTGAAAGATCCAAATATGGATACGTAACCCTGGAAAGATAAAGTCCTTGTGGGTAAGCAGGTTCAATCAGTGTCGGTGTTCTTTTTGTAATGAGATAACTCTCAAACTCATCTACGCTGAGTTCTCCCCTGCCGATTTCCAGCAGCTTACCCATGATGATACGAATCATGCGGCTTAAAAACCGATTGGCAGTAATCTGAAATCGAAGCCTATCGCCAGCGTCATCGGCAAACAACGTGGCGGACGTTACCTTACAGATCGTGGTGCGATAGGTTGCAGGAGTCTTACAAAGGGCTCCATAGTCATCATACCGGAGCAAAAGTGCCGTAGCTTCCTTCATTTTGCCCAAATCCAGATTTTTTTCAAGGTATAGTGAACTCAAACTACTCAGGAATGGATCTTTGTAGGTATGAATAAAGTAATCGTACGTTCGCTGGATGGCATCAAACCGGGCATGATGATTCTCTTCCACCGATAGTATATCAAATACCGCTATATCGTCCGGCAGCAGTTTATTTAACCGGAATATCAAATCATAGTCCCATTTCTTTTCTATATCAATATGAAAAAAGAATTGGCTGGCATGTACCTGCGCGTCCGTTCGCCCACAGCCCATAATGGAGACAGGCGATTTTAATACCTGCCCCATCGTAGTCTCAACGATGTGCTGGACACTCAATGCCTTGGCCTGCCGTTGCCAGCCACGGTAGTTAAACCCGTTAAAGCCAATATGAAAAAAGTACCGCACAATATAAAAGTAAGTTGTTTGCTGCGCTCCATTTAGCCTCTTTGACGCGGCTTGCGCTGTTCAAAGTTCTGATTCCCTGAGCACAAATGAAAGGAAAAGCTTTACGGGAGCGATTTTCCAATTTTTACTAAAGGGCATCTCTAAAAACTCCATGTACCCTTCTCTTCCGGAGAAGGGTGACGGGTTGAGGCCATAAAAGGCAGGGTTTTTAGAGATGCCCTAAAGGTCAATTAAAATTTAAGTAGTTTCGTATGAAATGAAAAAATCGCTTTTTAAGATTCTTGCGAAAATCAACAAGAGTATCCTTCCTTCTGTCAGTAAACTCAACGTCAATAAACTCTCCAAGGCGGACAAGGTACTGGTGGCCTATAAGTACTGGGTTACCCTCCATGTATTGGATTAACGGTCGGCATTAGGACCTCAAGGCCTACATCAATGCAGAATGTTGAATGTCGAATGTTGAATTTTGAATATAGAAGTACTCGACTTCGGACTTCAAAATTCTTTATTCATTATTCAAAATTCATTATTCAAAATTCATTCTTATCCCTTGTAGACTGCGACTCACCATTTGGGGTGCGGGAGCAATTTTATAACATTAATCAATTTCCAATTTGTACCCTTTGCCATGTATGCTCACTATTTTGATACTCCTGTCGCGCTGAAACTTCTTTCGGAGTTTAGAAATAAAGACATCGAGGCTCCGTCCGACAAACACCCCATCGTCTTCCCAGACTTCTTTCATCAATTTATCCCTGTCAACAGGCTGGTTCAGATTGGCGGATAGCACACTCAACAATTTTGATTCTTTGTCGGTGAGGGAGAGCGTTTCTTGCCCCACCCTAAGCAATCGTTTCTCCGACGAGAATGCATACTGACCCAATGTGATAAATATACCCGCATCAATGGGAAGTGCATCCTTTCTCCCTTTAATGTATCCCCTTCCAATAAGAACAAATGCAATCATGGCAAATGCACCGGATATGACCATGTATCGGATGGTGGCATTATTTGAAAGATCTTCTAAAAAAGCAATCTGTATCACATAACAGCTCTTTGTCTGCTCTCGCCCAAGACAAGGCACCAGTGTGCTTGTTTTTTCTGCAATCTGGTAGCCGTATATGATCTCCTTGGTGGAACAATCAAAGACGTTCACGGTGTATTGCAGCGGTAATTTAGCCGAGGCCAGACTGGCGTGTACAACGCTGACAAGCGTATCCGGCACAAAGTTGAACGGACTCTGAAACTCAAGCTGAAAAACAGAGGGGTTTATTCGCTTCACGGGCAGGACCCTGGAGGTTGAGTCCCCGGCACGCAGCAGTATTTTATGTCCGATCGCTCTCATCACAGCATTGTCCGTTTTTCCACGTTATCTGAACGCTCGTAATTCTTCATCAACAGGAAACCGGCCGAAACGATGGCGACGACAATAATGCTGGTTGTGATTAAAAACTTTGACTTCATTACTTAAAGGTAGGTGCCTGCATGTGTTAATTACAATGATTTACATCCATTTTACATTTCATTAACATCATTTTACAAGCATTTTACTACGGCCGAAAAAAATACATCTATGTTTGCCCAACTTTCAACATCCCTATCATGAAAAAACAACACATCCTGATCGGTATCCTCAATTGCATGATTTTGCTAATTCCATTTTTAGCAATGTATACCACTTCAAAAGCCGAACGGATTGATCCAACGGATAAACGGACAATCGAGCTGTTCATCAACGATAAGCTTATAAATCCTGCAACCGATAGCCTTGAGGTGACGGCAAAAGGAATCTTGAGGTTAGCTGAATTGCATACTCGCGCCCAACCACAGGAAACAATCAAATTTAGGATTCAAATCCGGCACGCTTCTTTCGCCGGAGTTGCGCTGTTATTTCCCTGGGTTGAAGAGTATAAGTCGGGCCAGGAATTTATGACTATCCCTGTGGACGAAATTCTGCAGAAGGTGAAGCCCGGTGATCAATTAATAATAATACCTGTTAGTACAGATGCCAAGTACGAAAACTCGGGAAGGCAATTTCAAATCCGTGTAATTTCTGACCGATGCTGATTGACTCCGTTATGGCGCGCGCTTGCAGCGCGTGCCGGTTTAAATTCTAGTCGAGCCGGTTATCATTGATCTTCTACGATGGACCTCATTCTGAAAACTGAATATCCAAATATAATAGTTCTGGCTCCGCAACTATCTCCTCCGCAACTGGATTATTATGGATGTACTGGCTATGGCGCGCGCTTGCAGCGCGTGCCCCTGCACCTTATCCGACAGCCTGCTATCATAGTCCTCATTACGACAGGATTTTATTCGACAAATTCAATATCCAAAAATCCTTTCTTGTTACAGTAATAATCTCCGGCCGAACTGTAAAGATAATGCTCCGGTTCCGCAACAATCTCCTCTGCAACAGGATTATTATGAATATATTCCATCTTCTCCATGACAAATTTTTTCTTTGTCAACAAGATAGGATGGTTTCCATCTTGCCAAACCTTATAATTGGTAATCCTCGTCAGCCCGTCAGCTACTTCTCCGAAAAATTCCAGCATCCAATGTCGGCGGCTTTCATAAATTGTATCTAGTTCTTTAACAATTTCCTTTGCTGTATGGGACTTAAAATCCCTCATGATCCCGGAAAGTGGATCTTTATAGGTACTGATGATCATGTGTAAATGACTTGACATCAAGCACCAGCCATGGATCGCCAAGCCTTTTTCCTTTTGGCAATATCTCAAGGAATCAATAACAATATGCTTCAGTTCAGGCCGGGTAAAGACATCCACCCACCCTACGACAGTCGAAGTAACAAAGTACATTCCTTCCGGATCGCCGAACTTATACTTTTCAGACATGAATTAAAGATGGCTGAAAGGTTGGTCAATAATTGTAGATTCTTCACCAGGAAAACAGGATGATTTTCATTTAGAACCTTGGTCTACTACAAAGATCAGGGGAATACGTTTTCTTTTTTAGTTCGCACCGGCACGCGCCACAAGGCGCCGCGCCATAACCACGGCCTGGCGCGCTATAATGAAAAGCACTAAAAATAGCTTTGCCCTTCATTTTTTTGCAAAATCTAATGTTGGCACTTACTTCTTACCTAATTTTAAAACTGAAACCCAATTGAATACCCTGGCCAGAATTCACTATTGAAGCCAAAGGGTTGACCGGCTGGCATTCGGATGCTTCGGATCTTATAAACATTGCTGTTGTTTTCTCCGCCAGCATACATGAAGTAATTCAATGAAAAGCCGACATAAAGATAGCCGAAGAATTTGCGCAGGCCATAGTCAAAATTGAAGCGGCTCAAGAGATTAAACGAGCGATCGAAATTCCTGTCGCGGTTGAGGTGCATGAATTTTACTCCATAGGTGATGAGCCGTTTTTTATTATTGGGATCGGTTGGCAGCATGGAGGATTTGTTGTACAGAACTTTTTGAAAACCGTAGCCAAAGCCCCAGGTGTTAAGCGATGGATCGATCCCTAAAATCAATGCGTTCTGGTTGAAAATAAGGTTTCTATCTTCAATTGGCATCCCGGATTGCGTCCAGGTGCAATTGAGGCAGTTACCCGTAGTGTACTCAATGTTGGTGGTAAACACTTCATTGTAATGCAGTCGCATATAGCCACCCCTTGAGCCAAAGTTTAACAACCCGACAGGCGTACCCATGCGCGCAAGTTCTTTCGACCCATATTTTGGAAAAAAATTGATTAACCCGATCTGTTTGCCTCTGAAACCCTTACTAAAATTTACTAAACCAATCTGCCAGCCATCCATCGCCTTGGAAAAGTTTACAAGGCCCCACTGCATGCCTCGTGCTTTTGTGGGTGGCGTGGATTTACTGCCCTTGATTCTACCGGCCTTGTTCACGAGTGCTAGTTGGATGCCCGTGAGCTGTCCTTCGGTATAATTCACCAAGGTGCTCACCTGGAAACCTGACATGGATCTTTGCGAGATATTAAAAAGACCGGCTAACTGGAGTCCTTCGGAATCACCTCCAGTCGTATTGCCAAGGCCGGCCATCTGAAAACCCTTACTATCATCAGCGATGTTGGCGAAACCGGAGTAAACCGCCGACTGTACTCTGAAGCGCTGGCATCTATGATGTATTTAAAGTTATTGTAAGAGCCCGTGGTTCCGAAAGGCTGTCCCCAGTATTGTATGGACAGGTTCGGTGTGACCATGTAGGTCATTCGGAAGGCAACCCTGAATGTTGTTTGATCAATGCTCGCCATCACATATTGATCCTGTCCGGAAGCAAACCCGGTAGCAACATACTGGAATTGATTTAAATTGCGATTCAGGGTAGGCGAGATGGAAATATTCAACGCATTGAAAGGACGATACGTAAGGCTAACGTCCAGGTCAAATGTGTTGAGGTAGTCATTCTTACCTTTCAGCCATTGAGGATTGGCGCTTACTTGCAGTTTCTTCCTTCGGTCCGTATTCGCCCAAAGCCAAAAGGAAATGTTGCCAGGGTAGCGAATAGCAGGACCTCCTCTTAAATCGGCATTTGAAATACTGTGATCGCTGATCGAAGTGCCACCACCGAGCCACCAGAAATTCTTGAATTCGAGAGCGGTTTCAGTCCAGTAGCTTTGCGCGGTATTGCGCCAATCAAAATCCCATCCAAGGTTTTGGCCAATCCAGTAACCTTGCGACCTGAACGGACCCGCGGGATTGGGGACTCGATATTGCATCCATGACCATTGGTTGATCAAATCGGTTTGCAGCAGAAATCCTATGTCGTTCAATTCCAGCTGTGGGGATAGCCAGCTGCCACCAATATCGAAGGTCAGTCTTCCGCTGCGCTTTCCAAACTTAAACGTTCCACCCGTACCCGTCAGTGATCTCCGGGTAGAGTCTACAGTAGCATGCTCATTGTCCGGTCGTTGAAAATATCGTTCAGAAGATCGCTGTGTTGTGATCATCGCTGCGGTGCTGCCTTCAACACGACTCATGAAGGCTTTGGCACTGAAATAGTATTTTCGCTCCTTCCAGTTGTGCACCAGGTCTAGACCACCGGAATACGCAGCTGTAGGCAGCCACCGTAGCTGGCTATTATCAATTGAGCGATTGACGGCCGTGAACATGCCACCGAGCAGTGTATTGCCTTTATTGATATCCTGTTGCACCCGGCCCACCAGGTAATTCGTCAACGGTTCGATGGTTTGCTTTCTGGAAAAGCCCATGCTATCAATCGTAGCTTTTTCCGGGTTGGTAATTGACTCCAGGATGCCCCATGATAATCCATTCCTATTTTTCCCTGTAAGTTTGGCCGCGCCAAGGATAGTCGTCTTACTTTTCTGTTTTACATACTCATTCACGCCATTGTCGCCTTGCGGGGTGGTGTTGATTGTACCCTGTGGCTTTCGCCCGATTCGTCTCGAGTAAAAGAGATTGTTGCTGTTAAAATCAGTAAGCGGAAAATTCAGTGTATTATTTCCTTCAATAAAGAAAGGCCTTCGTTCCTGAAAAAAAAGTTCGAACGCTGTCAGGTTCACACGCGAAGGATCTGCTTCCACCTGTCCGAAGTCAGGGTTCACGGTGAGGTCAAGCGTGATGTCGCTCGTGATTCCAATTTTGGCATCAAGTCCCACATCAACTCCGGAGGATTGGCCTGTCTTAAAAGGATTTCCCTCCTCTTTCTGAAATCGTTCTGTCTTTGTTACAACATAAGGCTGGATCTCAAGTTGCTTCTGCGGCTTTATGCCCTTGATCCCTTTTAAATCGGCAAACAAGTGAACCCACCCAGGCGCAGTCGGAGGAATATACTGCCAATTGGAACGTTCCTGATTTCTGAAAAACAACCGGGTAAACTGAATGCCCCAGGTGTGTTCTGGTTTGTCAGCAAATCTCAACTGACTAAGTGGTATTCGCATTTCTGCTATCCAACCTTCGGCATCAATGCTGGTTTTCAGATACCAGATCGGTTCCCAACTCGTATCCCAGTTGTCACCGTTGTTCGATACGTACTCATCACCCTTCACGCCGGAAACAGAAGCTGTAAATGAAAAAGCCGATCGCTTATCATAGTAACTGTCAATATTAACCTCAACCCAATCACCATCAAATCCGTCTCTGCGTGACATACGACTGACGATCTTCGAGGGGTCAGGGTCAAGATTCCTGACGATGATGTACAAATTTTTGGCATCGTAGAGAATCTTGAATTTGGTTTGGACCGAGGGTATTCCACCGGCATCTGGCTGAAGTTGCCTGAAATCCCCGCCACCCCAGGAAACCTGCTGCCAGGCAGAGTCGTTGATCAAACCATCTATTTTTGGTGGCTCACCTTTTAGATGAGCAGTCATATACGACTTAGGCGGATCAATCCGGGCCTTTATAGAATCGAGGCGAGACTTAATTAAGTCTGCATGAAGTTTTAAGCTATCGCTTTGGGCGATGGTCGGAAAGACAGGACCAATAAGGAAAAGGAGAGCCGATCCTAATTTCATACTGAGTTGACTTCGTTATCCGATACTATTGTAACGATTCAGTCTCCTCAGTAAGCCCCCGGGTTATGAATAGTACCGTAAGGCTGTAATTTTAATGCTTCTGGATAGTACAATTTGCATGAACCCGTTCAACCAACGTTTTCAAAGGCCTGACCGCCATAACATCCGTCAAGTTGTGTTTACCTTTCCTGATTATTAAAAAAGTGAGAGCTGCACGTGTGAACTTTCGAGGGTACGCTTCACCGGCTTGCTGGTAAATTCAGGAATGTTCCTGATATGATAAAGCTTTGTCTCCTCATCACGGGGTGCAATGATAATCTCGGTCCTCCCTGCAATCGCAGAAAACAACTGTTTAACTATTTTGGGTGAATTATTATTCTTCGATAAGTGGGACAAAAACAGATGGCTCATACATTCATGCCGATGGTTCATGAATAATTGAAGGGCTTGTTTATTGGAAAGGTGCCCCCTCCCATCGCGAATTCGATTTTTTAAAGGCACTGGATAACTACCCGTTTCAAGCAACTCTTCATCGTAATTGGATTCCAGAAAGGCCGCGTTACATTGTTCAAAATGCCGGATGACATGCTCACACGGTTGACCAATGTCTGTGAATATCCCCACGTTGACGGTATCACCGGCCACGATGAAGCTATGTGGATCGGCGGCATCATGAAATTTGGGAAATGCTGTTACCGATAAATTGCCGATTGTGACTGGTTCATACGCACGGAATGGGATGATCAGGTTTTCTTTGAGTATCAACCTTCCCTCATTACGTGTAGTCGCAGTAATATAAACGGGAAGTTGGTATTTTCTGGAAAGTCGTGAGACGCCATAAATATGGTCGGCGTGTTCGTGGGAGACGAAAATTGCTTTGACCATCTTCATAGACAATTCAAGCCTCTTCATACGCCTTTCCGTTTCCCGGCAGGATATCCCGGCATCAATCAAAATGGCTTCTTTCTGGTTGCCTATATAGTAACAGTTTCCGTTGCTTCCTGAATTTAAGGATGCGATAAACAATGACATGGCGTGAAGATACGCCGCGGATGACCCTGATTGAAGTCAGAGAAAAATTATTTAACACTAGGCTTTGCCAAACTTACGAAGGGGTGTCAGTGCGGGAGCTCTCAAACTTCTGCCGGCAGCGGTAATAGAGTTCTCTTTTCTGCCAAACACCATTTCACGACAATTTGCACTCCCGCATCGGCAGGCAAAAGGCTCCATACTTTCATCCAGGAACATGGCATAATCAAGAGTAAGCTCTTCACCTTCCGCGATATCCTTCATAGCAACCACATTCAGTCCTTCATACGATGTGTTGGGACTGCAGCTATGGTTTTGTGGTGCCCAGTTCACCGGGTTCTCATCCCAGAGAATATAGACTTCCTTACTGATCGGGTACGCATACTGTCTGAAATCAGTCTTCTGTTTCTTGTTCCAGGTTTCGTCCACGAAACGCTTGGACACGATCCGTTGAGACAATTCCTCTCCTGTGAAGATGATCTCATTCTTTGGCAATTGCTGGTTGGCGAAAATGCCATAACCGGAGAGGGCGTTTCCCTTCAGGTTGTACTTCTTCTGCTTGGCACGATGCCGGGCAATACCCTCGCCGATGATATGCTTCAGGAAACCGCCCTTACCGGTCGGATCATAGTTCAGTATATGGTCTGCAGACCCCTGATAGCTGCCCTCGTAAAACGCCGAGCATGTAAAATTTATCTCGAGGAAATAGATATCATTGTTTTGATCCATTCTAAAATCAAGTCGGGCATAGCCCACACCTCCAAATGCCGTAAAAATTTGCTCAGTAGCCGACTTCAGTTTTCGCTCCAGCTTAAAATCATGACACGGTACATTCGATTCAGGATGTAATTCTGAGGTCTTGAGTGCGTAGGTCTTGAATTTTCTCCCTTCCGGAAAAATATACTCTACAGGCTTATAAACCGTGCATGTTTTCGCATCCTTATTGGCCGCCACCAACACGGTAAATTCTCTCCCGGCAATGTACTCTTCCACTAAAATCTCTTCATATTCATGAAGGATGTCCTGGATTTTTTCACGTAGCTCCACTTCTGTAGTCACCAACGAATGCTCATCAACCCCCAGGCTATCACCCGCTTTGGAAGGTTTGATAAACATAGGAAAGGTGAGCTTTTCAAGGGCTTCTTCAATTCCCTCCATCGACGTGAGCTCCACGGCGGCAGGTGTCTTGACGCCAGCACAGTAGGCCACATACTTCATCAATGGCTTGGGCGGGTCGTATAGAACGGGATTCGGACCCGAGTATGGAAGATTGAGCAATTCCAGAGTATGGATAACATCAATAGAAGGTATCTCCCATTCCAGGTAACCCTCGCACAGGTTGACAAAGATGTCATACCCCTGCTTGCTTAAATCTTTAAGCTGTCGATAGGTAGTTAGCTTGTTTAAGAAAACATGATCAACAACATAATGATCAGGAAGTAAGCTGGTCAAATCTCTCGGCGGATCATAATTCTTATAATCCACATTAGTTGTTGAATAATCTGGTTGAAGGACACAAATTTTCATTTAGTGTATTGCTTTATGTTTTGCCCCATAACGCATCAATGCGTCTTCTACGATTTCAATGATCAAATATGTAAAAGATTTTTTTGCAAACCTCAAAATAGCACCGATAGATGTATAATTTTCATCTTCACTCAATCCACATTGAGCATTGACTTCCAATACATAAAACTTACCGGTCTCCTGATCCATCCGAATATCAAGACGTCCATAGCCCATTCCACCAACGGATTGAAACGCCTCGAGACTAATTTCCTTTAACCCACTAACCAACTCATATTCAGGTTCATAATAGTTATATAAATCACCTTTATCGGGCAATGGTGTTTCATGGTCATAGGTCTCCCAAAGTCTGTCAAATGATAAGAACCGTTCCGTATCCGGTAAGGATGAATGAAAAACGCGCTCAACCGGTGGATAGAACCTAAGTGTTTCCGGATGGGTAGAGGAACCTATCACCAGCGTGGTAAACTCTCTTCCTTTAATAAACTCTTCAACAAATATGCCGCCCGAGTCCAGCTTCCATCCATGATAGCCCTGTTGGATGTCATTGAGGATGGCTGAAAATCCGGCTTCGTTACTTACGACATTCTTAATGCTTAACCCCAGGCTTCCTGCAGAAATTGCCGGCTTTACGATGAGGACATCCCCCACTTCTTCAAACAGTGACAGAATGTTGCCTTCGTTTGGCTGAATTACTTTCCAGGCTGGCGTTGATACGTTGTGCTTGTCAAAGGCTTCCTTCATTGGAATCTTTGATGTTGTTATCTGATAGAAATACTCATTGGAACCGGTATAAATCAGATTATGCCGCTCCAGGGCATCAATAACCGAAAGTCCTGGGATACCATTCAATTCATCTCCATCGCATAGGTTTATGACGATGCTGGTCTTAGTGGTTGGGTGATTACGAATTCCTAAAACCACCGCCTCTATTGCATCAAACGTCACATTGACCCATTTCCACTCGCATCCTATCTCGGAAAACACCTTTTGATACTCTGCAATGCTTTGCGTGTAGTCGTAGTAGTATTTAAGGTTTGGATCCTGGGTCTCAAGATAGGGAGCAATTACCCACACCAAATAGTCATTCTTATTGTCGGTAAACCTGATCTTCTTACTGATGCTACTTTGATAAAAATCTATCGGTGTTACCACACGCGGTTAGTTTACTGATCGTCAGTACAGCTATAAAACATTGAAAGATAGATACTAACAGCATTTACTCAAAATTTATAAGCATAAATGTTCAAGTTTATAATGAAGTGATGCTTCGTAAGCGGTACTTATCTAAGATTATAATGATCACTACGAACGGATGATCATCAATAACTACAGTGGATAAGTCATTACTTAACTGCTTTATTAGCTAGTATATATAAGCGATTCATTCAACCTATACAATAGTACTTTTTGGTCATACACAACCTAATATGAAATAATATACGGTCAAGATTGGATACTCATTGGTTAGTCAGCGTCACGAGTATAAATCCTTCCAGCGGGGTCCTTGGCGATGAAATAGTCGAGAACATGTATGTTTTTTCAACCACCTTGCCGGGATGAAAAGAGTGTTCACCATTCATCGGTAAGGCATTGATGGGTCATCTTGTCGATATGATTTAGAATTTCCAATCCGCAGGCTTTTGGCGGGTGGTGATTGAACCTGGAAAAGCCAGCAGACAATCCTCGCCTATCGCACCCTCACGTGGGGGCGCATGACAATCCTCAGGAACATAGACCTCCGCACGATGCGTGGTCTTGTCCAGGTAGATCTGCTTTTTTGTCACAGCAGAAGTATAGAAGATCCCCTGAACTCTCAACGAACTACTCTTGTCGGAGAGATTGCTTGGAATTTTGCCGGTAATGGGTTGAAAGAGACTACCTACCGCTTCTTTCTGGGATTTGACCGATCTCCAATAATCAAAGGCAGCACGGGAAAGGCTCATCTGTCTGATCTCCACCCTGTATTTTTCAAAAAATGTATAATAGTTTACCGGGACATAGCCCATATATACTTTGTTAAATTTTCCATTCCTTGAAATCTGGCCGTCATTTACTCTGAGGTTGTCCTCTGGCGTTGTAACCCAGCACCTGCAACATGTGCATTCTCTGCCGATCACATACTCCACTTTCTGAGTCTTGGGATTATAGGCATATCCTTTTTTGAGCTCACCGTTAACGTAGGCATATCCGCTGCAATCCAGGGGACAGTACGGGCCATTACAGGCATTACTCAGGCAGTACTTGTATTGAGGTAACGTTTCGACGACATAGGTACCAACGAACTTCCAGCGAAGAAAACTATCGTGGCCGGGTGTATTGTGAGCATCGATATAAATCCTGTAACCATATTCCGTGGGCGCATCCTCTGGCTGACGGCTTTCAAATTCATAATAAATGCTGTCCACGGCGCCGACCGGATACATTTTATCGGGCAAGGATTCGATTGTATACCCGTCATTGGTTTCAATGATGATGTAATATGTCCGCCCGATGACCCCACGCATCCCGTTGACGTTAGTCTGGTAGAGGCCGCGATTCTTTTGTTCCAGCACCTCTGAATTGCCCACATCGTCGAACATGGTTACTTGTTTTACTGAAACAGGAAGGCCACCTGGCAAGGAAGCATCAATTTTAATTGCCTGGCTAATTTTCACGGTATATGGTCCGGGTTCATCGGTGATCAGCCCATCGATAACCAGGTCCTTAGTGTAGTCTTCGTTAATGGGTATGTTTATTCTATCAACGCATGAGTCAATGAGCAACAAGGCAACAAAGAAGACCAGTGAATTTTTCATGCGGGGACTCCAGCAATGGTGCTGACCTGAATCGGGTCAAGACTAATATATAAGGAATTCGGTGCAAAAACCTTATTTCTGAATGAATTTACCTCGCGAAGGGGTATTTCGCTGGTGCATTGCAGTGGGTGCTACTGATTATGAAATTTTACAATAAACTTGCTATGCTGGGATTAAACACCTCTTGAAGCCAGCTTCTGTTTGATAAAATCGGTAAAACGATAATTTTTAAGACTGCGTTCATCCAGGTACTTCGCGCCCTTTATCACGCCCAGACAATTCGAACATCTGCAATCGCACTGAAAAATCTGATCCATATCCCATTCAGCGGATGGATAGAAAAAGGTTATCTCTTCGCCAACTGCAATATCTTTCAAGGATACCAATTGCTTGCTGGTAGTGTCAAAAAAGGAATTGGGATCGCAGCTGTGATTAATGCATTCGAGATAGGTGGGGACGAGTTCAATGTGTTCCTTTTCGCTGATTTGAACGGTCAGGTAGCTAGGTTTTGAATGGATTTTAGTCCAGTAAAATTCTGCAACGACGGAATGGGCCTTAAATTCTTTCCGCGAGTATAACGACCGATGTTTTTTAATAAGATTGGTCCTGATCTCTGCAATTTCAGATTGGGAGGCGTCGATTAGAATTTGATTTGATTGATTTCTCATCAGCAAGTTGTTATGATATGATCAAAAATGGTTTAATCAGATCATTAAAAAAAATTGTACGACAATTTTCTTAAAAAAAATTGGAAGTATAACTCAACGGTAAACATCATCGAACTTGCCACCGTGATCCTTAGTCAAAGATTGAGTTGGAATACTGGATGGTGCAATGCCATACTTGCATGATGTAGATAAATGTTAATCCTAATTGACAGGATAGAGATGCTATCCTGTAGAAAGACAGATGTTTATTGTATCAAGAGATACGTTCGTAAATCATTGCATTCGTTTGCGGGTATCTGTTGGAATAATCTTATAAATGAATCACCGCCCCGGCAAGTGAGGAAAGGCAGGCGATTAGCCCTAAAAGTTTGCAGTGGCCTTTGTCTGAATAGCCCTGCCGTTCTGGTTACCCGAATTGGAAACTTCTGAGAATATTGGGCCTTCTTCAAGAGGTAGTCTTCTCAGGCCACTCCCGGTCATCGGCCATTAAACATTCTTGCAAATTCCTTTCTGCTTATTTTTTGCTTGCCGTATAGAATTGGATAATTTTCTATAAGCACTCCTTCTTCCCTCACATATTTTTGGAATGATTTAGTCAACTTCTTTGTCTCAACTTCTGAAAAATAAGGACATTCCCCATCTCCCCATAAAAAAGATTTTAGCCGGTGATAATAAAAATTATACGGACTTATATACGGTTTATTTTCGAACGTCATTTTATGCACCATAAACTTCATTTCATAATCCTTGCCGTCTAAAATACTCCTGAAGTAATCGTACGAGGGGTTTGAAAAATCTTTCTTGCTTAGTGTTTTACTGATCATGACACTATCCTGAATGCTTCCCTTCCTTTCCAGGGGAAAATCAAACAGCAACATTTTTGAATTGCTGGCAAAAAATAAAATATTAATGGAAAGATCAGCTATCTTAAAATTATTTCGTCTGGTGATAACAATTGTAAAAATGGTTGAACTGTCTCGCTGTTCCAGCGCTGTTAATCGGTAGTGAAACAATCGACTAACGCTATCAAGGCTTGCTTCTACGTCCTTTTGGTAAAGGAGGCATCTCCGCTCGATTTCAGCACCCACTTTCAACGTATTAGCTTTCGCCCTAGCCAGCGCTGTCTCATACCCTCTGATCTCTGCCAGGAGTTTGGAATAGGATACATTTTTCATTTTCAGGTCCTCAAAATATTTTGACGAGACAAAATTATCGGGATCCATTCTTGTAGTATCACGATTTCCGGGCTTGAGTGCATGCAAATATCTGTCGGTGCTGATGCTTAAGTAACCCAGGTCTCGCATGACCGAATCCTGAAAGCACGTCAATTGGGTATTTTTTTTGATTTTTCCATAGTCCTGAATAAAAGACTGCCGTTCAACGGTTCGGTTAGTTACCCTACACCCCGTAGTCAATAGGAATATAAGCCCGGCAAGGAATGGTAGAAGCCTTGTACTTCCCAATAAAGGGAAAATGCTTCTACACTTCGGTATGCAGGCCAGCCACTTCCCGATGTTGATGATGTTAGTTTCGAAACAAGTTGATGGTTGATTTTCCCCTGACCCCTCTCTCAACTCACCTAAATGACTTCCTGTGAATCCCCTATAAACCCTCATTGATATTAATTACCTCCTTTTTTCTTTAGGGCATCTCTAAAAACCCTGCCTTTTATGGCCTCAACCCGTCCCCCTTCTCCGGAAGAGAAGGGTACAAGGAGTTTTTAGAGACGCCCTTTATTTAAAGACAGCTCCTAGCAAACCGGGCCTGACTGTTCTGTGAATCATTTCCGATTCATGGCACAGCCGGACGGACTACCATCAATAAATCTTATGCCACGCAATAGAATCCCATGAGGAAAACGGGTAGGAAAAAGCGCTATAACGCTCGGTCATAGAAAATAACGAATTACGAATCAAGTGTTGAATTTCTAATGATTGCTGCTGTCAGGGTTTTCCCTTGCACCGCTCTCTGATTCCCTGTTGACTTCCCCGTTTAACTCTATAAATCTTCTCGATAGAACTGAAAAAGGCCTTTTTCCGATGCTTTCCTGATTTTTTTTCAAATCAGGATATTGCTGATTTATGGCAACGATGGTACCCACACCTTTATGGCATCGAAGGCATAAAAAAAATGGCATCGAAGGCATAAAAAAAACTCAAACAACAATCATATGACACTTAAAAGCAGGTTCAGAACAAAAGCGTTTAGCGCAGCGATGAAAGCACTTCTATTTGCAGGAGTAGGAATTTATTCTTGTTTGACTCAGGTGCTTTAATTCAACAAGAACCAATTGCTAAACAGTATCTTTAAAATCAAAACAAAATGGATATTCCACAAATCATCCGAAAAATTAAGAGGCGATTTTTTAGTAAAAAACATCGTGAAGCGAGAAAAAGGCAACGCTTTTTATTGAACATTATTGGAACAAACGCTTTCACCAAATTGACCCCACAGGACAAGATTGTATCCTTGGCAAAACTGATAGCACTCTACCGCTATGACTTTGGCAACACACCAAGAAAGCTTGAAGTAATCCTGCTACGTTTTAACAATGCTCTCAGCCGTGAATTAAGTAAAAATTAATTCCAGCCAATACAATGGGTCATTTACTTCATTCCTTGAAGATGTCTTTCTGAATATTTGGATTTGGCACCAGGGAAGCATGGTGCGAAAGTCAAAGTCCCCTGTACGGATGGAAGCCTATGGCACTGCAGGTTTAATTTCTACTTCTTAAACTTCTCTTTCAACAGCACCAACGCATCCTCCATGCTTTCTTTTTTCATAAGAATTTTCCCTCGAAACTTTTCCTTTTGAGTCGTTTTCTGATTACCCACTGACTCGTCCTTCTCCTTTGGTTTCCCACCACCGTCAAACGGATCACTCTTCATCGACAACGCGATCCGCTTCCTCGCCACATCAACCTCCATCACCGCTACCCGTACTTTCTGCTGCACGGCAATCACCTGATGGGGGTCCTTTATAAACTTATCGCTCAGGTGGCTAATATGTACAAGGCCATCCTGATGTACACCAATGTCTACGAATGCTCCAAAGTTGGTCACGTTGGTGACAATGCCGGGGAGCACCATACCCACTTTGAGATCTTTGATTTCGTAAATACCTTCCTCAAAACTAAAAACTTCAAATTTCTCGCGCGGGTCACGGCCTGGTTTCTCTAATTCTGCTACAATGTCAGTCAATGTTGGCAAACCTACTTTATCGCTGACATATTTCCTGAGATCCAGGGCAGTGCGGTATTGCGCATTAGCCATTAGGTCAGCTATAGAGCAGCCGAGGTCTTCTGCGAACTTTTCCACGACGGAATAGCTTTCAGGATGCACAGCACTTCGATCCAACGGATTTTTTGAATCGCGTATCCGTAAAAAACCCGCGCACTGTTCGAATGCCTTGTCACCCAATCCGGAAACTTTTCGCAACGCGTTGCGATCCCTGAATGCGCCATGTTGGTTGCGGTAGTCGACAATACTCTTTGCCAGTTGTGGTCCCAGCCCGGACACGTAAGAAAGTAGTTCCTTGCTGGCAGTATTCACTTCTACTCCTACCGAGTTCACGCAATTCATCACCACGTCATCCAGACCTGCTTTTAATTTTGGCTGGTCCACATCGTGCTGATACTGGCCTACCCCAATGGATTTCGCATCGATCTTCACCAGTTCTGCGAGCGGGTCGGTGAGCCTCCGTCCAATAGAAACGGCGCCGCGCACAGTGATATCCTGGTCGGGGAATTCCTCCCGCGCAACGTCGGACGCTGAGTATATCGATGCGCCGCTTTCATTTACCATCACTACGATAATTTCTTTGGGTAGTCCAATCGCTGTCACAAACGCTTCCGTTTCACGGCTGGCGGTGCCATTGCCGATGGCGATCGCATCGATTTTGAATTTATCACAAAGTCCTGCGACAATCTTCGCCGACTTAGCTGTCTCGCGTTGTGGTTCGTTGGGATAGATTATAGTGTTGAAAAGCAGTTCGCCCTGTTCACCGAGGCATACCAATTTTGTGCCGGTTCGAAATCCGGGGTCGAGGGCAAGTACGCGTTTTTGTCCAAGGGGAGAGGTAAGCAACAACTCTTTCAGGTTGGAGGAGAAAACTTTGATGGCCTCCTCGTCGGCCTTTATTTTTGTTGCTGTACGCACTTCGCTTTCCAGCGAAGGTTTCAATAATCGCTTGTAACTGTCTTTAACAGCAAGTTTGACTTGCTCTCCTGCCGGCCTGGATGATTTTACAAATTGGTGTTCGAGCGTTTGAACGGCCATATCTTCATTGGGAGAAATGTCCAGGGAAATAAACCCTTCGTTCTCAGCCCGGCGCATGGCAAGCATCCGATGGGAAGGGGTTTTTTTCAAGGGCTCTTTCCACTCGAAGTAATCTTTGAACTTCTGGGCCTCTTCGGTTTCTGCTTTTGACTTTACCACTTTCGACGCTATGGTACCATCCTTCCAGAATAGTTCGCGAATCGCTTTACGGGCTTCCTGGTTTTCGCTGACCCATTCAGCAATAATGTCCCTGGCGCCGTCGAGTGCTTCTTCCCGGGTGGTCACTCCCTTCCCAATATTAATAAACGAGGCGGCTACTTTTTCAAGATCGATATTATCCTGCTCAAAGATGCTGAGGGCAAGTGGCTCCAGGCCTTTTTCTTTTGCCATGGTAGCGCGTGTCTTGCGTTTAGGCTTGTATGGCAGGTAAATATCTTCAAGATCTGCGAGTGTCAAGACTGCACCGATTGCCTTTTTCAGTTCCGGAGTAAGCCTACCTTGCTTCTCAATAGATTTCAAGATCGCCTCCTTCCGCTTATCCAGCACCACTAATTGCTCGTGCCGGTCTCTGATCGAAGCCAGTACCACCTCATCCAGGCTGCCGGTAAGCTCCTTGCGATATCGGGCGATAAAAGGAATGGTAGAACCGTCTGCCAGCAAATCGACAACGCATTGAACTTGTGAGGGCTTGAGGGATAACTCGGTAGCCAGGAGATGGATGTTTTTTTCCATTGAATATTAATGCAAGAATTTTAAATATTGATTGACGAATAGCCAGCTAAAATGTGCTCGTAAAAATGATAAAAAGTGGGACTAATTGCGAATTATTTTGAGTTGGAAGGCGCTCGCAAGCTCAACCTAAAGAAATTTTGCCTAAAAAAATGCTCGTCAAATTTTAGTTTTAACAGAGGGAAAATAGTTGTCAATCGCAAATCGTTATTAAGCTAGGGGAAACAATGACGAATGGGCGACCAAAATAAACCAGGTGAACCCCCGATTGGTCAAGCTAATGTTACCAGATTGATTTGCTTCATCACACGCGCTGCCATAAGCGCGCAGCGGGGGGCATGAAATACAAATATCTCCAAAGAATTCAATTCAGAGCGAAGCATATCCTTGAGCATGATCTTGGCCCGGTGCAGCCGGATCTTTACATTTTCTTCGGATATACCGAGTATGCTGGCGGCATCTGCCACCGAAGTTTGTTCGATCTCCCGCAGGACGAAAATAATTCTATATTTTGGAGGAAGATGATCAATGGCGCCCTCTACGGCCCGCTTAAGATTTTCACCCACTTCCGCCGTAGACTCGCTTGAAATTTCGGTCAGGCTCCCGCTATCTTCCTCTTTGAGAGCATTTATGTCAAGATGTTTCCTCCCATTCAATTTGGTTGCATGCTGAAGTGCACAATTAATCAGTATACGCGTTAGCCAGGTAGAAAATTGAGCTTCCCTCCTGAATTGATAAAGCTTTTCGTATCCGCGAATGTAAGCCTCCTGCATCACGTCCTCAATGTCTTCTGCTTCATGAAGAATCCCTCTGGCCGTCCTATACAACAGGTTGTTATAGCGGCGCACCAAAATTTCATAATCCTCCTTTTTGCCACGCAATACGCTTGAGATGATACTATCATCGGTCAAGCTTCGATCAGCAGCGAGTATAACAGAATTGGCTAACATTGGACTAAGCTAACATTGGACTAATTGATTAGTTAGATCAAGGGAGCCGTCCAGCGTTACATTTTTCTGACTAAAAACGTAACCTTTCACGATCATCCCATCTAACTCCTAAACCCTAAAGTTATGATAACAATCGCTTTACTCTTCGCAATTGCCGCAGTATTCGGACTAACCATCCTTATCCCTCTTCTGCAAGGCAAAACAGCCTCCCGGGCCTTTGTTCTTATTCATGGCGGGATCGCCGCAACAGCGCTGGTGATGCTCTTGTTTCAGTTTTTTAAAGAAGGTACCGCTGTGCCGCAGTTAAGCGTGATCTTGTTTGTGGTTGCAGCCCTGGGTGGTCTGGTTCTCTTTGTGATGGATCTGCAAAAGAAGCCGCTGCCCAAAAGCCTGGCATTGATCCATGCCGGTGCTGCCGTTGTGGCCTTCCTTATTCTATTGTTTTCGGTGATTTAGTTAATGATTAATCTTTTAAAAGGTAGGTTGGGAAGGCATCGGTTTCATCCGATGCTTATTCATTTTCCCAGCGCGTTATACCCATTCAGCGTTGTTATGGATTCTATCTTCCTCAGCACCGGAACGGCTGCATTTGGTATGGCCGGTATGTATGCGCTCACCGGTGCAGTGGGCACGAGTGTCATTGCGATGATCTATGGTGCCAGCGACTTTATAAAAATTGATACCAAAAGTAAAGCCTGGAACACGGCCGGAATTCATGCTTTACTGAACCTAGGCTGGCTCATAGTATACACCATACTTCTTTTCTACCGTATGAAGCACCCGGAGGCAACCATTGGGTGGATCTATTTGACGATCATGTGGATCACGACAGCCGGTCTGTTTTTCTCCAACTATCTTGGAGCGAACCTTATCATTAAATACCATATTGGCATCGACGAAGAATAAAACTTCCTTTCAGGGAGCATCGTTCCAGACATACATTTTGCTGACAACGGAGTAATAATCTTCCCAGGCTAAAAAGCGAGCTGCCAAAGATGGGCCCATGACCGCGTTCATTTCAGCAAAGTATTTTTCCTTTAGTTTTATTTCCCGTTTCATTACCATCAGTAAGTTGTTTCCCAATGTTTTTGCCAATGCCGGCGTGTAATCGGAAGGATCGCCGATATACAGTTCAAACAAATTGTAGTTTTCTCCAAGCATGTCCGTGCATTCTTCTTCATATTTTGCGTAGGGGGTCTGCATGATGTCGAGGAGCACTTCAGTCTGAAGGAACTGAAGTGCGATAATGCCATTATGAGCGGCGCCAACCTCCGTATAGTATTGTTTCCATATGGCGATTTCTTCATTTCTAAAGGCAAGCAGTTTTTGTCCATTTACCAAGGCGACTTCGTCACTGAAGGTTTTATCCGTCTTAGCCAGGTCGTCAATCGTTGCGTAGGTTAGTGGGGCCTCGTCTTTTTTGGTAACATAATTTTCATACAACATTTAATTTTACATACGCTCCCACCAGCTCCGAGTGGATGGCTTTTGACCTGCCTATTCGATGATTTCTTTCCCGGTTTTGGATAGATATCCACACTTTTGCCTCGAATCTATCTATATCCATGATGCCTGTCATCTCGCCTCTGAAACTTGCTGTTTGCAAAGTAGAATTTGCCTTCCATTACCCATCATCCCCTTGTCTTGGCCTTTCATAGCTATCTTTGAGCCAACAAATGAAGATGAAGACAAAGACATGCTTACGGTAACCCTGACCCTTATAGGAATCACGGTGTTGATGAGCTTTTACGCCTTTAACCGGCCTGAAGCACAGGCACGGCTGATGATGAATCCCTATAACATTAAGCGAATGGGCCAATACGATCGCTTTTTGACTTCCGGATTCATTCATAAAGATCATACGCATTTGATATTTAATATGTTCTCACTTTATTTTTTGGGTACCGCCGTCGAACGGGATTTTACAATTCTCTTCGGCCCTCGCGGCGCCTATTATTTTATTGCCCTCTACCTGATGGCGATTGCTGTGTCCGATCTGCCAACTTATTTTAAGCAAAAGGATAACCCCGGCTACAATTCATTGGGTGCATCGGGTGGCGTAGCGGCCATTGTTTTTGCATTTATCATTCTCCAGCCCATGCAATACCTCTGCATTTTCTTTGGTTTGTGCATGCCCGGGTTCATCCTGGGAAGCCTGTACATTGCGTATTCCTATTTCCAGGGAAAAAGATCAAGCGACCATATCAACCACGATGCCCATCTCTATGGGTCCTTGTTTGGGCTTCTGTTCTGTATCGTTGTGTACCCTCCTTCGATCGTAGGATTCTATAGTCAGGTTACCCATTGGCTTTTCGGTCAATAGCAACCCTGTCTAATTATTCGCCTGCGTTAGTTACAAGAAACCGGATAAGGCTACCTTTGTGTTATGCAAAGCAACCTGAATGCCCTCCATGCGGAGTTTTTAAAGAATCTTTCCATCGATGAGTTTACTGATATGCAAGTCGCGCTTATTGAAAAAGCGGCTTCGGCGACCAACCTCGTTCTCCTCTCTCCTACAGGATCGGGTAAAACACTGGCTTTTCTAATTGCCGTGATTAACAGACTAAGTACACATGCCCGCGGTGTGCAGGCGTTGATTGTGGCGCCCTCCCGTGAGCTGTCGTTGCAGATAGAGCAAGTATTCCGGAACATGAAAACTTCTTATAAAGTGAGCTGTTGCTACGGAGGTCATTCCGTGAAGATCGAGCAGAATAGTTTAAGCGAATCGCCTGCCGTGGTGATTGGCACACCTGGGCGGCTTGCCGATCATATTCGAAGAAAATCATTCGATGCTTCACATGTCAAAATAGTGGTGCTGGATGAGTTTGATAAATCTCTGCAGATGGGCTTTCAGGAGGAACTGAAAGTAGTTTTCAAAATCTTGAACGGAAAACAGCAGTTCATACTCACCTCTGCAACCCGACTCGATCCGTTACCGGATTTTCTGCCTTTTTCAAAACCAGAAACGCTTAATTATCTGAGAGAAGAAGCGGCATCGAAACTGAAGCTGAAGTTGGTACACACCAAAAGCATCGACAAAGTTGAAACTCTGATGCGCCTTGTGGCCAGTTTTAACCAGGAAGTGTGCCTGGTATTTTGCAATCACCGGGAGGCGGTCGAGCGAATCAGTGCCCTGTTTTCAAGTTATAAATTTGAGCATGGCATTTTGCACGGTGCCATGGAGCAGATTGACCGGGAAAAGAATCTTATAAAATTCCGCGGAAGCGCGCACAATGTCCTTATCGCCACAGACCTCGCATCGCGCGGTTTGGATATTCCTGAAATCAGGCATATCGTACATTATCAACTGCCACCCCAGCAAGAGGCGTTTCTTCATCGCAATGGACGCACGGCCCGTATGCATGCCGAAGGAGATGCATATCTGGTACTCGCTGATGACGAGACCTTGCCGGATTATATCGACAAATCAGTTGAAGAACGCAGACTCAATGGAAAATTGCAACTTCCACCACCACCCTTGTTTGCATGCCTCTACATCAGTGCAGGAAAAAAAGATAAGATAAGCAAAGGGGACATCGTAGGATTATTGACAAAAAAAGGTGGACTTCAAGCCGATGATATCGGGCTGATTACAACGCTTGATCATTCTTCCTATGTATCTGTAAAGCGACCCCTCGTTAATAATATATTGGCCAGCATAAAAAACGAGAAACTGAAGAAGATGCGGGTGAAGATAGAGGTTGCGAATTAATTCCAGTACGAATTTGAGTCGGTGCGTTTTTCTCCCGCTGATCTCACAGATTACCGCAGATTAAAGATTCAAAATGAAATTTTGCAAATCGTTATCAAGGCAGGTTTCATATCTTTGAATTTAACTACATCTCGACCATGGAAAAAACAAAAATTAGTGTCAACAACAAAGGGCCACTGAAAGTAGAGGGTGATTTTGAGATCGTAGATATGCAGGGAAAAATCTTTGGGCTCCAGGGGCGGACCATTGTATCGCTGTGCCGTTGCGGAGGCTCTGCCAACAAACCGTTTTGCGATGGTTCACACAAGGAGAAATTCGAGCATGAAGTGAAAGCGTTCGATCTCCCGCCACGCAAGACACCATGACGCTTCTTGCGGAAACTGAAAATTCTACCTGATGATAGATCACGCTCCATATCCGCCCAGGAACTTAACTGATGAACATCATATTCATCCCTGGCCTCATATCTGTTAACCACCTCTGAAGGAGTCAGGGAATTGAAGTCCGGGTGTTTTAGAATTTCCTCTGGCATCTGCTTTAGAAATTCAAATATCCCCGTCTCAGGCCATTGATGTTCACCAAATGTTTCATAGTCCATAAACAAATTGATCGTTTCACCGTTGCCTGCTACCTGGTGTAACCAGTGCGCAAACTTAGGAGCGGTCAATGGCCACTCTGCCCACCCCTTGTCTGAGAAACGAAATGCTATATCGTCGGAGAGCTTGTAGTTTTTCAACAAGCATATTAGCATTCTTACGCCACCATCTTAAAGTGACCTACAAATATCATGACGTCCCTGGAGTGCTCATCGATACTAGGAAGAAACTCATCCCAAAAATTACCTGGAAAATAGCTAAAGTCAATTTACTATTTATTTATATAGGGCGTCTCTAAAAACTCCTTGTACCCTTCTCTTCCGGAGAAGGGTGACGGGTTGAGGCCATAAAAGGCAGGGTTTTTAGAGATGCCCTATAACTAGTTAAAAATCAAATCGTAATAAGAATGTTTTGAACTCCGACGGTAGACCATTTTACTTTGGTGAAGTAGCGGAAAAAAGATAATTACAGGTAGGGATGTTGAAATAAAATCATCAAAAATCAATGACAATTCTTTCATCGAACGAGACTCTTGCCGGATTTGTTCAGGCTACTGGATTGCTGGTTTTAGTGGCTAAAACAGCTTTAGCTGGTCATCCACATCCTTCCTCTTCTCTTTGGTCATTGTTGCTCCAAAGTTAGAAAGTGAGATCCCCAAAAGCCTTATTTTTTTAATGCCTTCAGGCTGAGTACCAGCCAAAAGGTCTTTTACCGTTGCTAAAATGGACTCAATATCCCCAATTGGTTCTGGAAAAGATTGGCTACGGGTAGCCTGCTTAAAGTCGTGGTACTTTATTTTTAATGTAACAGTCCTTGCTTTTAGGCCGCTGCGTTTCAGGCGATCGTAAATGGTGTCTGCAATTTTATCCAACCCCAGGTACATTTCTTCCAGGGTCGCAAGGTCATACGGGAATGTGTCCTCGGCTCCGACCGATTTTGTTTCGCGATGGGGCTGTACAGGACGATCATCATTTCCACGTACAATTCTGTAAAAAAAACGGCCAATTTTTCCAAATCGTTTGACCAGTTCCGCTTCCGTAAGTTTTTTTAGATCACCTCCCGTGTGAAGCCCCATTGTTTTCATTTTTTCAGCCGTTACTCTTCCCACGCCGAAAAATTTTTCCACAGCAAGCTCTTCCATGAATGTCTCAATGCGTGATGGGCCTATGAATGTCAGGCCATCCGGTTTATTGATATCGGATGCGATTTTGGCAATAAACTTATTCACGGAGACACCTGCTGAGGCCGTTAATTGTAATTCATCGCTGATGGCTTGCCTGATCTGTTTAGCGATTTCAATAGCAGAGCCAATTTGTTGTTTGTCTTCGGTTACGTCGAGGAATGCTTCATCAAGGGACAATGGTTCAATGAGATCGGTGTACCGGTGAAAAATTGCGCGGATCTTCTTCGAGACTTCTTTGTAAATATCAAACCGGGGCCTGATAAAAATGACATGGGCACATAACTGCTTCGCTTTTTTTGACGTCATGGCCGACCGTATTCCAAATTTACGCGCTTCATAACTCGCCGTAGCGACCACTCCGCCCCGCCCCTCCGGCGAGCCACCTACAACGATGGGTTTGCCCTTGTATTGCGGATTGTCACGCTGTTCAATGGAAGCATAAAAGGCATCCATATCGATGTGAATAATTTTACGAATGTTTTTTCTGATGTCCCCTTCCATGAATCAAGCAAGCTTTGCAAATATACTTCCCAATAAATTCCATCATCATCATTTTCGCCAGGCAGCCCTGATCCATTAGGTTTATTTGGAACTGTAACCTTCTTTTTCTCTGGAATTAAGCTTATCTTTTATCACAACTAAACTCAACCCTATGAACGTACTTAAAATCAATCACCTGGCAGCCCTTGTGTGCATAGTTATTTTACATGCCCTTGGATTCCTTTGGTACGGAATGCTTTTCAATGTGCAGTGGATGTCTATGGTCGGTCTGGACATTGCCACCATGCAAGCCAACGCTCCTGGAGGTGAAGTGTGGGTATTGAACCTCGTCTCCATCGTCGCACCAGTGTATGTGTTGGCGTGGCTATTCACCAGGCTAAACGTTAGTTCAGGTATGAGCGGTGCTGGAATTGCCTTTCTCATCACGTTCTGCTTCCATCACCTGGCTACTATGAACTCCAATATGTTTGCGAAGGCACCCTTTGGTCTGGCATGGATCACCGCTGGATACATGGTTGTCGGCTTGACTATTTCTGGTTTTATCCTTGGAGCCTGGACGAAAAAGGCCCCCTGATGCCAGATCCATTGTCCATTTCCTCGCATGGTATAGCGGCACCTTCCGATGGAAGTACAGTGAATGAGCACGGTCGCGTTAATACAAAATGGTGTTTTCGAATACGGCTACAAGTTTCAAGCTCCGGGTTTGCGGCTGAAGATTGATGCCACTGTCAAATCAGCCAACAATGTTAACTCTCGTTACTTCAACTGAATAACACTCTTCAGTGGAACCGAATAAATATCACCCCAACCGTTGCCCCAACTGTCGAGCTTATTTTTTATTTCCTTGAGGGATTGCTTTTGGGTTCCATCGGATACGGAGATCGTCCGTTCGCTGGTGAAATACAACGTTTCCTCATAAACAAATGGGCAATAGTCCAGTCGCGAGGTGTTGATGGGCGATCCAAGATTTTTTGCTTTTGTCCAGGTGCCATCCGTATTTCGATAGCTGATGTACAAATCACCCCTGCCTAAATCACCGTCACCTCCTTCGGTCCCAAAAAGTATGTATCGCTCCTGGGGATCAACAAATGCGTTGAATTCATCCAACTTTGAATTTACCCCTGCACCAATGTTGACGGGCTTTTGAAACTGGTTGTTTAACCATTGGCTCTTATAAATATCTTCTTTGCCAACTGCGTCAGGCCTTTCAGCTGTGAAATAGATTGACCCATCGGAGGTTAGGGAGGGATAATACTCATCTGCTTTGGAATTTATTTGTGTTCCGGCATGGATCGGGTTGCTCCAGCCTTGCTTATCCTTTTCAACATACCAAATATCATAGTCCTTGTTCGGGCCGCCTGTCTGAACAGGCCGGTTTGAAACGAAAAATAATTTCTTACCATCCTTGGAAAACACAGCCTCCAGATCCGAGAATTGGCCTGAAAATGAGGCAACTTCAGCATCACTCCAATGGCCATCATTCAGGGTGCGATGGACAATGACGCTCATAGCCGTGCGAGGTGCCTGGATGGTATAAAACATTTCGGCGCCATCCGGAGAAATGGCCATGTCCCTTTCATTATATCCGGTAGAAACGATGCCGGGTAAAAAGACGGTGACTAAATCAGCCGAAGCGGTTTGCGAAAATGCTGAGAAGCTAATGCCGTAAATAATCCAGAGTACTAACTTGTTTTTTTTCATTTGACCGGGGTTGCATACAGCATGAAAAGTAAGAAGTCAACGGTTCGAATCAAATGCCGTAGCTAGTATGATTTCAGAACGCAGAGGCGCACCCAACGATTGATTTCAAGGGAAATCTGAAGAAAATATCAGGATGCAACTATAAACTGACCGGTCCCCTAACTATCAGAGAAACGACGAAGGTCGTAGAATTGGCAGTTGAATTCGGTGGAATCATGGTGGATCCCTGGGGAAATACCAAAGCAGGTTTTGAAATTAATGGTAAAATCAACCGCAAGGAATTTGGATTAAACTGGAATGCATTGACCGAAGCTGGCGGCATGGTGGTAAGCGAAGATGTGAAACTTCATTTCAACGCCGAAGTCGCAAGAGCCTAATCAATAAAGGCCTCATCAAAATGAATACTCCGCTACGTCGGAGTATTCATTTTGTATTAATGCCAAACCTTCATTTCTTCAGAAGCTTTCAGATCAGGATAAGCGGTTTAAATTGCGGACTGGTAAACTTTTCCCTACTCCATAAAATTCCAGGATGCAAGCCTTTCTATTTTATATTAGTTATCCCTTCCTCTACCTGGTTGCGTCATTGCCATTTGGTGCGCTGTACAAAGTGTCCGATCTCTTCTACCACATCCTCAGGCTTACAGGCTACCGCAGGGAAGTAGTCAACCAAAACCTTCGAAACTCATTTCCCGACAAAACCAGGGCTGAAATTGAAGTGCTGGCAGAATCCTACTACCGTTACTTGTGCGACTTAATCCTGGAAACCCTGAAGACGTTAAAGATGACAGAACAAGAGGCCCGGGAGCGTTGCCATTTCCATGGTGCAGAGTGGCTGGATAAGCTTTATCTGGAAAAAAAGAGTTTCATCATCGTGATGGGACATTATGGTAACTGGGAATGGGCCGGCCCTGGTTTCACACTCAACACCCGCCATCAGCTAGTGGTGATCTACCGTCCTTTATCCAATCCATATTTTGACAAAATGATGGTGCGCATGCGGACCAAATTTGGCACCCGTATCACGCCCGTAAATCTAGCGTTGCGTGACATGGTTGCGAATCGGGGCATCCTAACCGCAACCACGTTCATTGCTGACCAGAGTGCACCCCAGGATAAGGCCTACTGGACCACCTTCCTCCATCAAGACACATCTGTATTTACAGGGCCTGAAAAACTGGCCTTAAAGTTTAATTATCCGATTGTTTATATCAACGTGAAGCTTAAACGAAGGGGATATTATGAAGTGTACCCGGAACTTATGGTTCCCAATCCTAAGCAGACTGCGGAAAATGAAATTTCCGAAACCTTCATGAGAAGACTTGAACGAGAGATTGTGCTGGATCCAACCACCTGGCTTTGGTCACACCGGCGGTGGAAGCATTCGCGAAAGCTTCCATCAGCAATTACTGGCACGGCTTCTTAAATTTGCACTGGTTTTCGTAACTTGCCACTTATTCCAAGGTATGCGGACAGGTAAAGAATTAATTCAGGCTAGCAAGCAGTTTGTGGGCGAAAACCCGTTGAGAAGTTGGGTGGAGGTCCTGCTCACAATGGTTCTCGCGGGTGTTTTGCTGACCTTCATATCCATGGACCGCATTCCACTTATTATTCGCATATTTTTAAGCATTTGCGGCGGGCTGACCTACATGCGAATGTTTGTCATTTACCACGACTATCAGCACCGCGCCATTCTCCAGCGGTCTGCCGTTGCGGAATGGTTAATGACGGCCCTTGGTATTTATTTGCTTGCCCCTGAAACAATTTGGCGCCGGACGCACGAGCATCATCACAATAACAACTCAAAATTGACCATTGCTGGAATCGGCTCCTATCCAACCGTCAGCAAACAACGTTTTCTGAGCCTGACCAAGATGGAAAAAAGGATCTATTTGATAAACCGGCACCCTGCCACGATATTGCTGGGCTACTTTACGCTATTCACGTATTGGCTGAATCTAAAATCTTTTATTCAGAGTCCCTCCAAGCATATCGATTCACTGATTTCATTGCTTTTACATTGGGGGCTTGGATATCTTACCTGGTATTTTCTTGGCATTGAAGGGCTCATCCTGGTCTGGTGGCTTCCATTCTTCCTTGCTTTTGGAATGGGCTCCTACGTTTTCTACAGCCAGCACAATTTCCCCGGTGCTAAATTCCGGGAAAATCAGGACTGGTCTTATGACAATGCGGCGCTGGCATCTACCAGCTACATGAAAATGAATCCAGTCATGCAATGGTTCACGGCGGATATTGGCTATCATCATGTGCATCATCTCAATTCACGGATCCCATTTTATCGCTTGAAAGAGGCCATGAAGAGTATGCCTGAGCTAAAGAACGTTACGACAACCTCGTGGAGCCCCATTGAAATGTGGAAGTGCTTCCGGCTTAAGGTGTGGGATCCTGAGCGGGAGGAGATGATTACACTGCGTCAGCTGTAGTTGGGTGTTGGGTTTTGGCTTTGTGCGGCGTTGGACGAGGAGGCCAGTTATCGTAGTTCGTTACTCGTCATTCGTAATTCGTCACTCCTATGGTGAGTTTTAATGCGGTGAAGGCATCGCTTATTAATCTGGCGAAGACGTTGCGGATGGAATAAGCATTCAGACTCGTAATAAATTCTTGCTTAGAGTACAGGAAAGCTTTTCGAACCGGTCGAGGGTCGCAGACCCCGACCAACTTCCCACAATAAATCCGGATCAACTTAGGTTGGTCGGGATTTGCAATCCCGACCCTTTCGAAGGACAAAACTTCTTCGAAGCCGGATTTGCAATCCTAAAACAATCTTCAACAACTTGATTATGCTGATTAAAATAGTTTCCGAATGAGATCATCTAACCGGTCGAGCGTCGCAGATCCCGACCAAACTAAAACTTAAAGTAATTCTTAGCATTATTATAACAAATATCCTGTACCAATTTCCCCAGCCGCTCAATATCCTCCGGCAACTCACCTCTCTCTACATCCTTTCCAATCAAATTGCACAGTATCCTTCTAAAATATTCATGACGCGGAAAGGAGAGAAAGCTTCGTGAATCTGTCACCATGCCCACAAACCGCGAGAGCAACCCCATATTCGACAAAGCATTTAGATGCTTCTCCATTCCGTCTTTCTGGTCCAGGAACCACCAGGCGGATCCGAATTGAATCTTGCCCGGCACGGATCCATCATTGAAATTTCCCGCCATGGTCGCAAAGACTTCATTTTGTGAAGGATTCAGATTGTAGATGATGGTGCGGGCGAGTTGGCTTGTGGTGTCCAAATAATCAAAGAACCGGGCCATGTGCTGCGCTTGCGGAAAATCGCTGATCGAATCAAAGCCGGTATCCGGACCTAACAGACGCATCATCCGCGTATTGTTATTGCGAAGGGCACCCAGATGGAACTGCTGTGCCCATCCAATGGCGTGATACTTCCGACAAAGGTGAATTAGCACGGCGCAACTGAATTGCAGGCTTTCTTCTTTTGTTAACGCTATGCCATCACGAACCTTCTTGAATAACGATGATGCCTTGGACAATGCTTCTGAATCAAAATATAAATATTCGAGACCATGATCGGCAGATCGGCATCCTTGTTCATGGAAGAAGTCGATACGCTTTGTAAGTACCGCAATCAAATCATCAAACGTCTTGATTGGGTGTTGAGAAACGTCAGACAGTTTGTTCAAATACTCATTATAAGATCCTGGCAGATCAGTCGAATACGCTTTATCAGGACGAAACGATGGAAACATTTTAAGCGCGGCACCGCTCTTCGAAAAGTTTTGATGATGCTCCAGACTATCAATGGGATCATCCGTGGTGCAAACCACCTCTACATTCATTCTCTTTAACAACCCTTGCACCCGAAAATCCTCCTGCTGTAGCCGCTCAGAGCATTCATCGTAAATCGCCTTCGCTGTAGTCTCATCCAATATTTTGGAGATCTCAAAATAATTCTTCAATTCCAGATGCGTCCAGTGATACAGGGGGTTCCGCATGGTGTAGGGTACGGTTTTCGCCCATTCATTAAATTTTTCAAATGGTGTCGCATCGCCCGTGCAATACTTTTCGGGGACACCGTTGACGCGCATTGCTCTCCATTTATAATGATCTCCCGTCAACCAGGCTTCTGTCAGGTTATTGAATTTCCTGTTTTCGGCAATGTCTTTTGGTGAAAGGTGATTGTGGTAATCGATGATGGGCATCGGTGAGGCGAATTGTTCGTACAACTGCACTCCTGTTTCATTCTCCAATAAAAAATCTTTGCTTAGGAATGGCTTTACTTTCTTGCCCATTGGTTATCATTTTGTATCTGGTGTTGTGACAAATTAATTTTGGAACAAGATATCAATGAAATACGACAGCACGCTTCTGTATTTCCTGCCTGCTTTATAAAAACATTCCATAATTAATTCTACTTCAAGTTAGACAATCTATTGAATAGCATAAGGTTGCAGCCCAGGAGCGAATCAGAAGTATGGTCACGAAGAACACAAAGAACCACTACGAGCACTACGAAATCAAGGTCCAGCGGATCATTGGCCTGTTTCGTTGTGTCATCTTCGCGCTCGTTGTGACCCAAAAAATATAAATATGACAAAGCAGGATTAATCTGTCACTACATTAGACTCCGCTAAAAACATTAAACCCTCCATCCACCGGAACATTTACGCCGGTCACGAATAACGATGCATCAGAACAAAGCCAGATCAGCGTGCCAATCAATTCTTCGGGTTTCCCGAAGCGTGCGAAGGGCGTTTGATTGATCGCAGCTTGTCCACGGGCGGTATAACTTCCATCCGGGTTGGTAAGCAACGAGCGGTTTTGTTCTGTGAGAAAAAAACCTGGCGAGATTGCGTTGACGCGAATTCCTTCGCCAAATTTCTTAGCCATTTCAATAGCCAGCCATTGCGTAAAATTTTCTACCGCTGCTTTGGCGGCAGAGTAACCTACTACCCTCGTGAGGGGACGAAAAGCTGCCATGGAGGCGATGTTGATGATCGCACCCTTCTTGCGCTTCGCCATATCTTCCGAAAAAACCTGCGTCGGCAGAACCGTCCCCATCAGATTTAAGTCCACTACTTTTTGAAAGTCATCCAAATTCAAATCAAAGAAAGTCTTGTCGGGAGAGACAACGGCCCCCGGCATGTTCCCTCCTGCCGCGTTGACAAGTATTTGAATGCTGCCGAATTCCTGAAGAATTGATTCCCGTGCTTTTGTCAATGCTTCCCGGTCCAGCACATCTGCCTTGACGGAGATCGCCTGGCCGCCCAATGACCGTACTTCCTTAGCTAACGCTTCGGCGACTTCTTTCCGTCTGCCCAGAATTGCTACTGACGCTCCTGCATCCGCCAGTCCCTTCACCATCGCCTGGCCCAGTACACCCGTGCCACCGGTGATAACAATTGTCTTCTCAGTTAATGAAAAAAGTTTAGAATTGCTGGTCGACATGGGGAGGCATTAACGTTCATTAAAAATAGTCAATCTATTGTTGAAACGATGTATTGACAATTGACTATAACTTTTCAGTGTTAATGAGCAATTAGGAAATTCTTTATCAAGATATGCGTTTCCTTCTTCAAAGAGCCTTCGCGAACGCGATAAAACCGCGAATCATCAAAAAAACCGGGGCACTCCAAATTATAAAAGCGGTTGGCTCCCACGGGGCCCATTCTTTGTGGATTTCAATTACAAAACTTCCTTTCGACGTTGTCACCTTTACTTTAGGGCATCTCTAAAAACCCTGCCTTTTATGGCCTCAAACCCGTCACCCTTCTCCGGAAGAGAAGGGTACAAGGAGTTTTTAGAGACGCCCCTTATAAAGATCGGGTGAATTGGTTTTCCACCATCCACCTTTCGGATCTAAAAGTGCCTCCTTCCCTGTTTGGGATATTGCCATGCCTGCTTACACCAGCAGTACACATGACAGCGCAGCAGGCACTGGATATTTCATAGTTTATTAAAGCAGAAAAATAAACTCCTGGCCATTCAGGTGAAATTTATTTTGCTTTACCTTCTTTTCATTTACAAAATAAGAAATGACCTGATCTGAATATTCTCTCTTAGACTTAAAGAACAGGGGCGGCTTTTTTATCTTATTCGTCACCAACAAACTTTTTAAAACCGGTTTGCTTTGAGCTCCAATCTCGTGTTTCGGCTTTATGGCTTTTTCAATTTTTTCGATAAGCTCATTAATTTCTTTTACCTGATGTGGTTGTAGTGCTGCCATAATTGAAGTTATAATTAACTGATTTTATTTGCTTGATCATACTCACGGGTAAGCGTCTGAACAATATCCTTCATCGAGCGGATGCTATGAACATCTTCAATGGCAGGTCCTGCGCACCACACCGTTTTGTAGGTGGCCCCAAACGCAGCTTTCTCGACGGCTTTCATTCCGCGCAAAGCGATTAACATTTTTGCGTATTTCTTAAGGGTTTTATTATTATTCAGAATCCACTCCAGAAAGTTGGCCTTCGTGCCGAGTTGCTGTACATACGGGGTATTAATCACGGTGAGTGGTGAACCGGAAAGTTTGTTCGTGCGCACAATATCTTTTTCTCCGTAATCGATCATCGCCTGCTTGTATTCAGGCGTGATGTCGGCCTCTTCACAGGCTATAAAAATGGTACCGACTGAAGCTCCGGCCGCTCCCCAGTCCATTGCCTGTTTCAAATGTTGACCCTTGGATATCCCCCCGGCAGAAATGATGGGAATGTTACAGTTCTCTTTCAACAAGGTGATCAATTGCTCCGGGGAGAGGTTCCCAGCATGGCCTCCTGCCCTGTTGTTAACAGCAATCACCGCATCGGCGCCAAGGCTTTCTACCTTTTGAGCGTACTGCAAGTCCACCACATCACAAAAAACCTTTATTCCCAGGGGCTTGCACGTATCAATGACTTCCTTGGGATTACCCAGCGAAGTGATGATGTAGGCAACCTTCAGTTCGAGTAAAGTTTCTAATTGGGACTTATACTTCGGATTAGATTTGTTAACAATAAGGTTGACTCCAAACGGCTTTGATGAAAAAGCTTTGATCTCCTTGATGGCTGCTCTCAACTCCTGATCCGTCCGGTAATTCAGCGCAGGAAAAGCAGCTGTCACACCATTCTCCAGGGCGGCCTTCACCATTTTGGTGTTGGAAATCAAAAACATCGGCGCCACGATGACGGGGTAATCAATGCCAAGTAATATGTCCAGTGAGGTTTGTGTCATCATCCTTTATTTGTGTAACCGGTTATCAGTAATCAGTGCCGTTGTCAGCATCACTTCACCTTCTTACATTCAATCAGCCAATCCCACGGATACGGTGCTTTCATCCAGTCAGGGGGCGAATCAAATTCTGTCTGCCAATGATACTCCAATTTTTCGATTGCTGTGATGACCAGTTTCGCTTCATGCAAAAGCACCTGGAGCTCCGATTCTGAATAATGCTTTGTAGGAACCTTGTCAATGTGAACAATACCCTGCAAAAGGTCCCGAGTGCCGGCCTTGTAATAATTTAATTCCGACGGTGGTATCTCCTCCGGTAGCACTCCTTCTTTCTTATACCAGTCAATGAGTCGCCAGGATGAGAACATGACCGATTCCAAGGAGGGCACTACAATCAACGAGGTGCCATTCACGCGAAGTGCTTTATACATGTTTTTAAGTATAGCCACATTTTTGTCGGCCTCCGGCAGCAACAAGACATTACAGCAAAAAATAAAATCGGTTGGGGGAAAAACGAGGTTATGGCTCGTCAGGTCGGCTCGTTTGTAAACAATGTTTTTATACGGTGTTAATTTTGCAATGCTGAGAAGCTCCGTAGAAATGTCAATCGCCAGCACTTTTGAAAATGCAGTCGCTAAATAGGGAAATGCTTTACCCATGCCGCACCCAAAATCGATAGCATGGTGCAATGCATTGGCATGTTTCTTAAAGTAAACAGAAAGTTTCTGATTCTTATCGCTTTTAAACACATCAAATATTTCCCCATCATAACCTCTACCAATGTTGTTCCAGTGTGCTTCCTGATTCATGTGATGGGTTTGAGTGTTTACAAAATCCGGTAAATAAATTTAATGAGTTATTCCCCCGGGTGATAACTGCGTTCTGTATGGCCGATAATATCTTCCGGGTAGAACAAGACATCTTTGAACTTACCTCCGCAATACAAGCCCGACTGATCATTAAAATGTGATGACATCGGGTTGCTGCTCGACCCACCGGTCACCACGGACTTAGCTCGCAACCGTTTTCCAAATTCTACGACGGCCACAAAACTGTTACCTACATAACCATACATTTTCCTTGTACCCGGATACCTTTTACTTCCGTACGCTGCAAGCGATCCCCAGAAAGATGAAGTGAAAGGCACTGCTATACTTGGTTTTTGATCATCAAAGACTGGGTCTACTTTTCCGGTGAGACGCTGAAACCGGTTGACTTCTCCCCATGGTTGTTTCCAGGTTCCGTAATCACGATCAAGTTCTCGTAGGGTCGCTGACAAGGCTGTTAGTCTTTCAAGCGGGGACGTTTTCGTTTGGAGAAAATCAAGAACACTTAACTGATCCAAACCAGCAGGTATCCGGACCGCCACATTTTGCCTCAATCGTTGAGCCCAGTAAATCGCCAGAGTCGTGGGTACGGAAGTTGTCGAGTAT
>JANXYC010000099.1 GCA_025350305.1 Cyclobacteriaceae bacterium | reverse complement strand
TTCTCTTTTTGTTAAGGGAAAAAAGTCCAATTATTACGGGGAGGGTGACGAAGCAATGATAAAAACGATTTTTCCGAAGGCCGAGTTTGCTGCGCTTGACACAGGCCATTGGGTACAAGCGGAGAACCCGGATGAATTTTCCAGACTCGTTTTGAATTACCTTGCAGCATAATGGAAGACTTTAAAAATATTTTGTTCCTGGATATAGAGACGGTTGCCTGCACGGAGCACTATGCATCTCTGGAGGAACGAATGAAAGTCCAGTGGGCCCGCAAAGCAAATTTTTTCAGACAACGGGAAGAAGGTCAGACCGACGAAAATCTCTTTAACGAACGCGCTGGTATTTATGCAGAGTTTGGAAAAATTATTGTGATCGCCATTGGAAAATTAACGGAGAATGAAAAAGGTGAACGCGGACTGAAGACAAAATACTTTGCTGACCATGATGAGACCACTTTGCTCCAGGAGTTTAAATCGGCTTTGGAGAAAATGGACCAATCACAACTTAAACTCTGCGCACACAATGGAAAGGAATTTGACTTTCCATATTTAAGTCGCCGGATGCTGGTAAAAGACATTTCACTTCCATTGGCGCTGAATCTTTCCGGTAAAAAATCCTGGGACATCCCTCATCTTGATACTATGGAACTATGGAAGTTTGGTGACTACAAACACTATACCTCGCTTGACCTGTTGGCGACCATCTTTAACATTCCCACCAGCAAAGGGGAATTGGATGGATCGAAAGTGAACAGCGTCTATTATCAGGAAAAGGATTTGAAAAAAATAGCAGAATACTGCGTGGGTGACGTAGTGGCCGTAGCCCAGTTATTTCTAAAACTCAAGGGTTTAAGCCTGATCGCTCCAGAAAATATTATTCACTCCTAACGATTGCCGCGTTGCGCGGTGAGACTAACTGTATGTCTAAAAAGAACAAAGAACACAAGAACAAAAAACAAAAAGGGGAGGGAAAATCATTGCGCCAGGCAGTGCTCTCCTTTTTTGACGAAAGCCCAGGGGCATCTTTCAATTTCAAACAACTTGCGCGACAGCTAGGCCCCAAAAGCAAAACTGGCAATCAACAATTATTCACCCTGCTCGATGAATTAGAAAAAGCTGGAAAACTTATCCAGTTAGCCGATGGAAGTTATGGCTCCACAAAGAAGACAAAAACAGCAGAGGGTGTTGTGGACCACGTCAATCCGCGGTTTGCCTATATCAATACGGGAGATGAAACTGATATTTATGTCCGTGAACGGGATCTGGGAACCGCCCTCCATGGTGACACGGTGAAAGTTTCAGTGATCAGCCATCGCCCAGGGGAGAAGCCGGAAGGAAAAGTGGAGGAAATCGTCAAGCGAAACCGCACGCGCTTTGTGGGCCGGCTTGAAATGTCTCCCAATCGGTTTGCTTTTGTTGTGCCGGACTTTAAGAAGATTTATCAAGACTTCTTCATTTATCAGGAGAATGTTGGTGAAGCAAAAAACAATGACAAAGTTTTGTTTGAGGTCACTCGTTGGGGTGATGGGGATAAGAGCCCGGAAGCAAAAGTAATTGAAGTACTGGGCAAGACCGGTGAAAATGAAGCGGAGATTCACTCCATCATGGCGGAGTTTGACCTGCCATTTCGTTTCCCGGAAAATATATTGCAAGCATCAGAAAAGATTGACGAAAATATTTCAAAAGAAGAAATTAAAAAGAGATGGGATTTTCGTGACGTCCTCACATTTACCATCGACCCTGAAGACGCTAAAGACTTTGACGATGCCATTTCTTTCCGGAAACTTGAAAACGGTTTGTATGAGATCGGCGTACACATCGCTGATGTTACGCATTATGTGGTCCCGGGCACACCGCTGGATGAAGACGCATTCGATCGCGCAACCTCTGTCTATCTTGTAGACCGCACGGTACCCATGCTGCCGGAAAGGTTATCAAACGGACTGTGCTCCCTCCGACCCAATGAAACGAAACTCACCTTTGCAGCTGTTTTTGAAATGGACAATAAAGGAAAGGTGCATAAAGAATGGTTTGGCCGAACGGTGATACATTCTGATCATCGCTTTTCATACGAAGGAGCACAGGAGGTAATCGAAAGTGGTAAGGGGAATTTTGCTGAAGAGATTAAGACGTTGAACGATTTGGCTATTAAGCTGCGGAAGGAGCGTTTTGTGCGGGGGGCCGTCAACTTTGAAACGACCGAAGTTAAGTTCAAACTTGATGAAAAAGGTAAACCCCTGGCAGTTGTTCCCAAAATCCGCAAAGACGCTCACAAGCTTATAGAAGAGTTTATGCTACTGGCCAATAAAGCAGTCGCAACCTTTATTTATAAGCTCAGAAAAGGTGGAGACAAAAACACATTCGTCTACCGAACCCATGATTTTCCGAACCCCGAAAAAGTCAGCGACTTCGCACAATTTGCCAAACAGTTTGGGCATACACTGCAAATAGAGGAAAATGTTGTCTCCCGGTCGCTCAACAAACTGATGGACGAAATTGAAGGCAAACCGGAACAAAACGTTTTACAGTCATTGGCTGTGAGGGCCATGGCAAAAGCGAAATACACGACCGAACCAAAAGGACATTTTGGTTTGGCATTTGACCATTACACACACTTCACATCTCCTATACGACGATATCCCGACATGATGGTGCATCGGTTGTTGCAACATTATTTGGACAATGGAAAGTCTGCGAGCAAGAATGAATATGAAGCAAAGTGTATCCATAGCTCCGAACGTGAAAAGCGAGCCGCAGATGCCGAACGTGCCTCCATTAAATACAAACAGGTGGAGTTCATGAGCCTGGCTGCAGACAAACTCTATGCAGGCATTATTACCGGCGTCACCGATTTTGGAATTTTCGTGGAGATCATTGAAACCAAATGTGAAGGAATGGTCCGACTGGCGGACATAAAAGATGATTTTTATGAATTTGACGAAAAAAATTATCGTGTGATTGGAAGCAGAAGGAAAAAAATCTATCGCCTGGGCGATGAGGTAGAGGTCCGGGTAAAAAAGACGGACATTGATCGGAGAACGATGGATTTGTCATTTGAAAACGCTTCGGGTGATTTTATGGAGGAGGTCCGTCTCCGTCCAAAAGAGGAGCGAACCCGTCCGGATCGTAATTCGAATCGCAAGCGAAGGTGACGTGTTGATGGAAAGATACCTTTCATTGCTCGAATCTGAAATCCGAAAGCAACAATTCGGCACCCAGCCCGATTCACTCTACGAACCCATCCGATACATCATGGCCCTGGGGGGCAAGAGATTGCGTCCCTTGTTGACATTCTTGTCGTACTCCATTTACAAAGAGAAGGTTGAGCCTTGCGTGCGTTATGCTGCCGCCGTCGAGGCTTTTCACAATTTCACACTGATGCACGATGACATCATGGACAAGGCGCCGTTGCGAAGAGGGAAGGCTACGGTCCACGAAAAATGGAATATTAATACGGCCATACTTGCTGGAGATGTCATGCTCGTGAAAGTGTATGATTTGTTTCTGAGTCTGGAGAAAGACAAACTAAAAGAGGTCCTGATCCTGTTCAATGAATGTGCAGCCGGCGTATGTGAAGGACAGCAATGGGACATGGAGTTCGAGTCGAAAAGCAGGGTCACAGAAACTCAATACATTGAAATGATCCGACTTAAAACAGGCGTCCTGCTGGGTTTCAGTCTTGAGCTTGGTGCCGTACTTGCAGACGCCCCCGGACCGGAGCGGAAGTTATTGCGCGACGTGGGCATCAATCTTGGAATTGGATTCCAATTGAAGGATGATTTGCTGGATGTGTATGCTGATAAGAAGAAATTTGGCAAACAGGTTGGAGGTGATATTATAGCAAATAAAAAAACGTTTTTGTTAATCAAGGCTCTTGAGAAAGCAAAGGGTGCAGACAAAAAGGAACTTAAGCATTGGCTCACCACCACGAAATTTGATAAGCGAAAGAAGGTGGCAGCCGTATCGGCATTGTATGACCGACTTGGCATTCAATTGCTGACGGAGAAAAAAGTTCAGGAATATTTTGAGAAAGGATTCGACGGACTCAGTCAACTGTCGAGGAAGGAAAGAGTACAACCGCTGCTGGAGTTTGCAAAAGAATTGGCAGAGCGGCAGCGGTAGTGGCTGGATTCTGGTTGCCGGGTCGGCGACGGATTTGTAATCCCAAACAACCTTCATCACATGAACATGCTGCTTCTGGAAACCCAAACCGGTCGAAGGTCGCAGACCCCGACCAACACTGGTTACTGCTGGAAACTTAAGTCAGCTGCAGGTATCCAGAATCCAGCATCTACGATTATTTTTTCCTTTTGTAGAAAAACAACTTCGCCCGTTCTCCTTTAGCGTTTTCCCCCAAGGTATAAAAGCCTGAGCCATCACGGGCCCAACCAATTGCCTCGCCTTGTGGTTCGGGGTCATAGGGAAGTTCGATGGCCGGTTTTTTCAACAAGTCAATAATGGATTCTTCGCCGTCTTTCTTCCAATAGTAAATGTGCTCATAATCTTTCAGTAACACTTCCTTGCCATCGACCGAAATATCGCCGCCATTAATATTCGTGAAGGGAAGTTCACCGACTTTATTTGCGATAAGCGTGTCGGCAGTGAACGGATACAAAACTTCATAAACGTTTACATTTTTTTCCCGTTTCGAAATCAGGTACAGGTTTTTACTTATCGGATCACTCAACAGTGCCTCGGAGTCGCGAATGCCATCGGAAAGTTTTACAATCAGGGTATCAAAATCACGTATCACTTCGGTCTGATCAATGGAAGGTTCTTTCGTGCGATAAATGTATTTAAGTGGATAGCGTGATAAATTATCACCAATGTCGCCGATGTAGAGGTAATTTACATTTTCTTCTGATCCGGGCCCCAGTGTGATATCTTCCCAGTCACGATTCTTGATACCAGAGAAGGTGAAAACTTGTCTGGTTACAGCAATTGAGTCCAGTAGAAAAAGCTCAGCCGGATTACCACTGTCATTGTGGGTCCAGAAATACCCAGGATTGCGGGCACTGCCCACCAATCCTGAAGCTTCTTCCAATTTCGGGTTTTTGTTTGTACCCACCACCTTACCTTTCTCGAACGGTGTTTCATTTTTCAAAGAAGGGTTGCAGCCCGCCAGCACGATGAGAAAAAGGGGATGGGATAAATGTTTAAAAGTCATAGGGAAAGATGAATTTTTGAAGAATATTTTCCTAACGAATTCTTTAGCGTTGATTAGGCTGGCATGTCTCGCAAAGGCGCTAAGATAATTACGCAAAGAAACGTAAAGTTTTTTATTGATGTTCAGGCGTCGCGCGCTCCTTTGCATGAATCTGCTTGCCAATTCCTCTCCTCGTTGTAATTAGCAGAAGGTTATTATTATTTAAAATTCTTTCTTGTTACTTCTTCCTACTTTTGCCACGTGAAAAATGAAGATATTGATCGGGAAGATCCGGAGGATCAGGAGGACGATGAACTGTTTGAACACCATCGTATTGTGGTGGATGACGGCCAAAGCCTGGTGAGGATTGATAAGTTCCTGATGGACCGACTGTCAAACGTGACGCGGACAAAAATTCAAAGTGGCATCCACGAAGGGTTTGTCAAAGTTAACGAGAAACCGATCAAGCCCAACCACAAGATTCATCCTGGTGATGTGATTACTGTTTCATTCCCGGAGCCACCGCGGGATACGGATGTAAAACCTGAAAATATTCCATTGGAGATTATTTTCGAAGATGAACATTTGCTGATTGTAAATAAGGCGGCCGGTATGGTTGTGCATCCTGCTTTTCAAAATTGGACGGGCACCTTGGTCAACGCACTAGCCTATCACTTTCAGAATCTGCCGGAGATGCCAGGCAATACAGGAAGGCCCGGGCTCGTGCACCGGATTGACAAAGACACATCGGGATTGTTGGTCATTGCAAAAACAGAGTTAGTGCTTACGCAACTCGCCAAACAGTTTTTTGATCACACCATTGAGCGCACCTACTGGGCCTTGGTCTGGGGAGAGCCTTCTTTAGCGTCTGGTACCATTAATATAAATGTTGGCAGAAGCTTAAAAGATCGAAGGGTTACTACCGCCTTTCCGGAAGGTGATCACGGCCGTACAGCCATTACCCATTACAAAATTTTAAGATCGTTACGCTACGTTTCATTAGTGGAATGTAAACTTGAAACGGGCCGCACACACCAGATCCGGGCGCATATGAAATACCTCGGGCATCCGGTATTCAACGATGCCATGTACGGCGGGGACCAGGTGCTCAAGGGGACTACCTTCTCCAAGTACCGCCAGTTCGTTGAAAACTGTTTTAAGATCATTCCGCGCCAGGCACTGCATGCCAAAACCCTGGGCTTTATTCATCCCGCCACAAAAAAATTCCAGCACTTTGATTCAGAACTTCCCAACGATTTTAAAGAAGTAATGGAAAAATGGGACCACTATGTGAAATACAATTGAGGCCTCACCCCTGGCCCCTCTCCGGGGAGGGGAAGCAGTATTTAAAGAGATTCGGCGTAGAACACGCGCTTTACCCGTTCACTTGTACTCGTTAATAATTCATAGGGGATCGTATCAATCCATTTGGCGACTTCACGGATCGGGAGCCCGGGACCAAAAATAATCACTTCATCCCCTTCGCTCGCATCAATGCCTGTGATGTCTACCATCGTCATATCCATACACACATTTCCGACCACCGGTGCGTGCTGCCCGTTAATCAATACCTTTCCTTTACCCTGGCTGAAACTTCTGCTGAAGCCGTCGGCATAGCCAATTGCAAGTGTGGCCAGGGTCATGTCTTTCTTGGCGCTACCTTTTCGCCCGTAACCGATCGTATCACCCGCCTTGATTTTTTTTATTTGGGAAATCACCGTTTTAAGTGTCGCGACTGGTTTAAGGTTGGCATTACTTTCTTCCGTTGGGTCCACCCCATACAAACCAATACCCAGACGCACCATATCAAACTGATATTGTGGTAGGCGAAGGATGCCTGGTGAGTTTAACAGATGACGGAGTGGCTTACTACCCAAGGCTCCTTCCAACCGGTCGGCCATTCGCACAAATGTCGCCGCCTGCGCTTTTGAAAAATCATCGTGCAATTTTTCGTCAGCTCCCGAGAGGTGCGAGAAAATAGAAGCTACGGTGATGTTTTTCTGTGGTAGAAGAAGTTGTATCACGTTTTCAAGTTCTGACTCTTCGAATCCCAGACGGTGCATGCC
>JANXYC010000083.1 GCA_025350305.1 Cyclobacteriaceae bacterium | reverse complement strand
GCCTGGAAGGATAAGAAAAAACAGAAACCCTATAATCTTCAGCGGACGTACGACTGTTTGGGTTCTTAAATGCAGTTTCACGCGAAGCGCGCAAAGGAAGACGCAAAGACCGCAAAACAGGCGCAGGCATTCAAATCTTTGCGCGCTTTGCGACCTTAACTTAGCGGCCTTTGCGTGACCTGCATTTCCCTTGTACACCTTTTTCAGCACCTTCATTCATCCAAAATACCATTTATGCTACTTTTGTAGTTCTTAAAACTAAAATCATCATGAAAATAGTTGTGGTGGGTGCGACCGGACTGGTGGGTCAGGAAATTTTGAAAGTAATGGAAGAGCGCAACTTCCAGTTTGATGAGTTATATCTGGTGGCTTCTGCCAGAAACGTCGGAAAAGAAATTCTTTATAAGAGTAAGCGTTATACCATCATCGGCATGGAAGAGGCCTGTGGACTGGCCGCCGATGTCGCCATCTTTTCTGCCGGTGGAAATACCTCCCTGGAATGGGCACCCAAATTTGCGGAGAAGGGCACGATTGTGATTGATAATTCTTCTGCCTGGAGAATGGATCCTACTAAAAAATTGATCGTACCCGAAATCAACGGCCATGTACTTCGCATCGATGATCGAATCATTGCCAATCCCAACTGCTCTACTATTCAGATGGTGATGGCGCTTGCCCCGCTGCATGTAAAATACAAACTCAAAAGAATCGTAGTAGCAACGTATCAGTCTGTAACAGGAACCGGTAAAGATGCCGTGCAACAACTCATGGATGAGCGCAACGGTATTGACGGGACAAAAGTGTACCCTCACCGTATTGACATGAACGCATTACCTCACATCGATATGTTCCTCGACAATGGCTATACGAAAGAGGAAATGAAGATGGTACATGAGACCCGCAAGATATTAGGCGATTCTTCTATTGGCATTACCGCCACAACGGTACGCGTCCCGACTATCGGAGGCCATTCCGAAGCGGTCAATGCCGAGTTCCACAAGGATTTTGATCTTGCCACGGTGCGTGAGCTGTTGGAAAACACTCCGGGTGTGGTCGTGATGGATGATGTGAAAAACAACATCTATCCCATGCCGATTTTATCACAAGGAAAAGACGAGGTATTCGTTGGAAGAATCCGCCGCGATGAATCAAATCCAAAAACACTGAACCTGTGGGTCGTTGCTGACAATCTGCGAAAAGGAGCAGCAACAAACGCGGTGCAGATCGCAGAGTTTATGATGGAGAAAAATTTGGTTTACTGATTTACAGTTTTGTCTCCCGCGGATTTTCGCAGATTATTAAAAAATCTACGCTCATCTGCGAAGTCTGAGGGAAACAATTGCCGATCTTACTTTGACCCAGCCGCCACCGGCTCAGGATGCTTAGCATATCTCTCAAAGAATTCAATCACCCGCAGCATGTGATCCATCATCCTTCCGGGATTCCCACTGCGCGTTAGTTCGTGTCCTTCCTTGGGGTAACGGATATATTCTACCGGCTTGTTCAGAACTTTCAAGCTCTTGAAAAGCATTTCTGATTGCACTACTCCAGTGCGCAAATCCTGATCGCCGTGAATGATCAGCAGCGGAGTATTGATTTTATCGACATACGAATAAGGGGAGTTTGCATCCAGCAGCGCCTTTGTTTCTTTTTGCCATGGATATCCTCCAAAATCATTTGGAACAAGGCTCCAGGCGTTACCTTCACCCATGAAGGTGGTTAAATCGTAAACACCACGTTGCGCATTAGCTGCTTTGAAACGGTTATCGTGACTTATCAGCCATGCCACCATGTAGCCCGCGTAACTTCCTCCTTCTACAAAAAGCTGGTCTTTGTCAATCCAAGAATTTTTACCTATAGCATCGTCGAGCGAACCAAGAATATCTCCTGCCGGACTTGTGCCCCAGTCTTTAAAATTTGCTTTTTTGAATTTATCCCCATAGCCACCACTACCGCGAGGGTTGCAGTAAACCAAACCATAGCCCCAGCTATTTTCCAACTGGTATTCATGCCACATCGAAAAAATACCGGGACCCCACATGGCCGTTGGACCTCCATGAATGTTTAGAATCGTGGGATACTTCATGCCGTCTTTTCTGCCAACCGGCTCCATCACCCAATATTGCACTTTTGTTCCATCGGGTCGTGTCATCCAATATTCCTTCGGACTAATTACTTGTTTGTCCTTTATCCACCCCTCATTAAGTTTGGTAAGTTGCCGCGTGCTTTTATCCTTCAGGTTGAGAAGGTGAACTTCCCAAGGATTCTTTGTTTCGGTAAGTCCAAACACAACCTTATCCCCCCGCACATCAAAATCATTTACACCATTGTCGTTGCCAACTATTTTTGAAATCGTTCCGCCTTTGGCGGGGACGCTGAAAATAGGAATATCACCTTCGGTCTGTGAAGCAAAATAAATTGTCTTGCTATCGGCCGACCAGACTGCTCCGTTTACATCACGATCAAGAGTGGCGGTAATAACCTGAGGCTTGCCCCCTGTTGATGCCACTACTGCCAGCTGATTTTGGGTGGCATGACGATTTTGAATCGCCTGCGCTGAAAACAAGATTTGTGTCCCATCCGGAGAATATGCCGGATTTGAAATGTTATAGCCCGGCCAGG
>JANXYC010000066.1 GCA_025350305.1 Cyclobacteriaceae bacterium | reverse complement strand
AGGCGAAGAATGCCGCATTTCCTTTTTCATCCGTGCTTCCCATAATGGCTGCAGGGATGGTGCCAGCATCAAAATAAGCTTTGAGTTTTAAGTCAGTTGATCTGTTCGTATCGCGGCTACAACTTATGATAAGCAGTACCAGGAGGGCCATTAAAAAAGACCTTTTCATAATAATAGGATTCAGTGTAACTGAAAGTTAAACTAAAATTCAGAAATTCATCCGTGAGTGGTGTACGACCGAAATGCTCTTCCGCAAAAACGCTACGGAAAGCTCTGCAAAGCCGCAGTAAGAATATAAAACATTGCGTCCTTTGCGGAATTAATCTTTGCGTCCTTTGCGTGAAATGCATTCATTAACTAACCCCGTTTTTCGATTTTCTTTTCCATATACCTCTTCTTAACTTCCACCATGAAAAAATACATCATTGCTTGTGTCCTCTTGATTTCGTTTACCCCATCCCCTGCCCAGCAAAAACCACCCCGTCTGATCGTCCGCGGTGATGACATGGGGTATTCGCATTCCGGAAACGAAGCCATCATCAAATCCTATAAAGAGGGCATTGAAACCTCGATTGAAGTAATTGTGCCGTCACCGTGGTTCCCGGAAGCAGTAAAGTTGCTGCAGCAAAATCCTGCTGTGGATGTGGGTATTCATCTGGCCATCACCAGCGAATGGGATAATGTAAAGTGGCGCCCACTTTCTGACTGCCCAAGCTTGAAGGACCCAAACGGTTATTTCTATCCAATGGTGGTGGCTAATAAAAATTATCCCGGTCAGTCCATCGCCGAAAACAACTGGAACATCGCCGATATTGAAAAAGAATTTCGTGCGCAACTTTCAATTGGGTTGAAAAACATTCCACACATAAGTCATTTGTCTTCTCACATGAATTGCACCGGCCTCACCGATGAAGTAAGAGCGCTTACCAAAAGACTCGCGAAAGAATTCAAAATTGACATTGACCCGAAAGACTTCCAGGTAATCCCGGTTGGCTACGAAGGAACACACATTACTCCCGAACAGAAGATCCAAAGCATTCTAATGATGCTTGCCAAACTCGAGCCAGACAAAACCTATCTGTTTGTTGAGCATCCCGGTTTCGACAATGATGAATTGCGAGCCGTTTCTCATGTCGGATATGAAAATGTTGCTGCGGATCGTCAGGGGGTAACGGAAATGTTTACCAATGAAAAAGTTAAGCGCTTCATTAAGCAAAAAGGCATACAACTCATAGGCTACAAAGATTTGGTTGGTCAAAGACAGTGAGCAAGGTGTTTACGTGTCAATGTGTTTATGTTAAATGAGTCAACGTAAACACGGTTCGTATTACAAACCCTTACTTTATCAACTCCAATACAATCGCCGTTTTAGCAGGAAGGTTCATGCGCGAGAGGTCGTTGAATAGCTCATTGGTAATCACATTCCTCCCACTACTAAAGCCTTTCATCCTTTCGGTGAAGCGCGCGGTGTCAAGACTCATCTCTTTATCCGAAGTGTTGGTAACAATCATAATGGTTTTGGACGCATCATACCGGAAGTAGACATACATGCCCTCCCGGGGCACATACTGCATAAGTTTCCCGGAATGAAGCGCCGGCGTGTTTTTCCGGTAGTTGGCAAGTTTACTCACAAAATCGAAGGCTTCATTTTCTTTTTGATTCCGGCCTTCTCTCGTGAATTTATTTTCTGCATCACCCGGAAAACCTCCCGGAAAATCCTTGCGCACCTCTGCGTCGGTTGGCACTCTGATATTCTTCATTAAAATTTCCGTTCCGTAATACCAGGATGGGATACCGCGAGTCGTCAACAGCCATGTTACCCCCATTTTGTATTTATTAAAATCATCTCCAATGGTGGAGAGGTAGCGGTCCATGTCGTGATTGTCGAGTTGTGTCACAAGCTTCATGGGATCAGCATACACGGCGTCTTGTGAAATGATCTGGTAAACGCGGCTCACGCCTTCATCCCATCCAAAGTTTTGGCGCAGGGCATCATTGAAAGCATAGTTCAATGGAAAATCATTTGCACCCGGTAGGTTGCTTTTGAATGGGTAATTCACATTGCTTTTAACGAAATAAGAAAGACTAAGCGGACTGGAAGCCACGGATTCGCCAAAGAGCAAAATGTTTGGATATTCCGTGAGGAGCGCCTGATTACAACGGTTCATAAAAGGCTGGTCGTTGTATTTATAGGTGTCAATACGCCAGGCATCGAGGTTAAACATTTCAGTGGACCAGATCGCATGCTGAATTAAATAATTAGCCAGGAAGGGATTGCGCTGATTGAAGTCCGGAAGGAACGGCGTAAACCAACCGTCCAGCATAACATCCCGGTCGATCGCCGCGCTGTGCGGGTCAAAGAGCGGCTGTTCTTTGTGGGAGCTGTTCGTGTAGGAGGGCCAATTATTAAACCAGTCATTGGTCGGACGGTCTTTATACATCCAGTGGTCATCGCTGATGTGATTATAAACCGCGTCCTGAACAATCTTCATACCACGCTGATGTGCTGCTTTTGAAAACTGGATGTAACCTTCATTTCCTCCAAAGCGACGGTCAATCTGATAGTGATCCGTAAAGTGATAGCCGTGATAACCCGCCTGCATCCTGTCGGGGGCCTCTTTTTTTAAAACCTCATCGTTTTCAATCACTGGTGTAAGCCATAGTGCTGTAACCCCCAATTCCTGCAGGTAATTCAGATGATCTGCAATACCTTTCAGATCGCCACCGTGACGTAAGTACGGATTTTTAGTGTCAGCGGCAGGGTCCAGCATGGTAGAGAATTTGTCGTTCGATGGGTCTCCGTTGGCAAAACGGTCCGGCATAATCAGGTAAATTAAATCTGCAGAGGTTACACCACTTCCTTTGGGTTCATTCGAGCGAGCCTTCAACTCATACTGCTGTGTAATGGATTGACTTCCTGATTGGCCAACTATTTTTAGTATTCCAGCTTTTGCAGAAGGTGCGATCTTTAAGTCCAGAAACGCATAGTTCGGATTTTCAACTTTGTTGGTTTTCACCAGGGTGACCCCGGGATAATTGATGGTGTACGTGAGTGTTCCGACTTTCGGTCCGTAAACCAATAATTGTACATCCGGGTTTTTCATTCCGATCCACCAGTTGGGCGGATCAATCCGGCGGATGGTGGGTTGTGAATGAATTGTAATGAAAATAGATAGACAAATGACTAGAAGTGGCAGTATTTTCATGTTAGTACAGCCTCACCCCGACCCTCTCCAGGGGAGAGGGAGAGATTGGGTTTGAATTTAATTTTAAGGTAGTTAAAACGGGCATCTTACTGAAAAATAGTTGATGAATGAGGCCAATGAAAGTTGAAGCTTTCCGAAACCATGTTATAGGAAGGAAGTCCCTATTCAAACTTTTTTAAAATCAATAAATCCCCGCTCCACTTCCGTATGAATCAATTGCACCCGCACCTGCTGTCCTACTTTCAAGCCATTAAAACCTTGAACCAGTTTACCTTCTACAGGTGGATGAAATAAGCGCACCCACGTTCCTTTGGCGGATGCGCCCATAACAATTGAATCAAACTGTTTTCCGATCTGGTGTTCCAGCAACATGGCTTCGGCCGATTTCCGTACCTGCCGTTCAACTTTCTTGGCATCATCCTCTTTTTCAGTACAATGTGTTGCAAGCGCTTTCAATTCATTGTTGGTGTACGGCACCGGAAGGTCACTCATTGTTGCTTTCAATAACCGCAGCGTAATGACATCAGGGTATCGACGATTGGGTGCCGTGGAGTGAGAGTAATCTTTCACAGCAAGTCCGAAGTGCCCAATGGGAGCCTCGCCCGGAAGGTTCACAACATATTCGCCGCTTCCTAAAAGCTTCACGACGCTGAGCGAGATGTCGGGAAAGCGGACCTTGTCTTTTGCTTCCGCGAAAAGAAGAAATCCATCCAATGCCTTCGAGTCCGGGGTCTTTGGCAAATCAAAGCCCTGTTCATGGGCCAGCTCCACGATCCTGTCCCAATCTTTTGGGATGCGGACCACACGTCTCAGGGTGGGAAACTTTTTACCGGTGAGATATCTTGCGGTAACACCATTGGCGAGGACCATGAAATTCTCAATGAGTTCTTTCGCCCGGTTAGTGGTCTCCGTTTGCAAGTCAACCAGCACGTCATTATCAAAAACAGCGCGCGCTTCAGTGGTCTGCAGGTGAAGAGCCCCGTGCTCTTGCCGGCATGCTTTCAATTTTTGAGCCACCCGATCCTGGAGGCGGAGGTTGGCGTCAAGTCCAGGAACGGAGGCCAACGCTTTTGGCATCGGTCCTGTATTCTCCAGCCAGGCGCCCACGCTGTTGTAGGCCAGCTTGGCGCGATTACGAACGAGTGCCGTGTAGATATCTGAATTTTGGGCAGCGCCATCGGTCGCTACTATAATCTCGATTATCAACGCCCGACGATCAGCATCGTACTTAAGCGAGGTAAGATCGGTAGAAAGTTTCTCGGGGAGCATGGGAAAAATTCCACCGGCAGTGTAGATGGAGGTGGTATTTTGTCGCGCGTGATCGTCCAGCGCCGATTGTTTTTTCACCAATGCATCAACATCGGCAATAGCAATGAATATCTTCACCACTCCTGCCGGCAGGGCTTCGGCAAATGTAAGCTGATCCAGATCCAGCGAATCGTCGTTGTCGATAGAGCACCATAGCAAGTTCCTGAGGTCACGCTGGGCACCATTAACGCTCGAGGCGGGATTATTTATTCCAGTTAGCTCTTGAAGGGCCCGCGCTGAGAAATCAGGAAGAAATTCTCTGTCTGTCAACGCCTTTCGGGCGATCTTAATCAATACGGAACGATGACGGTTTTGGTCAGAATAATTCATGGGTTGATTGTGAACATTCAGGATCTGGAGTTTGACTCAATGTCAGAGGGTACAACATAAACACCTTAACACATACCGGGCCCTTATTCAATAATGACTCGCTGCGTCCAGATGGAACTTCCATCAAACACCTGAACGACATAAAGTCCTTTTTGAAAATCATGGGTATTGATGATGACTAGTGAACCCTGTGCCGTGTACTCAAAAGAAACAGGCTGACCTTTGGAATCAAATATTTTGATGGACAATCCCTTCCATTCGCCAGTCAGCTCTATGTTTATCCGCCCGGTAGCAGGATTAGGGTATAGCTTGAATGATGGTAAGGACACATCCGTTGCAACGCTGATCACTTTCGAATACGTAAATGCGCCGTTGAAATCAGTTTGCTTTAGCCTGTAATAGGTTTTATCAGGATACGATAAAGGATCCAGGGCAGTGTATTTTTTTTGTTGAGAACTATTGCCAGCCCCGGGAATATCAATCAGTTTTTCAAAATTATACCCATCGGGAGATCGCTCCACCGTAAAAAAATTGTTATTCAATTCTGTCTCTGTTGTCCAGCTCAGCTTGGTGCCCTTTTCTGTCTGCTTTCCAATAAACTCAAGCAATCCGATCGGAAGCGGGCTTGCCGTATTGTCTCGTGTTCCAATAGTATAGTAACCATTGGTTGTTATGGTGACGCCGGAGAAAGTAATCTGGGGCCCTGCGATGGAGGTGGCTGTAACGAGTTCTGTCCAGTTGCCGGCTTGGCCCGCACGGAAGAGCAAAACATAATTTCCAGCAACTGTTGGTGTCACGGGTGTACCGCCATCATTTGTATTAAAGACGATGTTCACGTTTTCATTCGCTCCTGCGTTGGTGACATTCAGGTACCAGACCCTGTTCCATCTGGAGTTATTGACTCCAGTCATCCCTCCAACATCCGCATTTGAATTGGAGTTGGCTCCTGTTTGGTGACCGTATATCAGATAATCCCCGTTTTGAAAACCGCTTACCTGGGTAATGCCGAGACCACCGGTCACTGTTGATGAAGCAGCGGTCGAGCTTCCGGATGCTTCTGTACCGATGCCGGCCACCTCAAAATCATAGTTACCATTTCCAGGATTGTCTCCTACATACAGATCGGAAGCTGCTAGAATGGTGATGTTGTATTTGGCCGAAAGGTAATTGCTCACAACAATTCTCTCCGCCTTATTCAAGGCTTTTGTATAGATGATCACTTCTGCAATATGTCCACCGAATGCCCGGCCGTCGCCCTGGTTAAGTGATCCAATCGTCAGGTTGGAGAGATAGTTAGGAATCGACGCGCTTGTTTCGGTGTGCGACCCATCGAATGTTTCATTCACGTACATGCCGGTCCTGGATGCGGCAGCAAGCGTGCCATCATAGAATAGTGTGAGCAGGTAGTTGTTGTTAATACTGAATGTAGCGGTAGTAGCCCAGCGGTCGCCATTTGAATCGATGTCGACGTCAATAGCATTGCCCGTGAAAAAGAAGATCAGGTAGGACTCATTATTGCCAACATTCTGACGTTTGGACACAATCGCCCTCGCTGCACCATTCAAAGTATTAGGTTGAGAAATGCTGAAAATGGTAAGTCCTGGGGTATTGTCCAGATTGTTATTATCTCCCACGATTAACTCGTCGTTGTTGGGCCCTGCGGCATTATCAAATTGAATGGCGGGCATTCCGTTCATCAACGAAGACACGTAGAGAGGTTGCTGAGTTAGAAAGGTGGTTTGAAGGGCGTTATTTGAGTTTCCGGACTGGTCATTCCACGCGCTGACCGGGCTTCCGTTGGTGGTTGTCGAGGTACCTGCATCGGCCTTAAGCCATAATGGGTTGTTTGCAGAAGTACCAACACCCGCCGGGCCGGTCTGCCCAAAAAGTGTGTGTCCAATTAGAACAACCACAAGAATGTTCAAAATTCTCATACACAAAGCTAAGACTAAATTCCCGGCGTTTTATGAGCCACTCTTTCCAGATCTCGTTTATATCCGGAATAGCCTCGACTACTTCCTTCGATGTGAATTTCTTGAAGTCACTCATGATTCCTGAAATTGTTTTTTCAACAACAAAGTCATACCATTGCTTTAGTTATGACCCTAGCAAGGCTACCTCTTTTTCTAATCTTAATAATTTTAGTCACTTCATTCAAAAGTATGAAGGTTGTTGGACCACGGCTGGTTTGGTCCGATGAATTCAATTACGCTGGCTCACCCGATTCAACCAAATGGAATTACGACCTGGGAGATGGCTGCCCGAACGTCTGCGGTTGGGGAAACAATGAACTGGAATATTATACCAAAGATTCAAAAAACGTGCGTGTACAAAACGGTATGTTAATTATTGAAGCGCACAAAGAGGAGAAGAGCGGTAAGCCGTACACATCAACCCGTGTGGTGAGCAAACACAAAGGCGATTGGCTGTATGGGAGAATTGAAGTGAAGGCGAAGCTCCCACGAGGCAAAGGCACGTGGCCTGCCATCTGGATGCTCTCCACGGATTGGAAGTATGGTGGCTGGCCCGAGAGCGGTGAGATCGACATCATGGAGCATGTTGGTTTCGATCCGTGGGTAGTTCATGGCACCATTCACACCGAGACGTACAACCATGGCAAGGGAACACAAAAGGAAGGTAAGATAACAGTACCCACCTGTATGGATGAGCAGCATGTGTATGCCATCCACTGGAGTGAAAACAAAATGGATTTTCTTGTGGACGATACATTATATCATTCGGTAAACCGCGATCCAAAAGAAGATTTCAAAGGCTGGCCTTTCGATCAGCGATTTCATTTGATCATGAACCTGGCTGTCGGCGGCAATTGGGGCGGCAGGCAGGGAGTTGATGATTCTATCTGGCCACAAAGAATGGAAGTCGACTACGTCAGGGTCTACCAATAGCGGGCGAACAGTGTTCTCATCTTGATTTTATAGGGCTTAAAGCTACCGCAAGAGAATCTTGTGCGGCTTTTACGTAATTGTGTGCGTTGGTGTCGTCGCCCGCAAGTCCATCGCAAACACCAACACGGGGCGGGGGTGAGTAAGTGAATTGGTGATCAGTAATCGGTGATCGGTAATCGGTGATCGGTGATTACCGGGATTACCGTTTACCACTCACCCAATCTCAATCACCACATCATCCGTAAGCGGATGACCTACACACGTCAGCACATACCCTTCATCGCGCTCGGATTGGGATAAACCTTCTTCTTCATCGAGCTTCACTTTTCCGGAAAGGGCTTTTCCGCGGCAGGCAGTGCAAAGTCCGCTTTGACACGAGTACGGCAAGTCGATGCCGGCATCAAGGGCTGTCTCGAGGATAGCGCGGTTGGGTTGCACTAAAACTTTGTATTCGTGCCCGTCATAGCGGATCGTTACCTCCCTCGCTTTGTTTTCAGCAGCAGGAGCCGTCTCTTTCTTCTGTTCTTTGGCGATGGTGGGCGAAACAAAACTTTCCTTAAAAATATTTTCTTTGGGAATGTGGTGTTGATCGAGCAGGGTCTCTACATTTTTCATCATGCCCTCCGGCCCGCACATAAGATACGTTGATTTCTCCGTGCCCCAGTTGGGAATGCGCTCAAATAATTTTGTCAACATCTCATGATTGAGCAAACCGGAATAACCCTGCCAGTTCATCGGCGCCTCGTCCAATACCTGAATTACGTGCAGACGCCCTTCATACTTCGCCTCCAGTTTGGTCAACTCCTCTTTAAAAATAATACTTTCAATGTTACGGTTGCAGTAAATGAGTGAGACAATGCTATCGGGCTCCTGGGTAAGAAGACTCTTGATGAGCGACATCATCGGGGTAATACCACTGCCACCTGCAAACATAATAAGGTGGCGTTTCCTTTCTTTTTGGTAGTCCGTGGTGAACTGACCCATCGGCTCCATCACTTTGAGTGTCGAGCCCGCTTTCAAATTGTCTGGAAGCCAGTTGGACATCAGTCCGTTATCCACACGTTTTACAGAAACGATTAAATCAGAATCTACAAAGGGCGAAGAACAAAGTGAGTAGGCCCGCCTAACATCCTTGCCCTGAATGGATACAATCAACGTTAAAAACTGACCGGACCGATAAGAAATTTTTCTGGAAGCCGGTTGCTCAAATACGATCGAAATAGCATCCTTCGTCTCGTGTACTATCTTTTTCACTTTGAGGTCATAGTAGTGCGGGCCGCTGTGCGTTTCTTCTTTCTTTTCGGATTTCTTAAATAGGCTGAATGCCATTGGAATACATAGTTTTAGTCAAATTAAAGAGAGCATTTCAAATAGTCGAATTGCCCTGGCCTTTAGGCCGGGGTAATTTTGCAGGTACTTAAAGGGCTTTAGCCCAATGGAAGTAGTTTAACTCCCACAATTTGAAATACAATCCACTTAAAACAGTCGTAAAGCTACAAACTCTCCTCTAAATATTAAACCAATAGGTGAATTTGAACACCAGTGCCCGGTTTTTGCTTCCAAATGTTTCAGGCAGATAGTTTTCGGTGTACACAACAAAAAAGTCGCTCGCAGGTTTATACCGCCATTGAAAACGTGCGTTGAGATTTACGTTGTCCAGCAGGGTGTTGTATTGAACAAACGTGGTGAGGAAAATTTTGCTGGATAATGTCAGGTCTACGCGAGGACTTACCACAAAAAGTTTCTCTCTTCCAAAATTTTCAGGGAGTTTCAGATCATTATAATCAAACCTGACGGACACACTGCCAAAAGGCTGATAACGAAAATTTATTTCTCCATTAAAATTCAGGTTATCACCATTGTAAAATCCTCCTGTATTGGTTCCCAGTGAGTAGCGAAAAACTTTTCGCTGATTGGATTGGAAGAAGATTGAATAGCGGTTCCAGTTGTACCGGTCCCCTGGCAAATAATTGGTAAACTTTTGTTTATCAATTGGATTGAATGAATTGGTAAGCTCTTGAAAAACATAAAAGTAGGATACACCGAACATCGCCGTGTTCAGGAAATTAAAAGAATATCCCAGGGTAGCCGTCTTATCAGTAATGATGCCGCCTGGAATCGTGTTAAGATTCAAATCCAGGGTAGGGCCCATTTTTGCCACAATCTTGTTCTTGGGATAAAATGTACCATAGATACTTGCAAACGTATTATTAACCCCAGGATAGACACCATGACTGGGAACGTAGCCAGCCTCCGCATTGTAATTCTTTTGGAGAAGTGTCTCTCCAAATGCCAACTGAATATTTCGCCTGGTGTATTGAACAAATCCCCCACCGGTCAGATGGTCGCTTATGGTAAATGAATCAAACGACTGACTAAAGTACAGACTTGAGTACCACGTATTGTCAACGCTGCGCGATTCGATATCAAGGGTTACGGTGCTGTTAAATTGATTTAATACTTTGACGGTATTATTACCCATAATTTTTCGCTTCCACAGATCGCTGTAAAAGAATTTCACCGAGTCACCCGCCCTAACGCCGATTGATTCCTTATCGACAAAAGAGAGCTGGATGTTGGATTGCTTCCAGAAGTTGCGTTGAATTGCTACGACGGTAAAATTCTGACCCGGAAGACCCATCGACAATTTCTCTTGGGTTTGCATGTTCAGCACACTCAAACGCCATTTCTTCGAAAGCGATCCGCTTAAGCGAGCGCCGTATAAAATTGGTACTTTCTTTAACGTACCTGTCGAGTCCCTGACCAAACCAATCCTCCTCGAAAAAAATGGGCGCGCTGTCGGCCATCCCATGCGATCAAACAAGTCGCTATTCTCAAGAAAGAATTGCCTTCGTTCCGGAAACTGGAATTCAAAACGCGTGAGATTGATCACCTGGCGGTCGACCTCCACTTGAGAAAAATCCGGATTTACCGTCAGGTCCAAATTAAGCGAAGGGGTAACGCCTATTTTTGCATCAAAGCCTGTCTGCAAGTCGGTTGTTTTTGAAGGAGGTTCGGTTGCTTTATCGGTTGTGGATCCGCCTGCCAGGTAGGGAATGAGCGAGATATTCGTTGTGTGATGCGGAGGAAGATCTTTCCAAGCTAACTTGCCAGCGTATGCGAACGAGGTGCCAAAGAATTGAATGGGCGTTGCTATCCAACTGCTGACGTGATTTCGCTTAAGGTCATATCGCTGGAAGGTGATATTCCACTCTGGTAACTCACTCTTAAACCGAAAACTTTTAAACGGAATCATGAGTTCGGCGATCCACCGATCTTCCAATTTGGTCACCTTCGAATACCATTTATTGTCCCAGGTAGGATTGTAACCTCGATCATCTGCACCCGCGCCCGCAATAGTTCCTTCCAACTGGACACCTTGCGGAGTAATCACAAAATAAAATCCATTGATGGCATCATTATAAGGTCCAATAAAAACACCGACGTTATCATTGCTTCCATAGTCAAAATCTCTTCGCAGAGATTGTATAACATTGGGTGTGTTGTCATCATAGCAAACAAACGAAACATATAAGGCATGGTCATCAAATGTCAGGCGCGCTTCGGTTTGGAACGGTGCCGCCGCGGTATCCACCGGGTAGTTCAGAAAAAAATCTTTAGCTATCCCCGCTTCTTTCCAATCTTCCTCATCCAGTTTACCGTCCAGCACCATCAGCCCCTTTGCTTTCCTGATCGGCAATTCCGTGCCGGGAGCATTCTTTGTCTGAGAGAAAACAAATGAGCTATCCACGACGGCAAAAAAAATAAACACAACCTTACAAAGTCGTTTCATAAAGGGCACAAAACTAAACCATTCAATCTGAATTTCTAACACCCAGAATTGAACGAAAAGTTAAGGATTCGTTAAAAAGATTTATTTTAGCGGTTTAACAAGCCCACTGTGCAACTGAACTCCCTTACGGCTATCTCGCCATTGGATGGTCGTTATTTTCCAACAACCTCACTCCTTTCAAACTATTTCTCCGAATATGCCCTCATCCGGTACAGGCTGCGGATTGAGATCGAGTATTTTATTGCTTTATGTGAGTGGCCCCTTCCCGAATTGAAATCCTTTCCAAAGAAAAAGTTTTCCCTGCTTCGGTCATTTTACAACGAGTTTGATGAAGCTGCAGCCATCAAAATAAAAACCATTGAGAAGACCACCAATCATGACGTGAAAGCGGTGGAGTATTTCTTAAAGGAGATGTTCGATAAAACCGGGCTATCGGCATTTAAAGAATTTATACACCTTGGTCTTACCTCCCAGGATATTAATAATACAGCAGCACCCCTGTTGCTAAAGGAGTTTTTGGAAAATGAATTCCTGCCCAAGCTCAACGCCACCGTGAGGTTGATCAATCAACAGGCCACGAAATGGAAAGATGTCCCCATGCTGGCACGGACGCACGGTCAGCCGGCATCACCAACACGTCTTGGAAAAGAAATGGCTGTATTTTCTGAACGAATCAAACGGCAACTTGAATTATTAAAGACCATTCCACATTCGGCCAAATTTGGCGGAGCAACCGGTAATTTCAACGCACACCACATCGCATATCCTAACGTCGATTGGATAAAGTTTGCTGATCAATTTGTTTCAAAAACGTTAGGTCTGAGCCGAAGCCATCCAACCACACAAATAGAGCACTACGATAACCTGGCGGCCTTGTTTGACAATCTGAAACGGATCAACACGATTCTCATTGACTACAGTCGCGACGTGTGGCAATACATTGCGATGAATTATTTCAAACAGACGATCAAGGCCGGAGAAGTAGGTTCATCGGCCATGCCACATAAAGTAAACCCCATCGACTTTGAAAATGCAGAAGGTAATCTGGGCTTTGCCAATGCATTGTTCGAACACCTTTCGGCAAAGCTTCCCATCTCACGACTTCAGCGCGACCTTACCGACTCGACGGTGCTGCGAAACATCGGGGTACCCATGGCTCATACATGGCTTGCGTTGCATTCGTTGGAACGGGGTATCAACAAACTGGAATTGAACCGCACGGTCATTGATAAAGACCTCGATGATAACTGGGCTGTGGTAGCGGAGGCGATCCAGACCATCTTGAGAAAAGAGGGACATCCAAATCCATACGAAGCCCTGAAACAGCTGACACGTAAAAACGAGAAGATCACAAAAGAAAGTTTCGTGAAGTTTATTGATGGGTTGAACGTCAGTGCCGCGCTGAAAAAACGGTTAAAACAAATTACACCATTTAATTATAGGGGGATTTAAAAAATGCCTTGCGCTTCATTCGTGTTAAAGCGCGGCTTTTAGCAAATAACTAATTGACGAAAAAGGACTCGGATAAAAAACACAGCATCTCAAGGAGATTCTCGCCCAAGCACCCCCAACCGAAAACAAGGATAAAAGTCAAATCTTACGCGCTATAATTTGTATCTTTGGTTAAATTCGTTTCAATGAAAGCAGTAGAATTTAAGACAAAGCTTAAAAACAACAGGATACAGATTCCCAAGAAGCTGCATAAGCAAGTTACCACGTCAAAAAATAAGAATGTACGAGTGATTGTGCTAATGGACGAGCCCGATCAAAAAGAAAAAGATGATTTTCAACATCTTACCAAAGAGCAGTTCTTAAAAGGTTACGCTAAAACAGATTCTGTTTACGATCACTATTGAGTATGGAGGAACTCAAATTTGGTGACATTGTGCTTCTGAAATTTCCTTTTACAGATGAACTTTCCTCCAAAAAGCGTCCAGCGTTAGTTATTTTCGATTCCAACGATGGCGACATTATCGTATGCCGCTTGACCAGCAAACTATACAACACCTCATTCGACATCAAGTTAAAACATTGGGAAAAATTTGGTTTGAGATTACCTTCGGTAATACGCATTCACAAAATAGCTTCCCTGGAGAAAGAGCTTGTTGATTTAAGAATAGGTCAACTGGATAAGGCCACACAAAATCAGGTCAGGAACACTTTTAAAAAGCTGATCGTTTAAAAATGAGCGGGAAATTCAGTTTGCCCTTTCTTCCATTGGCAGTGGTGTCAATAATTTATTCGAATGTTTTTGGGTACCCAAAAAAGAAAGTGGAGAAAAATTAATTACCTCCTGATATTTAGAAAATCTTGCGAGGCACTTAATAATGCTCATTGGAAAAGATCATTGACACGGGTAGTTAAAAAGTCTTGCCATGACAAACCCTCTTTTCCAATCATCAGGATTTTATGAGGCCGCCATTGTTTTGTAAACGCGGCCATTCCTTTTGTTTGCCTGGCGGGGTTGGTCTTCACCTCCAGGGCAATCACCTTCCCTCCTTTTTCCATTACAAAATCAACTTCATCGCTGCGCTCGCGCCAATAATACAGGTTAAAACAATGCGCCAGCGATTCATTCACCAGGTGCGTACCGATGGCGCTCTCTACCCACCGGCCCCACAGCGCAGGGTCACTTTTCGTTTCTTCAAAGGTGGCCGCTTGTTGTGCACTTAGCAACGCCATGTTATACACCTGAAACTTCGGGCTGCTGGCTCGCTGGCGGTGTTGCTTTCCTGAAAATTTCTCCAGGCCTGCCAGTAAACCTGCAGTTTCCAATAATTCAAGGTAATGCGCGAGCGTGACAGTGTTGCCAACGTCCTGCAGTTGTCCCATGATTTTGGTGAATGACAGAATCTGTCCCGAAGCGGCACAGCCCAATTCAAAAAGCCTGCGCATCAAGGCAGGTTTATCTACCCGTGTTAACAGCAGGATGTCACGAGTGATACTGGTCTCAATCAGGGAATCCACTACATAACGCTTCCATCGTTCCTCCTCGTGGATCAGGGAGGCAGCGCCCGGATATCCGCCAAACCAAACAAATTGCTCCGGTGTAAAACCGAATGCATCCCGCATTTCGGAAAACGACCAATGTCCCAGGTAGATGGTCTCAAACCGTCCTGCCAGCGATTCGGTAAGTCCTTGTTGTAACAGCAGCCGGGAGGAGCCCAGCAGCACCACTTTGATCGGTCCTTTTGAAAGGGAGTCTCTATCCCATAAGCGCTTTACTGCTTCGCTCCAGTTTTCAATTTTCTGGACCTCATCGATCACCAGAATAAATTCCTTTGCCTTGGATTGAGCAGCAAGAGTACGGGCCACTTCCCATTGTTGTTCAATCCATACCTGGCCGTTGGTCACCAGATCAGCAGAGGCAAAATGGTTGGGTATTTCCAGGTTTCCTAAAGCCTGCGTGATCAGGGTCGTTTTCCCAACCTGCCGCGGGCCATAGAGCACCTGGATAAACCTTCTAGGCTCTTTTAATCTGGTTATAACCTGCTGTAATTGAGGGCGTTGATAGGCCATTTACAATTTACTCAGAATATTGAGTAAAATTACTCAATATCTTGATCAAATCAAATTTCAACCTGGGATTGGCCAATGCATTCTACTCAATCTCCCTTCACTGTCATCTTCACTTAATCGGGAGTCCATTTTGCAACTCATCATCAATATAGTTAAAGATGAAAACTAATTTTTTATTTGCCGCACAATATTATAGTAAAACCGCTCTAGTAATCTCATATCCTTAGTAACAATTTCTGCATTTGCCAATAAACCATCACGGTACTGGATTTTTTTATTATACGTTGTCATAAGCCCATTTGTAAAAACAACTTTTGCTAAGTAACCATTCTCGCTTGGAATATGACTGATAAATTCAATTTTACCAATGACGGAGCCATACTCTTGAAAAGGATAGGATTGAAATTTCAACAACACTCGTTGGCCAACAGCTACTTTACCAAAGTTACCTTGAGGGATTACAATTTCTGCAAAGTATTGGCTATTTTCAGGATTGATAAAGCAAATTGTTTGATTTGCTTGTAGTTGCTGGTTTTCTTGCACGAATGATGCAAACGCTACTTTCCCACTAATTGGCGCTATGAGAGTATACTTTTTTCTCCACTCATCAATCTGGCTTTTAAAAGTGTTAATTGATTGCTGAAAAATAGACTTTTGTTGGTTAATGGTATTTTCCAACTCGATTATCTCCTTTTCCTTTTCGGTCTGTTGGCTTTCGTTGCTTATAATGGCTGACCTGATTTGTGGCAATGTCAATTTTTTGTTTATGAGCTTACTCAGTTCGATGCGATAGTCAAAATCGGAAATAACTTTATTATTTTTGAGTGCCTCGTTTGCTTCAAATGTCTTTTGAATAAGTGCAAGATCTTGTTCTTGTAATTTCCTTTGCTCATTTAAATTCTTGTACAGCTTTATTAAGTTACTTTTATCGTTCAATAACATTGCGCTTTTTTTTAGATAAAACCCGTCTGTTAAATAATTCTCAAAAGAATGAAAGGTTTGTGAAAATGTCTGATACGCTGTTTGCAATTCGCCTAACTGGGTTGTCGCACCAGAGAAATACTCTTTAATTTGATCTGCTTTTTCGTGATTGAGCAGTATTTGAATTGTGTCAAGATTTGATGCGAGCATTAAAACTTCTCCATGATTGGCCGTTGATTCGATATAGCCCAAAATCTGTCCTTTATTTGCAAATTCATTTTCGGCAATGCAAAGTTTTATTAGTTTGCCGCCAATTAAACTTATAACAGGTTTGGGGGCATTTATTGAAGTCAGTTTTGCAGAGGCTTGCACCGTGTCAGGGTACTTGATGAACCAGCAAGCGATGCCAATCAGGATTACCACCAATAAGAAAAACAAATTCCCCCAACGAATCAGAAACCCAGGTCTATTGGACACAATTTCTTGCATCATCCCTGAACGCAGAGAAGTAACGTCCCTCATTTGTTCAGGCATATCAGTCGTTGTACCGTTATTTGAAATCTTTGTTGACATTGTGTTTTAGGTTCCGAGTTCCAATTGGTTTTTCACCAACTCATAATACTTTCCCTTTCTCTGAGTGAGTTCTTTATGATGGCCTTCTTCAATTATTTTACCGTTCTCAAGCACAACAATTTTATCCGCATTTTTTACAGTGCTTAGCCGATGGGCTACTATGATTACTGTTCTTTCTTTGAAAAATTCTTGCAGATTTTCCATTATGGTCTTTTCATTGTTAGCATCCAATGCGTTGGTGGCTTCATCAAACAGAATAAATTTGGGGTTCTTATAAACCGCGCGCGCGATTAATATCCGTTGCTTTTGCCCCGTGCTTATCCCATTGCCCTCGGCTCCAATTTTTGTATTAAAGCCTAATGGTATAAATTCTATAAAACTTAATATGCTAGCTACTTTGCATGCTTGTATCAGTTTTGGATAGTCAATGCTTTCATCACCCACAGCAATATTTTTCTCAATGGAATCGCTAAAGATATAACCGTCCTGCATCACGCTGCCGGATATGCTCCGCCAATAATAAGGGCTTAGGTACTTTAAATTACTTTCCCCAATTTTTATTTCCCCACCATAGCTTTCATAAAATCTTTGAATAAGTTTTAGAATGGTCGTTTTCCCGCTTCCGCTCATGCCCACAATGGCTGTTACTTTTCCGCCTGGAAATTCTGTGCTTATGTTAGATAGGATAGGTAAGTTGCCGGCACCAGGATAGGCGAAAATCAGATTCTCTAATCGGATACTATGGTTATCGGAAATTACATTGGAAAACGTGCGATCTTTGGGTTCCTCTTCTTCCAACAAGTGAATTTCGTTTAACCTTTCCAAAGATATTTTTGCGTCTTGGGCTTGTTGGCTAAAAGAAATAAGGTGTTCCACCGGACTATTTAACTGACCAATAATATATTGAATGGCCAACATTGCGCCTAACGTCAATTGCCCTTCCAAAACTGATTTCGCAACCAAATACGTGATGAAAATATTTTTGCCTTGATTGATAAAAAATGCACCTCCTTGTTGATATTGACTCACAGAAAGAGATTTAAAATTTAATTTGAAAAGCGATGCCTGCAGGCTTTCCCACTCCCAACGTTTTAAATGCTCAGCGTTGTTCAGCTTAATTTCATGCATCCCATGGATCAATTGCATGGTGGCCGAACTCTCTTTTGAGGCCACGGCAAAACGCTTGAAATCAAGCTTTCTCCGATATTTTAAAAATACCCTAATCCAAAGTAAATAAAGAGAACTCCCGAAAAAGAAAATGGCAAACACCGTTGTATTGTAGGTTAACAGCACAACGGAAAACACCAGTAAATTGAAAATTGAAAACAACGTTTGCAATGCTGTGCCTGTAATGAAGTTTTCTATCCGATGGTGATCTTGGATCCGTTGTAGGATATCACCGGTTTGTTTGGTGTCGAAGAAATTTAAAGGCAACCTCATTAGCTTGATCCAGAAATCGGATAAGATAGAGAGGTTGATATGTATACTTACAAATAGTAAAATCCGGCCGCGAATAAATTCTACAATAGTCTGACCGAAAAAAAGAGCAAATTGGGCAAGGAGTATGATTTGGATAAAGGGCAGGTTTTGAGTGCTGATACCCGTATCAACAATACTTTGGGCCAGGTAGGGAAAAATCAATTGAAGTAAACTGCCCACCAGCAAGCCAATAAATAATTGAACTATCTGTGCTTTATAATTGAATGCATACCTACTCAGCAAGCCCCAGCTAATCCCTTTATCATTCTCATCTTCTTGCTGATAAAACGCCCCGCGCGGTGTTAAAAGCAGGACGATGCCCTTGCTTTCACCATTTGCATTGATAGAGACCCAATACTTTAAAAATTCTGCTTTGGTATAAGTGATCAAGTCTTTTGCGGGGTCTGCAATAGTCAATCTCTTTTTATTTGCAGCGGGCGTAAGTACTACAAAATGGTACTGGTCCCAATGCAGGATACAAGGAAGCGGGGCATCGGATAGCAATTGCTCAAAAGTAACTTTAGCACTGATGGTAGGAAAACCATATTTCTCGGCAGCTTCGGACAAACCCAGTAGTGAAACACCGCTTTTGCTAGTCTGAGATTCCCTTCTAAGGCTATCTAAACTTATTTGCTTTCCATAATACTTAAATATCATTCGTAAGCAGGCTGGGCCGCAATCCATTGCATCTGCTTGCCCGTAAAATTGAAATTTACTCATGTTCTAATATGTATCCATGACGGCCTCAATACTCTTATTCTGAAAACCTTTTTTTATTCTGCCAAAGATTAATTTCTCAAACTCGGACTTTGAGTTTGCTAAATCTTCAGGATCAAATGCATACTCTATTTGTTTAAATAATTCTCTGATAGTCTTAGGCTCGCAGAGTGTTTCCAATAGAAGACAATCTAATTCATCAATACTATCCAGGGAGTAGCCTATCTGATCGCACTCAGGGGTCACCAGGGTATAAACTATTGAAGGCTCTTGGTCTCCCAGTTTGTCAATAGTTATTTGCAACGAACCATCAAGCTCATCTAATGGCGTCCAATCAAACTGACTTTTGATTCTTTCAGTTAATCTGTCCGCAACAATGGATCTTTCATACGTCGTTTGAGGGTTGCCAAAAATATATTCCGAGAATTTTGCGCGACCAGTATCTCTGGCAAGCAAATAGTTCTTGGATATTACGGAAAATTTCATTTTAACAATTCCCAATAGAGCATTCTCAAATTGATTTATATCCTCCAAAAACAAGTCTGCATTTTTCGGAAAATTCCCGATCAGTTCATTTGTCCTGGCAGAGTCGATAAGGGGCTTAAGAAGCAAACCTCTAAAATAAACAGATTCATTTAAAACGGGGTTACTTATTGCTGTTTCATCGTTCAACGCAAGCTTCTTGTTGAAGAAAGTTTCCTGTAAGAGATTATGCTTATCCAAAAGGTTTTGCTCAGAGAAATCAGCTTCAAACCAATAATAGTCCCTAAGCAAAGGAACTTTGTTGCTTTTGAAAAGTGCGATAATGCGGTAATAATGTTCGGGGTAATCCTGTCTGAGCCTGTTGGCTAGTTGTTCACAAGTCTGTCTGTTTCTTTTATAATTGCCGATTAAGTGCAGATATTTTTTAATATGCGGCACATCTATAAAATTCCCCAGGTCTTTGTACCTGTTATCAAAAATCACTTCGTTGATTAAAACGCTTACTTGTTTACCCGCATTCTTCGCTAAGCAATAAAACAAGTATTGCTCAAAGAAAATATTAAACGATGAAACATTTATTCTAGAAAAGTCATTTTTATTTCGTTCAATAAACTGAAAAGCCTTTTCTGAGAAGGTTTTAAAAAAATCCACATCACGACCGCCCATAATGCCTGCATTAAATGCATGTAGTGATTCCTTTGATGCCCTTTCTGAAATTATTTCGGGGGGAAAATAGGATAGCTCCTTTTCCAAAGATTGAATGATTGCTTCGTAATAATCTGTGGCGGCTTCTTCATTTTGAGCAATGAGTTGACCTTGAAGCAGTATTTCGTCAAATTCCTTCCAGATGAAAACGTCTCCATCGACGTGCAAAAAAGGAGTCTCCTGCTTACCATACGTGTATATTTTTGGTAAAGCCCAAAGTTGCGGATGGTATTTGTTTAGAACATCTAATTCACAAATAAGATTGTCGTAGGGAAGCTTCAATGTATCAATCAGCATTTTCGCAGCCACATCATCAGAATACAATGTAACCTGGGGATAGAATTTCTTTACCTGAAGACAACTTAAGGCCAAGCTCATCAGATTGAATTCCGGCCTGATCCAGCCTGCTTTAAATTCCAAAAGATTGGTTTGATTACAACTCCAAAAAGACTGGACTATTCTCACTTATGAAAGGAAAGAGATCAACGGACGTCTGATTAGGAAGATCAATTATAAAAGTTTTAAATTTATACCTAATTTTTAGGGGCCAAGAGCTTATCTATTTCCGTTTCAATTTCCTTAGAGGATGGTCGTGGGGCATCCACATTGACAATTAATCCATTTTCATTAACCAAAATGTATCTTGGTATTCCTGCAATGTGATATGAATTCCGAATCGGTATGCCCTTTCCCACTACTTCTATAATATGGGTCCCTTTAAAATCAGGATCTTGCTGAAGCATTTTCTTCCAAACTTCTTGATCCCTATCCACTGACACATACAAAAAGACGATTCTATTGTTGTTCTCAAATTTTTTTTGAAGTTTCTTAGCATATGGAAGCTCATCTCTGCAAGGTCCACACCAAGTTGCCCACACATCAATATAAACAATCTTCCCTTTAAGGTCGTTAAGTGAAAGCCATGCACCATTCATTGTCAAACCTTTAACATCTGGCGCTGTCTTGCCTGGTGAAATGGCTAGCCATGTATCATACCGGTTTCTTAATGGAGATAAGTAAGAAGAAGTAGAGTATTTATTTCTGAAATTTTTGTAAACCGTATCTATTGTTGGTGTAATACCTAAAGAAGTTAATAACATGTCTACATTTTTTGCTAGCAGAAATTCCTCCATAAATGATGGATATTTACTATCGTAAATTTTCTTCTCTACCATTAGCGGGATTCTCATCCCATCGATTTCGTTTTCCTCAGATATTTTTTTTGTTTGAAGAGGAATATAAAATTTAAGATACATATTCATGTGTAATGCCGAAGCATATTCACGCATGCCAACATCAAGCAGCATTGAATCAATTGGAATTTTATTAGCCACGTCTAGTTCTTCCGGAATTTTATGATTATGCCTTGAGCCATAGTTCCAGCCATAAGCCTGCTTAACTACCAATAATATCATCATATTACCCTTTTCCAGTAAATTACTTACATTAAGTGGTAGGTGAACGCTATCAATAAAATCTTGGTGAAATTTATTCAGTGATTTTTCCAATGTATCAAGTCGATTGAGAAATTCTTTCTGATTTAATCCATATATATTTCTACCGCTGTTTTCTTCAATTTTTGTCCGTATTAAAGATACTTGAGATAAATAATTATTGGCTTCTGAACCTTTACCTGAATAAGTTGTGATATCAGAGTCCTTTGAAAAAGAAACATTTAAATCCTGGCCAGGTTCAAGGTAAATCACGTTAATCGTATGTCCTATTTCAAGGGTTGCCAATGTGGGTTTGGAAATAGTAAATTTTAAGGAACATTTACCTAAAGAATCTAACCCTGCTTCGGCAATGGAGATTGACTCCGAATTAAGCATGTCTATCTTACTGATTTTAATTCCCAATGCCTCATCAGTTTGACCTTGTACGGATACATTAACTATATTATCACCTCCATTTTTCGAGCAGCTAAGCAAAATTGATAATGCGAGAGACTGAATGATGACCTTAAGATATTTATTCATAGATGGTTCAAAAAGCTCAACAAATTACCATATTCAACGACGTTTTTCATAAAAAAGGTAGTACTCCAAATAGATGTCTGGAAATTAACAATCACAAAAGAGTACTACCCGCTAGCAAAAATCTAACACGCCCAAGTAGTGGTGGCCATGATACACTATAAAGCATACAGGGTATACTTTTAAGCCCCGTTAGATGAATACTAAGTAACGTATGTATAGTGTGAAATTATAAAGTTTGCACTTATACCTTCAACAATTGTTAGTGGTTGAATTAGCTGCGGGACAAGAACAAATTGTTCTACCTCCTACTGTATCCGTGCCACATGTATATGAAATTCCACCAGCAACACAGCCGCTACATGTTGCGCCACCACCACCACTTCCTGCCATAATGCTTTTCATTTCGTCTCTGCTAAGAACATCCTTGATATTCTTAAAGCTCATTTTTTCTGTTTTCATTTTTTTTAAATTTAATTGATTTTGATTAAAAACCTCAACCTGTTTCGCCTTTCGGCAGGTACAAGTTCTGTTAAAACCCCTGTTTTGGCCAAACAATATTTTTTATCATTGTTGTCCGACAAAAAAAACGGAATAAATTATTTTAACTAGAGCAAGTTTGTCCAGGATAAAGCAAACATTAGCAAATGTTATTCCAATTGTTTGCGCAAGTTCCTAGGCCCTGTGGACCAAAGCAGATACCACAAGCGTCTCCTGCAGAACCAGCGAGAATTTTTTTCATCTCATCACGACTAAGAACATCCTTGATGTTCTTAAAACTCATTTTTTCAGTTTTCATTTTTTAAATTTAATTGATTTTGATTAAAACAATCAACCTGTTTCACCTTCCGGCAGGGTACAAGTTCTGTTAAAACCCCTTGTTTTGGCCAAACAATATCTTATACATGTTGTAATGTCATTTCGCTCTCCGCTGTTTTGTTAATGCTGTCGGCAAGCGCAGGTGTCATTGCCAGCAAGTCTTCTATGATATATTCTTTAGGAAGCTCATAACCGTTGATAAAAAACGTGGGTGTATGTGTTATACCTACTTCATCTATCCATGTATAATGCTGTGCTTCCAATTTCTCTACTTCGGCATCATCAGGCTTTGTTGGGTATATCTTCATAAATTTTTGCAAATCCCACAGGGTAAACCAATTGTTCATAAGTTTCAACGTATTTTGGGATTCATCATCCTTTCCATGAATGAATTGATGCCAATAGCCTAATAGGTGTCGCAAGGATTCTGTTTTATATACTACATCATTCCCGCTTCGTATAAAGCGCAAGGTTATATTCACTTTATCAGGGTACATTGCCACCAGTTGATCTGCCACCTCATGTTTTTTCTTGCAGGGGTTGCAATACAGGTTGCTGGCCATAATTATTTTTATAGGTACATCGGAGTTGCCCAACAGCATTTCCGTTTCAAACGGCTGCGTGTCTATTTTCTTTTGCCTGGTCAAAAAAGAAGCGAACACCGAGGCGGTATGCTTTACACCGTTGCCCACCCCGCCTTGCTGGTTTAGTTTTTCATAACGCTCTATACTGGCCTTTATTGCCAAAACGCTGGAGTAAATAGCAAGCACAACCAATGCCAACACAATCAACAAAACGCCGCTTATACCGTGCCACATAAATGCATCATTATAAATAGAGTAGCCAAACAGATATGTCTGAAGTATAAGTATCGCATCTACAATGAGGCACAACCGACACCAGGTCTTTGCCTTAACATACTGGTAATAAAAAGAAAATATAACAACAGGCAGGGTGAGCAGACTCAGGGTAGCCAGTGGGAATAAAATGGGTTGCGCCTGGCCTGGAAGAAATGAGGAAAAGCCAAGTGTAATGGTTTGAAAAAGAAAATAGGTGAGTACTGCATCGGAAAAGCTTACCCCCAACAAGGTGACCTCGGAGGTTAGTACTTTATCGCAGTTGGTATTTTTTCCGGCATTACAGAATGCATCCACAGCCGCATAACTTATCCCTAACTCTTTGGCGAAAAGCAAATATCCTACAGCCAATCCGGCAATGGACATGACCAGCAAAAAAGCGTTGACCCATGAAAACGAGTTGATAAATGAGAGCAGTAAAAGGGCAGCGAGTGCCAGGATGATACTAATAGCGTATTTCCTTATCTTACTTTCTTGGTAATATAGATCATTGTTTTCCTTATCGGTGGTAGTCTTTGTGGTTTCAGCCAGTACTACCACACCGCTCCATTCTCCCAATTGATTTTCATATTTTTTTAGGCTATCTCCATTTTTAATAACAATAATGTCCCCCCTGCCTTTGTCAAGGGGAATAAGATATGGGAATGGCAGTTCGGGCAGCCGTTCCTTTTCTATCCGTGTCACCTGGTGGTTTATCCCGAGCCGCAGAAAGATGTCTGAGATACTTAGGAGCGATGGAAAATCGGGGTGAGCCTGAATAAGCTTTTCAATATATTTTGGAGATATCGGTATTTTAAGAAGCGCTAAAAAATCAGAAACGGTTTGTTCCATGGGTCTGGCGGCTTATTCATGTAAATGTGGGCATCAGATTCACACCTCACTATTCGTATTAAATGAATAGTATTCATATTTTGCATTAAATATTCGTAACGCACTCCATCTATGCTAAAAATTGGCAAAAAAATCTGCGACCTGCGCCAGGAAAAGGGCTACTCTCAAGAGTATATCGCTCACGAGCTTAATATGAGCCAAGGCAATTATTGTAAACTGGAAAGCGACAATCATTTTCCTTCAGCAGAAACAATTGAAAAGTTAGCAACACTCTACGATATAACACCACAAGAGTTGGTAGCCGGTGATGGGCAAACTCAAATCCAGTACAACCAAAACCACGACAGCTCTCACTCAGTGAACGCTTTCATGGTTTGGCAAGACCCTCAAAAACTGATGGATGAATTCTTATCTTCCAAAGATAAAATTATTGCTCTTCAGGCAAAACAGATAGAGATATTAGAGAGCCAGCTCCAGGAATTGAAAAAAGGATAATTCAGGTCACTACGTATCGTTTGCAAGAAACAAGACCGATAAAAAATGAATGAAAGCAGTAGAATTTGTTCTTAAAAGGCTACACAAAAACGGATTCTGTTTACGATCACTATGGAGTATGGGCGTCTCTTCCATATAACACGGTTTCGGAAAGCTTCAAAAACACCTTTTCATTGGCCTCATCCCACCTTCTCCGAAGGAGAAGAACTAAGGAGTTTTTGAAGCTTTCCTTCGACACATCTCCTGTTATTCTTTTATTAAAGCCTTCTCCGCGATGGTTAGGTCTCAAACTCCTTGTACCATTTTCTTTCAAAGAAAAGTGACGGGTTGAGGCCTACTCAGTCAGGAACATTCGGATTGTACAAATACTTCCTCTCCGCAAAATCATACAAAGTCAATCGTCTCAGATCATAGTACGCTGTCCAGAATAATCGGAGGGCCGTGATATACCCACGCTTGGCGTTGTCTTTTTCCGTGAGGGCGATATTCAGATTGGTGATGTCGATCTTACCAATCAAATACCTGTTTTGTGCCACATTATAACGTTTCAGGGCTACCTCATCTGATTTTTTTGTGATCTCAAGCTGGCCGTAGAGCATTTCAAACTGGCGCACCTGGGTTATTATTTCCTGCTCAAAGTTTACTTCATCCTGTGCAATAACGTAGTCATTCAGTCTCTTGGTAGCATAGGCAGTTTGCATTTGCGCACGCCGCCGCCCCCAATCCACAACGGGCACACTAAAGACTACGTTCGCCACCTGTTGTTTGGATGTGTTCTGATACAAATCATTCAGCGTGCCGCCAACACTGTTTAACCCAAAGGCCGCTGTGACACCCACTTGGTATAACGATCCTCTGACCTGGGCGACCGCCGACTCTGCTTCCATTCGCCTTCGTTCAAAAGCAACGTAGGCCGACCGGGTTTCCTTGGCGTATTGCAATGCCTCATCTTCCGCTACTTTGAATACAGGAATTTGTTCCGGTAATACGAGGTCAAAGCTCTCTCCGTTGCGCAAGCCAATATTCTTTCGTAAATCAAGGCTGGCTGTTTGCAACGCGAGATTTGCCTGACCTACATCCTGCCGGGAGCGCAACAACTGCAATTCCACCTGCAATAGTTTGTCTTCAGAAGTTGTACCGATATTGTAACGTCCTTGTTCAATCTTATAAATCGTATCGTTATTGGCCAGGTTGAATTTCGCAATCTGCAGATTCACCTGCGCATCCATCACGCTGAAAAAATAATTGACGGCATCGCGGCTGATCTGCTCCATACCCTCCGCATAATCGCGCTTGGATTCTTCGTAGCGGATCGGTTGAATAAGTTTGTCCCATTTGTATGGATTGTACGCCAACAATGGCTGGTCCAACCGAACGTACATGGGGGCGCCATTCCATTGTTTGGTTTGGGAAATTAAATCCTTAAAGTAATTATAACTTGAGTTTACGGAGATCGTTCCATTGGTCCACTGGATGGGTTGTTGAAGGGAGAAATTCACACCAGGGTTGATCTGGTTGACAGGCAAATAAATGATCGATCCGTCCGGTTGTCGTATCGGTGTAATACTGTTGGAGTAGAGTTGACCACCTCCGCTATTCATCCGGATCTGTGGATTGTAATTAGTCCGGTAAAAACGATACCTCCAGTAGCTATTCTCGCGCCGCGTCTCCGTTTGCTTAAAGGCCGGCGACTGTGACTGAGCGCGGTGTATGACCTCTTCAATGGAAAAAACATTTTGCGCCTGTGTGGTGAATACACAACCACACAGGATAAACATGAGCACATTTCTTTTATTCATAACGAAGGGATGCAATGGGGTCCTGATTGGCAGCCCGGCGGGCGGGCGCGATACCGAAAATCAATCCTACCGTGGCCGCTACGCCAAATGACAGCACGATGGAAGCGAAACTGATAATGGTTGGAATATCAGCGACCACCGAAACGATATAGGCCATGGATATACCCAGGATTACTCCGATAACACCACCGGTCACACTGATCATCACGGCCTCAAAAAGAAACTGCTGGATCACATCACTTTTCTGGGCGCCGATCGAAAGTCGGAGCCCAATTTCTTTGATCCGCTCCAACACAGAAGCCAGCATAATATTCATGATACCGATGCCTCCTACGAGGAGGGAAATTCCCGCTATCGCGCCCAGGACATAATTAAAGATGTCATTGGTGCGCTGCTGTTGCTTCAGGAGCAACTCCGGAATCTCAATCTCAAAATCAACAACCTCATAGTGCTTTCTTGATAGCAGGCGTGCAAGAATTTCTGCAGTGGATTGCATCTTGGAGGTTTCTTCCACCTGAATGACCAGCCGGTCAAGCTGGTGATAGTTTTTTTTATCCAGTTCATTCTCATCGCTGTTGCTGTTTCCACTCATGAAAATATTTCCGCGGCTTCTCATCGCCGCCAACCGGAGCGCCTCACCGGTAATCATGTCGCGGTTTTCGTATCGGATCAAAACACTTTGCAAGGGAGCATAGACATCCATATTAAAATCCCGGATACCCAGTTTGCTGATGCTGGCCTGGGATACCAGCCGCTCGCGCATCACACCGACAATGGTGAGCCAGTGTGGTCCAACTTTTATTCCTTTTCCAACTGGGTTTTCAGTAGGGAAGAACCGGCTCTTTACCGCGGAGCCGATGATGCAGACTGGCGCGCCGAGTTTACTTTGCTCTTCGCTAAACATTTGCCCTTCGGCAAGTTGAAAATCATAAATTTGAAAATACGATGGCTCTACTCCCACCAGTTTAGCCGACCGCCGGATGCCATTGCGAATCACATTGGTATTGAGAATGATCTCCGGGCTACACCGGGTCAACCCGGGAATCGTAGCTTTGATATTGTTGACATCACGTATGGTGAGTCCTGGCGAAAATTTTTTCTTGTCCTTTTTCCCCGTTGTATTCTCATTTAGTTTTTCTTCCTTCTGCTCAATGATGGGTTTTATCACAATATTGTTAACACCAACGAGTTTTATCTGGTTGAGAATTTCTTGTTGAGCCCCGTTGCCGATCGCGAGCATGGCGATGACGGCTGCCACTCCGAAAATGATACCAAGGGCAGTCAGTAACGAACGTACTTTGTTGGCAATCACCGCATCGATGGCGATGTATAAATTGGCTAGCAGCCGAGGTGTGAAAATCCTGAGTCGGAAAGCCACCGTATTATTTGCTTACAGGTTTGGCTACAATTTTCAAATCCGGCTTCGTAATCTCTTCTTCCTTCTTCCTTCTCTTGCCATTCATCTGCGGTAGCAATTCTATCTTCTGGTCTTCCAGGCCGGAGGGTATGGAAAGAAAAATCCGATCATCATTGGCAAGACCATCCACCACCACCGCATCGTTCGAATTGGTTTCTCCTACTGTTACTTCCTGTTTGATTGTCTTGAGCCCGCTCTTTTTAAAGACGTAGGTAATGGAATCAAATTGGCTGTGAAGGCACTCCAGGGGAATGTACAGGACATTGTCCACCACACTCGCAATTATCTTGTTGCTGGTGGTCATGGATGGCCGAAGTGTTGGGTCCGTTCCATTTATTTCTACAGAGACCTCAAATACTTTTGCGTCAGAATTGGGGCGTTGTTCACCAACGTTCGCCACTCGTGTTACCAATCCTGTAAGTTTCTTATCTGGATATGCATCTAACCCCAGGTTCACCGACTGACCCACTTTTACTTTTCGAACATCCACTTCATTCACGTACGTTTTCGACTGCATTTTTGTAAGGTCCGGCAGCGTGGCAACAGTCGGCTCCCACATCTGAATTTGAGAACCGGCTTTGATGGCTTTACCATCCCACCCTTTCGTATAGATCACCATACCGTCCTCGGGCGCCATTATATTGAATGATTGCAGCACCTTCGTCATTCCGTCAAACTCCGCTTGCACTTTGCGTAACTCGGCTGACACTTCACGCATCTTTTCAATATTCTGTTTCTTTTTGATTTTATTATTTTCTGCCGCCTGTGTGTACGCGCGCTTCGCCTTATCCAGATTGATTTCAGCCTGCTTGATGGTGGCGGGCGGCTCAAACTTGGATTGCTCCAGCACAATTTCTGTTTCCTCTACGGCATACTTCAGGTTAATCAACTCATCACGGGATTGACGCATGGTGAGGGTCGTGTCCAGTTGCGTCTGATTAAATTTTGAATTGGCTTTATCCAACTCAATTTGTTTCGCTGTGAATTTGTTTTGGAATTCAGAACGGTCCAGCGTGGCGATCCAGTCGCCTTTCTTAACAACCGTTCCCTCGTCGACAATACTTTGTATCGTAACATTCCAGATTTGAAAATTTCGCAGGGACTGGGGTCCTAAAATCTTTACGGAATTCTTGGCTTCCAATTCGCCGGTCGTCTCAATCTCTACTTTGAACTTACCGCGCTTGACGGTACTCATGATATCCGCAACATCACCGCTTTTGTTTCCGCGCACCACAAAATATCCGATCAGTAAAACCACCAATACACCGGATCCAATGATGAGATTTCTTTTCATGTGATTATGCTTAATTCTGAAATAAGTGATAATAACTTAAACTCCAGAAGTCCAACGTATTGACCAATAAAACAGCCGCTTGACAGTATTATTACTCAAAATCCGCAGAAAAGTTACAAAAATTATAAGAGACATGGGGGTAATTCAAACTCCTACGATCATCATTTACTGATCCCCGACCTTTTTTACATTTACTTTCGATATGGAGGCTTCCTTTGTGGCCTTACCGGAACTATAATCTTTTAAGACAAGACTATTTACCGAAAGCTCAATGGAGGTGGGTATTCCACAACCGGTACATTTGGTGAGTTTAACGTTGAATACCAATTGTTCACTATCGTTCAAACTGCGCAGCGTACGACCATACTCGATCAGATTTTCTTTCAATTCGCTTTCAAATTTTGGATACAATTCTTTCACCTTCTTATCGCGCTCCGGCGTGGACACATTAGACATGGCGATCGTAGGCATCGCCCACCGTTCGTCATCCCCCTGGATGCCGGAGTACACCCGCATGTAATAGATCACACCGAAATCTTTCAATCGTTCATAGGTAACCTCCCCCTGACTGTAGTAAGTTTTAGAAAGATCTTCACGATACAATCGGCTAAACATGCTGGACAATACCTCCAGATCTGGATCCAGTTTTTCCGATGCTTCCGTGTTGACAATTTTCAAACGACTCATGAATTGATCGCGCGTAATCTTACCTTGTTTCAGTTGTGCAATGTCGTCCCGCTTAGCCTCAGCAGAGATTAATCTTCTTCGCGATTCCCCGGAACCCGGCCATCTGAAATTAAAATCTCCACCAAACTCCTCCGAGCGATTCGTGATTACAATTCTCTCATCCGGCTTGAGCTGGCTGATGACATCTCCATAATCGGTCAGAAAATTTTTAGCAACTTCTATCAATCGTTTCTCAAGCGTAGCAGACACACTATCCCCGCTTATTTTCATGGCCCTCGGTGATTTTACTCTTTGCAGGGTCCTCTCCTTTTCTATTTCAGCTTTCTCTCTTTCACAACCCACACATTCAACTTTCTCTTCGCTTTTACTCTTATTACTGAAGGAGTACGAATATGAGCCGTCAGAACCCGAAATGTTGACAATGTTTGGTTCATCCATTGATTTCAGCATCATCATATTAAAAGGGCCACCCTGGGGCAATCGGAAGGTTACACCATATCCAGCCACGTAGTTTCCATTCACTTCCACGGGGAAGAAGTTACGCCTGCCTAACTGCTGACGCATCAGCGTCCCCAATATATTTTCGGCCACTTCAATATCTTGTTGCATACGCTGCTCATTAATTTTAGTTTGGCCGGTGGCCATCAGGCTACCCAACAATGCTACCACACCTATCATCCTCTTCATCACGCGTTTCATAAATTTTAAATTTTAATTTCTTCGTTGATTATTTGTACTTGTATTCGTTATTAAACTTGTCAAAATCTGCTCGGTCTCCTGCTTGAATTGATCGGTATTCTGTTCAACCTTATTCATGCGCGCCTGGAAGAACTTCAAATCCTCCTTGCGCTGCTCATCCAGGTATTTTGAAAAGCCTACCAGCAGGTTTTCAACATATTCCTTTTGTCCCTTGGCCGAAAGTTGCATGTAGTCTTTCATCAGTTTAAGATTGTCGCTCTGAAGTTGGCCAACAAAACTTCTCACCTGCTCCTGGCTAGCGGCTGACGTTGTCTGCATCAACCTGTCGATTTTAAGAGAATTTGTATTAAGATTCTTTTGAATCGATTGCTCAAGCGACTTCCGGTCCTGCTGCCAGGAGGTCTTCAAAGCCTCATTATTGCTGGCAACAGATGACTGGATCATTTGTGATACCTGTTGCTCCGTGAGCATTGGAACCGCTTGCGTGGTGGTTTTACCCTTAATTCCAAAACCAATTTTCAATTCACCCGCTGAATAGCTCGCTGAAAGGCCCAGAATGCGTGCAGCTATCAGAAAAAGCAACAGAGAAGCGGCGATTCCAAGACTCATGCGGAAGTAGGTTTCCTTCCAGAGGGGCACATGATTCGTGTCTTCTCCAAAAATAATCGGGGGCGCTATCACTTCTTTATCATGAAGCCGGGACATCACCGATTTGGTGAATGACCATTCCTCCAACCGTTTCTTTTCTTCAGGATATTTTTGAAGATACTCCTCTGCTTTTAATTGCTCAGCGCTATCCAATTCTCCATAGAGAAAGGCGACCAGCGTGGCTTCATCAGGTTTATAATTCATAGCCTATTGTTTCTTTTGTAATCTTTCTTCGTTCAAAAATTATTTTCAATGCCTCCAGGCCGTAATACATTCTTGACTTTACCGTGTTCTCCGAAATATTCAACGTTTCTGCAATCTCCCGAAACTTCAATCCTTCGTACTCCTTCATAATCACAACCTCGCGCTGCTCTTCACTCAGTTGCATCAGGCAAGTCTGAAGCAAGTCAGCGAGTTCGGTCTGTCGCAGCATACGTTCCGGGTTCTCACCCAAGTCACCTGACCGTTCCCATGTATAGCTGTCCTCCGCCTCGCCAGGCCGCAAATCGCTGAGTGAAACCGACCGGTCGCTTTTCCTTTTTCGTAGTTCTTCACGACAACAGTTCACGGCGATGGTGTAGAGCCAGGATCTGAACCTGGCCGCGTCCTGCAGGTAGGCGATGTTCCGGTGCATGGATATGAACGTTTTCTGTGCCACCTCCATCGCCAAATCGTGGTCGTAAAAAAACTTATAACTGAAGTTATAGATGCGTTTGTACCACAGTTGCACCAGCCTGCCCTGTGCATGCCGGTCCCCCTCGCGGGCCTGCGAGATGAGAACGTCAGAATGCATCATAGGCACATCAGGTAAGGTTTTGACCACAGAAAACGGTTTGGTTGAGCTCAACAACAACGTTGTACAGTCATAAAGATGGAGGATTGTGGAAAATAGTTTTAGTAATAACGACTTATTCCAGTTGGTGGTCCGGTCCAACCCTACTATTTGGAATGCGCCCGATAACCGGGGAACAATAACGGAATTATCTTTGCTACCCATGAAGAAACTTATATCCTTACTCATCCGGTACGTACCGCGCAAGTATCTCCAGCTTTTCAGCGGTATAGGTCTAAAAATGCTGGGTGTGTTTTACAGGGGTCATGCTGTCCAGTGCCCCATTTGCAACAGCCATTACAGAAGTTTTTTACCATACGGCCGGAGGAATCCCCGACCCAACGCGTTGTGTCCATCCTGTCTTTCGCTCGAACGGCACCGGTTAATCTGGTTATATCTGAAAGAGCAGACAAATTTCTTTTCACGAAAGTTGAGTGTACTGCACATTGCACCGGAGCCGTGCTTCATGAAGCGATTTGAAAAGATACACGGTGATACCTACATCACAGGCGATATTGAATCACCGCTGGCAAAAGTGAAAATGGATATTCACCGGATTCCTTTTGAAGAAAATAGGTTTGATGTAGTATTATGCAATCACGTATTGGAGCACGTGCAAGATGATATCAAAGCCATGAGGGAAATCAGGCGCGTGCTCAAGCCCGGTGGTTGGGCCATCCTGCAAGTACCATTCTTCTCACCGGTTCCCGATAATACGCTGGAAGACAATTCCATAACCGACCCGCGCGAACGGGAGAAAGTATTTGGACAAGATGATCATGTACGTAAGTTTGGAAAAGATTATCCGCAACGGATTGAGAAAAGCGGGCTGAAAGCAATCCTGGATGACTTCGCCAAATCACAACCTGATAAATACGGACTTCAAAAAGGAGAGATTATTTATAGGGCTGAGAAAATCTGATAACATACCGGCAAAAACATTTCACGCAAAGAGCGCAAAGTAAGGACGCAAAGGGCGCAAAGTCTTGAATTCTTGCTCCAGCTTAGAGCACTTTGCGCTTCACGTTGCGACCTTTGCGTGCCTGAATTTAATTTTCGATGAAGAATTTCATGAGAGGGTTTAAACAGTTCACCAAAGAAGACATCCGGAAGAAGATTTCGATGGGGAAAGCTATCGAACTTATGCGGGAGGCATTTCTTCAACTCAGTGCAGGGGTTGCGCAGGTGCCAGTCAGAACGGTCATTGATTCACACGATCAGTCAGGGCGTGTTCTGTTTATGCCATCCTATTCGAGCGCCTACGGTCTTTTCGGATTGAAGATGGTTTCTGTTTTTGATCACAACACAAGACCCAACCTTCCCATTATCCAAGGTATGATCATGGTGATGGATGGACAAACCGGAACACCACTTGGATTATTGGATGCAGAATATTTGACCGCACTGCGAACAGGCGCTGCCTCCGGTCTCGCGACTGATTTACTTGCGCGGAAGAATTCCGAAATCCTGGCCATCTTCGGATCGGGCACTCAGGCGGAGACTCAACTTGAAGGCGTTCTTGCCGTACGGCCAATGAAGGAGGTTATCGTTTTCGGAAAGACGCCAAGTAAGACCGCTTCCTTTTGCCAACGAATGGCGGAGAAATTCAGCATTGGAATCCGCGCAGCCACCGCACCCCATGAACTTAATCGCGCGGATATTATTTGTGCCGCAACCACCTCCAGTACCCCTGTCTTTCAAAAAAATAATCTGAAAAAAGGAGTGCACATCAACGGCATTGGATCCTATAAACCCACTATGCAGGAGATACCACGCGAAGTGATTCAACATGCAACGTTGATTGTCGACCAGCGCACAGCGTCGTTGACAGAAGCTGGCGATATTGTTATCCCGATCAGGCAAGGATTTATTACGAACGACCATATCTATGCTGAATTGGGCGAGATCATTTCGGGTTCCAAAAAAGGTAGAACTTCCGATGATCAAATTACGGTTTTTAAATCCGTAGGTAACGCTATTCAGGACCTGGCCCTTGCACACTGGATGGTGAAAAAGAATTGAAGAGTTGAGAATGGAAAAGTTGAAAAATAATCAGCCCTTCATCTTAGTTTATTGCCTCTCATATTCTCAATTCTCAACTTCTCAATGTTTCCAGCCTCACTTCTTATAACTAATCATAATCCCTGCCCGGCTCGTACGGTCTATCGTAGTTGTATAGTCCTTGTGGTTCTGAACGAAGTCCAAAAAATCGACATCGGCTTGTCCATCGGTGACATTGTGTGTTGTGAAACATCCCCCGGATTTCAGTTTGGGATGGACATCCATAAAATACTGTTTGTACCAATTCTTATCGGCATCCGAAAACACAAAGTCAAACGGGCCGGGCAATTGTTTGACCAGGTCGTGCGCATTCCCCAGTCGTGCATCCACAAATGCAGACAAGCCTGCTTCTTCAATATTTTTAAGAGCTTGTTTGTGTCGGCGTTCATTTAATTCGATCGTTGTTACTTTTCCTCCGGTCTTGCTCATCGCCCACGCAAGCCAAATCGTCGAGTGGCCGGTAGAAGTCCCGATTTCCAATGCGGATGTATAGCCATGACCTACGATCAAATCATGCAAGACCTTGCCGTCATCAAAAGGAACATTCATATCATGCCAGTCCCCCTTGTGACTTTTCAGAAAGGCTTCCACGTTGGCGTCCAAATCCTTTCCACCTTGTGCGTAGATGCGATTGCTACCCAAAAAATTAGCGAGTAGAATAAATACAACAATTGATGACACACATTTCATGCAATATTTTTTAAAGTAAATATTCAAGCCACTTGAGCGGATTTCACATTAGACAATGAGATCTGACCATTTATTCCAGTAAAAATAAATCCAGAGTTTTATTAAGGGCATCTCTTCCATATAACACAGCGTCGGAAAGCTTCAAAAACACCTTTTCATTGGCCTCATCCCACCTTCTCCGGGGGAGAAGAACTAAGGAGTTTTTGAAGCTTTCCTTATACACATTTCCTGTTATTCTTTTATCAAAGCCTTCTCCGCGATGGGTGGGTCTAAAAACTCCTTGTACCCTTCTCTTCCAAAGAAGGGTGACGGGTTGAGGCCATAAAAGGCAAGGTTTTTAGACCCTTAACTTAAATGGAAAAATGCAAGGCCGCACACGGCATTTAACACACGCCGAATCCCTCTTTAATCTGGAATCTGAAACTTGAACCTTGAACTTGAACCCTTGAACCCTGAACCTATTTCCCCAATTTCTCCAACACGTCCATCACTTCCCTTACATGTTTGCAACTGGTGTCAAGCAGGGCTTTCTCTTCGCTGTTCAAATCCAGTTCAATTACTTTCTCGATGCCATTCTTACCGAGTACCACCGGTACGCCGAGGTAGCAATTCTTAATACCGTACTCGCCATCCAATTGCATACAAACCGGCAGTATCCTGCGTTGGTCTTTCACTATGGACTCCACCATCTGTGCTGCGGCCGAACCCGGAGCATACCAGGCGGACGTGCCCATCAATTTTACGAGCTCCCCTCCTCCGGTTTTTGTCCGCTCGATGATTGCATTTAGTTTGTCCCTGTCGATTAGTTCAGTTACAGGAATACCCGCCACCGTCGTGTAGCGTGGCAGCGGCACCATCGTATCGCCGTGACCTCCCAACAGCATCGCCTGGATATCTTTAGGCGACACATTCAATGCCTCCGCCAAAAAAGCACGGTAGCGCGCTGTATCAAGGATTCCCGCCATACCCATCACACGCGTCCGTGGAAATTTGGAGACCAGGTGTGCCTGATAGGTCATCACATCCAAAGGATTGGATACTACAATGATAATGGCGTTGGGTGAATGCTTGATAATGTTCTCCGTTACAGTTTTTACAATGCCTGCATTCGTACCGATCAATTCATCACGGCTCATGCCCGGCTTGCGCGGCAAGCCTGATGTGATCACCACCACGTCCGACTTGGCGGTCTTTGCATAATCATTCGTAGAACCGATGGTGCGGCTGTCGTAAAGGTCGATCGGTGCTTTCTGCCAAATATCGAGTGCCTTCCCTTCGGCGAGACCTTCCTTGATATCAATTAACACAATTTCATTAGCAACTTCGCGGTATGCGAGTACATCAGCACAGGTAGCGCCGACATTACCGGCGCCGACTACAGTTATTTTCATAGTATAAGGGTTAGGCTATTTTTTTTGAGGCTGTAAGTTATCAATCCGGTTAAAGAAAAGCGAAAGAGTTGCTTTATTAAATGTGCCCTACCTGCACTTCCAAAACCGACTTTGTTATAGAAGTTACTTTAAAGCGGTCGTCCACCCTGTGACCCACTACCCAAACTATTTCCCCTGCTGATTCCAGAATGGTTACAACATTCTTTTCCGTCATGGGTAGTTTCTCGTCAATCAGGAAGTCACTCACCTTTTTCCGGTGGCCAAGACCCAGCGGAAAAAAAACATCCCCGTTTCTCCACTTACGCCACAGCATTGGAAACTTGATTTTGGAATGATCGAAGGAACCCTGATGTTCTTTGCTCAGAATCGTATTCCCTTTTGCAGGTTTAATCGTCAGAACCCAGGGCCCGAGTGCAGCTTTGTCCTGTCCTTCTTCGATAAGAATTTCGTTCAGTAATTCCTGGCGCAGGGATACGATGATGAATTCCCGATCAATGACAGCCTGGTGCGTTGCCGAAAAAAATTGCTTGCCGGATTGGCCTTGTAAGGAATCTACCAACTGTTGGCAGCGGTCCCATTCAAAACCAAATGGCCTTAACCACTCATAACAAACAAACTTCGGATTCTGCAAAAGCAGCAGCAGATTCTTATCAATCAGAAATTGCTGATTTTCAGTGCGGGTGACGCTGTCCTTCAGTTGTTCGAGACCCCGTTGCATAAGTTCGTAAGCGCCTTTAACTTTTTCAAGTGAATGGACAAAGGTTTCTTCCAGGGACGGATTAATTTCTTTTAGTTTGGGAATAATCTTGTGACGCATGAAATTCCGTTGATAATCATCCGAGGCATTGCTGGAGTCTTCCCTCCAGTGAATTTTTTTTGACGTAGCATACGTCAGAATTTCCGCCCGCGTGGCAAAGAGCAAGGGCCGCACTACTTTTTCTTTTTTTATCGGGATGCCCATCAACTGGTCAAGGCCGGCGCCCTGGGTCCAGCGAAATAGAACCGTTTCAAGGTTGTCGTTGAGGTGATGAGCTGTGGCAAGCCAATGGTACTTTCCCTTTTCCATAACATCGGAGAACCAGCCATACCGAAGTTCGCGCGCGGCCATCTGGATGGAAAGTCCGGTTTCTTCGGCATAATTCTTGGTCTCAAATCTCCGGGTAAAAAAAAATATGCCGGCATGATCGCAAAAACCTTTAATAAACCGTTCGTCCTCATCCGATTCACTACCCCGAAGCTGAAAATTGCAATGTGCTACCCCTACGTCATAATGTGCTTTCTGAAAGAGATTCAACATGACCATCGAGTCGAGACCGCCACTGACGGCCAGGAGGATTCTGTCGTGTGGATCAAAAAGGTCCTGTTTAGAAATGAAGTCCCTGAACTTTGTCAGCATCACTCAAAATTATCAAAAGTCTCCTGGTCTCCTTGCCTTTTCTAACTTTGCCATTCAAAATGAAAAAAGCCGGTTTAATCTTTTTGGCCATAATTTGCACCATTAGCTGTTTTGGGCAACGGAAAGTAAAGTTGAAGCACGCCAATACAGGGAAAGGTAGTGTTCAGCAGGGCATTCGTATTGACTGGGTGATTGGCGACGTTGTCTTTGTGCAAAACGAAACAACTATCTATTGCGATTCCGCTATTTTTGACCGCGCGAAGAATTCAGTTGAGGCCTATGGCCATATACGGATCACAGAGGGTGATTCCGTGACAGTGACAGCCGCCACGCTAACGTACGATGGCAATCGCAAAATCGCCCACCTGCGCAAGAACGTTATATTCAATAAGCTTCAAACCGCCACCCTATACACCGACTTCCTGGATTACGACCGGAAAAAAAATGAAGCACGGTATTTTAATAACGGAAAGCTGGTGGATAGCACCAACACGCTGACCAGTAAAAAAGGATATTATGATTTGAAATCAAACATCGCTTCTTTCAAGACAGATGTGATCGGCGTGAACAAAGACTATACGATGAATTCAGATACGTTACAATACAATTCCAACAGCAAAATCATCTACTTCCAATCGCTCACAAAGCTTGAGGATAAAGATGGTGGAATTGCCTACTATGAAAATGGCTTCTACGACACCAGGCATAAAAAATCCGATCTGGTTCAGGGTGATCTTCAAACTCCCGAATACAAGTTAAAAGGCACCCGGTTGATTCTGGATAATGCGCATAAGCTATACAAAGCAAAGGGCAACGTGATCATGACCTCCAAGGTTGAAAATATGAATATCTATGGAGACGATGGATTCTACGATAAGAATACCGGAATCTCAAAGGTGTATGGACATGCCTATGCCGCCCGGGTCACGGATGATGCAGACACTCTTTTCATCTCCGCAGATACTTTGATGTCGGTTGAAAATGCTGACCCAAAAAAGAAACGATTACTCGCCTACCACAACGTAAGGATATTTAAGAAAGACCTTCAGGGAAAAGCCGACTCGTTGGCGTATGTAGCCAGTGACTCCGTTCTTTATTTTTACAAGAACCCGGTATTGTGGACCGATGAAAACCAGATGACTGCCGATTCGATCAGGATACTGCTCGAAAAGAAAAAGATCAGCCGTATTTACATGGTGTCGAACTCATTTGTGGCCTCCGAGGATTCCCTAAAAAATTTCAATCAGATCAAAGGGAGAAAAATGACTGCCTATTTTGAGAATAAAAACATACACCACGTCGTAGTCGTCGGCAATGGTGAGAGCATCTATTTTGCCCTACAAGAAAAGGAGGAGACAACGGGAGAAAAGAAAGAAAAATTCACCGTCACATCAGGGATGAACAAGATTATTTGTAGCAACATGAGGATAAACTTTAAGGCGGGGAAAGTGAACAATATAAGTTTTTATATAAAGCCGGATGCCTCCTATATACCACCGCATGAACTAAAAGAGGAAGATGCACTCCTGAAGGGCTTTGAGTGGAGGGGGACCGACCGGCCTACAAGGGCCCAGGTGGTGAAGAACAAAAGATAGCGGAAACCAGCAACGGAGCGCGTCACAACATTATTGCATCCCTAATCTATTTTTTTTGGGTCTAATTTTGAGTTAACGCTGCTTTGCAGTATCTTTTCACTTGACTAGGTGTGTGAGATATGAAACGGATTGTTCTTGTTGCATTGCTTTTTGCCGTCGGCCTTTCAGCTTGGGCACAAGAGTTTGAATGGAGCGACCGCGAGGAGAGTTTTCAAGCCGGCCTCGGCCAAACCATACGCATCCCAATTCGAATAAAGAATACCTCAAGCAGAGCCCGGTTTTTCATCATCAGGAAGGCCCAGGGAGATCTTGGATCTAATCAAAAGGGATATTTCTGCCTTGGGGATGACTGCTTTGATCCTGGTCTGGACCAATTCTCCAAACGAATCGAACCGGGTGAAATACTCACCAATCTCTATTTTGCTGTGGAAACAGGACTCATTACGACCTTAAACTCTTTCCGTTTTGAGGTTTTCCCACGCGGAAACCCTGCGTTGGGCCTTGAGCATACATTCTCACTGGCGGTTGATGAAAAGCCAGCAAAATCGCTAGTTTTCCAGTCAAAAGACATTACGATCCACGACATTTATCCAAACCCTGTAGTCGATCAGGCCTTTATTGATTACCGGATCTATAATGAATCAATCAAAGCGAAAGTAGTGATCCATAATATTTTGGGCAGTCCGATAGGGCATCACGACATGCCCGTATTTGAAACCAAAGTAAAAATCCAGGCGGATGAACTTTCGTCAGGAGTTTATTTCTACACCGTCTACCTGGACAATGTCGGTGTACTTACCCGCAAGCTGGTAGTCAGGAAATAATCCTTCAAAAGATGAGTTTCTAATATGTTGGGCTGAATCGTATATTTGCGGCCTTCTTTTATGACTGGAAGACTGTTTATAAGCTTTGGGGTTGCGATTTGCCTGCTATTGGCAAGTTCTTGCAGTAATTTTCGCAAGATCCAAAAAAGCGAAGACTGGCGGATAAAGTATGATGCCGGCCTCAATTACTACAACAAGAAGGATTATTATCACACAGCGTTACTGTTTGAAGAAATCCTCCCGGTGGTGAGAGGCTTGCCAGAAGGGGAAAAGGTCGAGTTTTACCTAGCCTACTGCCAGTATTACGAAAAGACCTATTTGTTGGCCTCCAACCAGTTCAAAACGTTTTTTGAAACCTATGGACGAAGTTCGCTGGCACAGGAGGCGTACTTCATGTATGCCTATTCACTGTATGTAGCCTCGCCCGATACTAACCTGGATCAGAAAAGCTCCATCGAAGCGATGGCTGCCATGCAGAATTTCTTAAACCGGTTCTCGGAGAGCACCTTTCGGGAGAAGGCCGTGGAGGTCATCACTGCCAGTCAGTTGAAACTTGAGAAAAAGGGCTACGATAATGCCAAACAATATCTGAAGATAAAAATTTACAAAGCGGCCGTCATTGCATTCGACAATTTCAAAAAGAGCTTTCCAGACTCCAAATACCTGGAAGAACTTGCTTATCTAAAAGTCCTGGCTGAATATAAATTCGCCATGCAGAGTTTTCAACACCTCCAGTCAGATCGCTTCACGCTTGTTGTTGCCTTTTATCAGGAGTTGGTTGATAATTTTCCAAACAGCACCTATTTGAAAGAGGCAGAGAAAATGTATTCCGAAAGTTTGAGTCAACTTAATAAGTTAAAAACCAACAAAAATTCATAAAACCATGGCCAATCAACCTTCTATCATTACACGCGACGTCGACAAGATTGCCGCGCACACCGGAAATGTGTACGAGTCTGTTGTCGTAATTTCAAAACGCTCACGTCAGATTGCAGTCAATATCAAGGAAGAGCTCAATAACAAGTTGGCGGAATTCGCTACCACGGTTGATAATCTTGAAGAAGTATTCGAAAACCGTGAACAAATAGAAATTTCCAAATTCTATGAACGCCTGCCGAAGCCTACCACAACAGCGTTAGAAGAATTTCTGGAAAGTAAAATCATGTATCGCAGGCGTTCGGAAGAAGTTAAGCCCGAAGCCTGAGATGCTAAAGGGCAAGAAAATCTTGCTGGGCGTCACAGGTAGTATCGCTGCCTATAAAGCCGCCCACCTTACGCGGCTATTGATCAAACAAGAGGCCGAAGTCAAGGTGATTATGACACCTTCAGCATTGGATTTTATCACGCCCCTGACGTTATCCACCTTATCTAAAAATCCTATTCTTCTGCAGTTTCAGAAGACCGAAACCGGAGAATGGGACAATCACGTTGAGCTTGGCCTGTGGGCAGATGCCATGGTCATCGCCCCTGCCAGCGCCAACACGATTGCCAGGATGGCGCACGGCCTTTGCGATAACCTGTTGCTGGCAACATATTTATCAGCTCGTTGCCCTGTATTTTTTGCTCCGGCCATGGATCTGGATATGCTGCAACATCCATCCACTCAGAAAAATATTGCAAACCTCATTCAGTTTGGAAATCACGTGATCGACCCAGGATACGGCGAGCTGGCCTCCGGCCTTTTCGGAAACGGCCGCATGGCAGAACCAGAGGATATCGTCACTCAGCTGGAAACTTTCTTTTCTGGTAAAAAAGAACTGGCTGGTAAAAGAGCCCTCGTAACAGCCGGGCCCACATACGAAGCAATCGATCCGGTTCGTTTTATAGGAAATTACTCCACAGGAAAAATGGGATTCGCGATCGCAGAGTCATTGGCCCAGGAGGGTGCGCACGTTGACCTGGTGGCAGGACCTACCTATCAACAAACGCATCATAGGGGAATCACCATTCATCCTGTCACCTCCGCAGAGGAAATGTTTAATCAATGTCAACAGTTCTTTCCTGCTTGCGACATTGCGGTACTATCGGCCGCCGTGGCCGATTACAAGCCATTGAAAACTGCTGACCAGAAGATTAAGAAGACAGAAGGCAATCTGATGCTGGAGCTGACTAAAACCCGTGACATCGCTGCCGAGCTTGGCAAGAAGAAAAAGAGTGGTCAGATAATTGTCGGTTTTGCCCTGGAGACGGAGAACGAAAAAATCAATGCAGAGAAAAAACTCCTGTCAAAAAACTTTGATCTGATTGTGTTGAATTCTTTAAACAACGCAGGAGCAGGTTTTGGTCACGATACGAATAAAGTTGAAATCATCAGTCGGAAAAATGGTTCAAAAGAATTTTCACTGAAAACGAAAAAGGAAGTGGCAAATGATATTGTGGAAGCCATTATCGATCAATACCATGACTAAGCTGCTACTCACAGGAATCTTGCTGATGGCGCTGACGGATACATTCTGCCAGGAATTAAACTGCAAAGTCACAATCAACGCTGACCAAATCGCAACAACCGATCGTGGCGTTTTCAAGGACATGGAACGGGGTATTGCCAACTTTATGAACACCCGCAAATGGAGTACCGATTCGTACAAGAACTACGAGAAGATCAATTGTGGAATTTTTATCAACATCAGTCGCATGCCTTCAATCGGTGCTTTTGTTGCGAGTGCACAAATCACGGTGGCGAGGCCCGTTTACAACACCAACTACGAGACTGTACTATTAAACTTCGCCGACCGTGAATGGGAGTTTGAATACATTGAATCTCAGCCCCTGGAGTATAATGACAACACGTATATCAATAACCTCACCTCGATGCTGGCCTACTACGCATATATTATCATTGGAATGGATTCCGATTCATTCAGTGAAAAAGGAGGAGATCCCTATTTTCAAAAAGCATTGACCGTGGTGAACAACGCCCAGTCTTCCAACCGTCCGGGCTGGCAATCGATCGGTGCGAACCGCAACCGCTACAACCTCATTGAAAACATCAATAACCCACAAATGGTCGAACTGAGGAAAAACACCTATAAATATCACCGGCTTGCCCTGGATACCTTTGAGAAGACACCGGAAGAAAGTCGACAGATAATTTTAACGGCTTTGAAGAATATTAAAACCGTTTGGCAGATTTATCCCAATGCCATCTTTGTTATCACTTTTTTTGATTCCAAGGCCAATGAACTGGTGAATGTTTTCTCGGAAGGTAGTCTAAACGTACGGCGGGAAGCCTACGACATCCTCACGGCCATTGACCCCAAGCGGAACATCTACCAAAAGATTATCGTTACAAATTAAATTCCCTTGTTAATTTTGGTCAGATATGCTTGCCCTGCTGACCATAAAGAATTACGCCCTGATCCGTCACCTGGAGATACGCCCTTCGCAGAAGCTAACGGTGATTACTGGTGAAACAGGTGCAGGAAAATCGATCATGCTGGGTGCCATTGCCCTACTGCTTGGAAACCGTGCCGATACACGGGTGCTTTGGGACGAATCAGAGAAATGCATCGCGGAGGGAACATTTGATATCTCATCCTATCGCCTCAAAAACCTGTTTGACGATCATAACCTTGACTATAGTGACCAGACCGTCATCCGGCGGGAAATAAGTCCAGGAGGCAAAAGCCGGGCGTTTATTAATGATACACCTGTCACCCTCGAGGTGATGCGAAAAATCGGAGCGCGCTTAATGGATGTTCATTCTCAGCATGAAACGCTTGAGTTGGGTACCCACCGTTTTCAACTATCACTGATCGACAGTTACGCAGGTAACACGTCCCTCCTTTCTGAGTACCAGCAAGCGTGGAAAAAATATCTTCAGTCAAAAAGAAATTACGATGAGCTTTTGGCCGAGTCAGGGCGTCTGAAAAGCGAATACGACTTTATAAAATTTCAATTGGATGAACTCCAAAAAGCTTCCCTTCATGAAAATGAACAGGAAGAACTTGAATCCAGTCTTAAAATCAGCGAACATGGAGAAGACATCAAAACACGTCTGAACCAATTGCTAACGATGTTGGGACAGGCCGAGTCATCGGTACAGTCGGTTCTTTCGGAATCCGTAAGTTTGCTCCAGCCGATACGATCGTATTCAACTAAGTATGAACAAATAGCACAGCGTCTCGAAAGTCTTCGTATAGAACTCAATGATATATTCAATGAAATAGAGCGGGAAGAAGAACAGATTGAGTTCGATCCAAAAAAAACCAAAGAACTTCAAACACGGCTCGATATGATATTCGGCCTCATGCAAAAGCACCGTATTCATGAGATACGTGGATTACTCCGGTTACAAGAGAACCTGGAGCAGCAGGCACAAAAGACCATTAACGTAGAAGAAGACCTGGCCGCAGCTAAACATGGATTTGAAGGAGCTAAAAAGCAACTTTTCCAACAGGCCGAAAACCTTTCAGTTTCACGCGAAAAAGTTTTCTCGCCACTGGCCAGTCAGTTAATGAAATTACTGCGTGATCTCGGCATACCGGACGCTAACCTTAAAATCGAATCAAAAAAAAATGAGCCCGGATTGACAGGCGTTGACCAGGTCGAAATACTTTTCAGTGCAAACAAAGGCATCGCACCGCGCACACTCGAAGAAGTTGCTTCGGGTGGTGAGTTTTCCCGGCTTATGTTTTGCGTCAAATATATTATGGCTGAAAAAACGGCCTTGCCTACACTGGTGCTGGATGAAATTGATACCGGAGTCTCCGGGGAAATTGCTATGCAGCTTGGAAAAATGATGAAGGCTATGGCGCAACGTCATCAATTAATTGCCATCAGCCACCTTCCCCAGATCGCTGCCAGGGGCGATCAGCATTTTCTGGTGTACAAAGACAGTTCCAGCAAAAAGACCGTTAGCGAAATCAAAGCATTGGACGCCGATCAGCGGATTGAAGAAATTGCCAAAATGATTGGCGGCGCCAAACCCTCCACCCTTGCGCGCGAAAATGCGAAAGAACTGCTCGAGGGTTAAACTTACTCCCTGTACATTTATACATTTCTGTTTGCGCAGCCTGATCGATCGCTTATCTTGCTGTGAAACCACAACCTCGTGAACGACCTGCTTCGAAAAACCAAATTGATTGGGCTGGTGCTCGGTCCGGTTTTGTTCTGCCTGATATTCTTCACCGTCGTACCTGGACTCTTGTCAGAAAAAAGTATTATCGTACTGGCGTTGGGCGCCTGGATGGTAACATGGTGGGCAACAGAGGCCATGCCGATACCCGTCAGTGCGCTGCTCCCCATGGTGGTGTTTCCGTTGATGGGAGTTTCTACTGTCAAAGAAGCTTCAGCGCCGTACGGTGACCCCGTCATATTTTTATTCATGGGTGGCTTCATCCTGGCGCTCGGTCTGGAGAGACACAACCTTCATCAACGCATTGCGCTGAGTCTGATACGTCTCACAGGTACCAGCGGTAACGGGATTATTCTAGGCTTCATGCTTTCAACGGCATTGATCAGTATGTGGATTAGCAACACGGCTACCGCCATCATGATGTTGCCGATTGCTGCATCCGTCACGTCCCTGCTGGCAAAAGAGACAGGACAGGAAAATGATCCGCGCTTCAAAAAATTTGCTACCGGCCTTATGCTGTCAATTGCCTATGCAGCCAGCATTGGGGGCATGGCCACCATTATTGGAACACCACCCAACGTAGTCATGGTAGGATACATGAAACGGTTTTATAACCTGGATGTAAGTTTTACAAGCTGGATGATAGTCGGTGTGCCGCTGATGATCATGGCGCTTACTGCCTGTTACTTGCTTATTACACGCGTTTTATTTCGGAACAATCTTTCCTCCATTGAGGGATCCAAAGAACTGATCCATCGCAAACTTCAAGCCCTGGGAAAACTTACGTTGGAAGAAAAGCTTGTGCTGGCCGTATTTTCCGTCACCTGCTTCTTCTGGATATTCCGGCAAAACCTAAACGTCCTCATCGGGAAAAATATGCTGGATGACACGACCATCGCGATGGCTGGAGGGATGTTGATGTTTCTTTTACCGGTAAGTTTAAAGAATCAAAAATTCCTCCTGGATTGGTCGGATATGAAAGAGTTACCGTGGGGAATTCTCCTCCTCTTTGGCGGTGGCCTTTGTCTCGCCGATGGGATGGAGAAATCTGGATTGGTTCAGATCGTGGGGAATCATTTCTCTCAGCAGCAGGGCATCAGCACCGGCCTTTTAATTTTTTCGCTCACTGCCATCTCCATGGGACTTACTGAACTTATGAGCAACGTGGCCCTTGTCACAATCTTTATTCCAGTAGTATTTGGTGTAGCCGATGGATTTCATATCAATCCGATCTGGCTCGCAATGCCCGTGACGTATGCGGCGAGTTGCGCCTTCATGATGCCCATTTCAACTCCCCCCAACGCTGTTCTCTTCGCCAGTGGCTATATCAAAATGAAAGACATGATTAAGACAGGGGTGCTGTTGAATCTCTGCTGCCTGGTCATTATCACGGTGTTGGCGCTCACAGTTATTCAGTGGATCTTTTAGGTCTTGGCTGTTGGGTCTTAGCTGTTGGACTTTAGCTCTACCAACATCAGCGAAAAAGCCAAGACCTAAAACCCAACACCCAATTACCCCTTCCCCTTTCTTTCTTCAAAGAAATACGCAAGTCCAAGACCCAGACCTCCGAAGATAAACAGCATAGAGAAGTAGCCTACCTCTTCCATGTCGAACGAGCGGTCGAGCCAATAGCCCATTAAAAAGCCAATGCCAATGCCGATTAGTAACAAGGACCAACGGATTGAGCCAGGCGCCATCCTGTCTCTTTTAAAACTATTTGGGTCCAGGCCTTTCTCGAGGATCATCATGCGCTCAATATTTTGAAATTTGCGCAGATAAACGATCATGATAAATGCCCCAAGGGTGATAATGATAGGTAATAGGATGCCTAATACCGGGATAATGATTTCTTCAGATGCCATGACTTTGTTGTTTTTTGTCTCTTTGACGTTGTAAGGCTGCTCCCAGGTTACAGGGTACCAGAAGTATTTCAAACATTTTTCTTCTATGAAGCTGTAACTTCATGACAAAACCAAGCGTCCAACGGCTGTGATTTCCCTGCAGGAAGAAAATGAATTGATCGACCGTATTCTGGCCGGTAAGCAGGAGCCGTATGCCCGGCTGGTGGAAAATTATCAGCGTTTTGCTTTTACCATCGCGCTGAAAATTTTGAATAATCGGTCAGAGGCCGAGGAAGCTACCCAGGATGCGTTCATTAAAGCATTTCACTATCTGAAAAACTTCAATAGAAAAGCGCGGTTTTCCACCTGGCTATACCGGATTGTTTTTAATACTGCCGTTAGTTACAAGCGGAAAAACCGCACTATCCTATCGAGTATTGAATATCATGACAAGGCCGATGAGACGGAGCAGTCGCTGGAAAGAAATGATAAGCAGGCGTTTGTATTGAAAGCTATGGACAAACTTAACGAAGCGGACCGACTGGCTATCCAACTCTATTATATTAAAGAGTTTTCAATGGAGGAAGTGGCGGAACTAATGGGGCAAAATATGAATACACTGAAAGTCCGTATCCATCGCGCCCGTCAACGCCTGGCCGATGAGTTGAGAAAAATGTTAAAAGAAGAAGCATTAACTTTATAGCTATGGAAAAGATCCCAACAGCAACGGATGATCGATTACTGGATTACCTGGATGGAAAATTAGAAGGGGCAACGCTTCAGCAGTTGAAGAAGGAGCTGGAAAGTTCATCTTCACTACAAGCAAGGCTGGAAACCCTACGGGTGGTACACCGGGTATTAGCCCATACAAAACTGGAGTCACCGTCTCCTGCATTTGTCACCAAAGTCATGCAAAATCTTCACACGGTGTCTTTTCCATCTGCCTTGTCACCCCGAAACGGATTGCTCTTGCTGGTTGGGGTGATGGTTGCAGCGGGGATTCTTGTAGTCATGATCAGCGCGGGTATCTTTGATCAGGTCCAGGGAGTGGTTTCACTGGATCAGGTATCGCCCGTAAAAAAATATTTTCAGCAATCCCTTCCCGCTATATCCATCAGCGGAAAGCTGATCATTAATATCATTGTCGGATTAAATCTTGTGCTGGCATTTCTCGTGCTGGATAAGACTGTGTTGAAACCATTCTTCCAGCGACGAGCCGGCGCGCAC
>JANXYC010000053.1 GCA_025350305.1 Cyclobacteriaceae bacterium | reverse complement strand
GCGCTGGCACACATCAAAGGAGATTCATTCGTTAGCTGCGAAAGTAAAAAGTCAGCGCCCCGACCTTTGAAAGAACGAATGGGGTTGAATGTCTCTATTTTAAGAAAGAGGTCTACACCCAATCTTTCACTAAGAGGTTCGCAATTGTACTGTGGCGTGTTCAGAAAAACCGGATCGATGATTTTCGATGCCATTCTGATTCGCTCGAGGGTAATACGGTTTTGCATTACTTCCACAATCGTTGGGGGTATTCGCCAGTATTCGCCAGCGCACGGATTTTTCCGGAAACTTCTTCCTTGTCCTCTTTATAGGTAACACCAAACCACGTGGTGCCGCCACCAATGATGTTGACCTTGCCTAAATTTTGTCTGATCAGTTCAGAAACCAGTAAGGCAATGTAAAATTCGGCGGATGGATTTTGAATATTCTTTTCAACAAATTCCACAAACATTTTTTCGGTCAGATCAAAAATACCAGCCTGGAAGCCCCAGCAATTCATGGACACGGGAAGTGATGGTGACAATTCGCGATCACCCTTTTCCTCCCTGGAAATTATTTTGCCGCGATCGTTTACAATTTTAGTGAGCTCGTTAAGCTTTAACAGATAACCGTTGGCATCGCGTTCTTCAGCCACCCCACGCGACACGCTGCCGTGATCGGAAAGAACATTAGCCAGGGTATATCCCACCATGGCATGGTGAGTAGCCGGAGCCGTCTTAAAGAAATCGGCCAGCGACTCAAATGCCGGCCGGCCATAAAAATCATCGGCATTAATTACCGCGAAGGGTCCGTCAATTACTTCCTTACCGCATAGCATTGCATGGGTGGTTCCCCACGGCTTCTTGCGTTCAACTTTTCCAAACCTGGCAGGTACATACCGTTCAAGGGACTGTACCTCAAAATGAACCTGTGCCTTGCCCTGAAGTTTTGGCAAGAACATTTCTTTCACGGTGTCCTTGATTTCCTCGCGAACGACGAACACGATGTTATTGAATCCTGCCCGTAACGCATCGTAAAGGGAGTAATCCATGATCGTCTCTCCATGAGGCCCAAAACCATCGATTTGTTTGATGCCACCATACCGGCTACCCATTCCGGCTGCCATGACAAGGAGTGAAAGTGATTGATTTTTTTTCAAGAGATGAATTCGTTAAAGTTGTTTAGAATAGTGTCACATTCCTATAATCCTAAGCCTATAATCCTATAAATCCTGATCAAAAATAGAGTATTCAGTACAAAACTTATCCATACTTTAGCACCATGACTCAACCTGCCCGCCCCGCTAATTATACCATGTCGATTGTCATCATTGGCGCCTTGTTCTTCATCTTTGGATTTGTCACCTGGCTGAATGGAACATTGATACCGTATCTGAAAATTGCGTGCGAACTAAAAACGGATTTTCAGGCGTTCCTGGTTGTGACCGCGTTCTTCATCGCCTACACGGTGATGGCCATTCCCTCCTCCCTGGTTTTGAGAAAAACTGGCTACAAAAAAGGAATGGCGCTGGGCTTACTCATCATGGCGGTGGGCGCAATCCTCTTCGTCCCGGCCGCCAGCACGCGAAATTTCAATTTATTTTTGATAGGATTATTTATCATCGGCACCGGCCTGGCATTACTCCAAACCGCTTCCAATCCCTACGCTGCTATCATTGGTCCGATTGAAAGCGCCGCTATGCGAATCAGTATACTGGGAATCTGTAACAAAGTAGCCGGTATTCTGGCTGGGCTAATTTTCGGATATATAGCACTCAATGATGCAGACACGCTGATCGCCAACTTGCAGACCATGGACGCGGCTACAAAAGAATCAACACTCAATGAGTTGGCGGGTCGCGTAATCATACCTTACATAATTATATCAGGCACACTCGTGTTGCTTGCCATTGGAATTTTATTCTCCGGGCTTCCGGATATGGATGATAACGGCGGCGGAGATGAAAATCAACGTTCTTCGGATGGGGCTGTCAAGAACAGTGTATTTCAGTTTCCCCATTTAATATTGGGCGTTATTGCGTTGTTCCTGTATGTTGGTGTGGAGGTATTGGCTGGCGATACAATCATTAGTTATGGAAAATCGCTGGGTATCGAACTTTCGATAGCGCGCTATTTCACCCAGGCGACGCTCGGCTTCATGTTGGTAGGTTATGTGGTGGGGATTTTTACGATTCCAAAATATCTATCACAGTCAAACGCATTAAAGATATGTGCCTTGCTGGGTATTGTCTTTTCAGTCGCGGCAATTGTTACTACCGGATATGTTTCCGTTGGTTTCATCGCGGCGTTGGGACTTGCCAATTCCTTGATGTGGCCGGCCATTTTCCCATTGGCCATCACCGGGCTGGGCAAGTTTACCAAGATAGGCTCCGCTTTATTGATCATGGCAATTGCCGGCGGGGCCATCTTGCCATTAATGTACGGCAGACTTTCAGAACTTTGGAACTCGCAGCAGGCGTACTGGATTATGGTGCCGTGTTATTTTTTTATTCTTTATTATGCCACCAAAGGGTATAAGGCAGGAAAAACAATTTAGTTGGTGAACACTTCCTTACCAGTCCTTCTTCTTATTTTAGTCAGCGTCAGCTCATCCGGTCAATACTACCGGGCAACGGATCTGACAGCGGAAAACCTTTTTACCGAAAATATCGAAGGTCCCAATACGGATAAGCAAGGCAATCTTTTTGTAGTCAATTTCAAAAAAAATGGGACGGTTGGCGTAGTGCATCCAAATGGGGAGGTGGAATTGTTCGTGATCTTGCCGGAAGGAAGCGTTGCCAACGCTATCATGTTTGACGCGAAAGGAAATTTCCTTCTGGCTGACTACACCGGACATAACATTTTGAAGGTGGATAAAAAAACGAAGGCCATTTCAGTTTACAGTCATAGCGATCAGTTTAATCAGCCCAATGATTTGTGCATCAACCGGAAAGGACAGTTATTCGCTTCTGACCCCAACTGGAAAGAAGGCACAGGTAAGCTATGGAGAATTGAAGCAGACGGCCGGGCAGTCCTTCTTACCGATCAAATGGGTACCACGAATGGGATAGAACTTAGTCGGGATGAAAACATTTTGTACGTCAATGAAAGTGTACAGCGAAAAATATGGGCCTTTGATGTAGATGCGATGGGCTCGCTTTCCGGAAAAAAACTTTTTTTTGAATTCAGTGATTTTGGTCTGGATGGAATGAAATGTGACTCGAAAGGAAATTTATATGTCACCCGTCATGGGAAAGGAACGGTTGCCATTCTATCATCAAAGGGAAAACTTCTCCGGGAGGTTGCGCTAAAAGGTAAAAAACCAAGCAATATCACGTTTGGCGGGCGCGGTACAAAAACATGCTACGTGACAGTTCAGGACCGGGGTTGTGTGGAAATGTTCCGCTCAAAGATATCCGGAAGAAATTTGAATCGCTGAGTGGAGGCGCTAAGAAATTCACATCCAATTCTTTCCAACCCCACAGAAGGGTGTACCTTACCCTATGAAATGCCTTACCGGTTCCTCCTCGGATACCGGTACCCCGTGGCTATCAAGGTACTCGCGAAACTGTGAAAAACAATTGTGCGATCATTTCAGGATACCGGAACGCGTCATACCCTTGCTCCGTAAAGGCGGCTTGTCCGGTAAAGCGCTTCGTAGTTAAGGGTCAACTTCCTTGATATGCCAACTGAAATGAAAGTTAATCAAAATATTTATTCATCTCATGCACCAACTTGTTTTCCCGCGTCGAAAAATCACCCCGCAACAATTGATACGAGATTTTTCTTTTGTCCAATTCATTCTTAAATATCTCAAACATCTCGACGCGCCTGCCGCCAAGGTCCCGGAGTCCATCGGCCACCCACGGGACATCCGTATCAAACAAAAAATACCGGTCGTAGGTTATTTTTTTTTCCAGTTCAAAAAGTATGGGTGGAACTTCCTTTAAATAATGACGGCAATAGATCTGCGTCGTGATCAGGTCTGTATCGCAAAACAAGAGCTTGTTGGCGACTTTTGTCTTTTCCGATACACGCTGCGTTTGAGCATGCCCAATGCTGATAATATCATCCAGGGTAAAATCATTGGACGTAATCATTTCCCGCGAAACCTCCGGAACAAATTCAGTCGAATAGATCGCTGCCATGCGTTTTGCCAACGTGGATTTTCCGGTGCTTTCGGGTCCGTAAAAACAAATCCTCTTGACAAAATATGGGCGGGCAGAAGCAGCTATAAAATCCCAATACTTAAGAGGCCGTTCACGGATCATAATGGAAGAAACGGGGAACTTATTTCCTTCCTGATCAAATGAAATGTGAGGGACACCAAGATTTTCACCAAAGCGAACCCCATATTCTTCTGAACTGAACACCAGATCAATCGACGGAAATCTTTTGTTCAAAAAGGCTATCCACCGAGGAATGCGTTGCTCCAGTGTTGCGGACTCATGGTCAACATCATCCGGTGATAACGCTGGCAGTATCGTCGGATGATTCCGGAACTCCTGTTTTATCCATTCAAATCGAAGCGGACCCGGAATAGGATCGTCCGGCTTATACATCATCGAAACAATAAGTTCATCACACTGGCTGGCCGCAAAATGGATCAACGCGATGTGACCCGTATGCAGCGGCATAAACTTGCCAATGACCAAACCGCGCTTCATCTTATATACGTTTTAAATTCTGTGCGCCAGCGCCAAAAACCAAACCCAGCAATAAGACAGAAGGCAAAATATTCCAGACCCACCAAAAAAATTCCTTTTGTGAAATACAGATAAGTAGCGACCATATCGGCTAGTAACCATGCCAGCCAGCATTCGATTTTCTTTTGAACCATCAGGTAAGTGGCAATAATGCTGACAACGGTGACAAAGGAATCAAGGTATGGATAGGCGCTTGGTAAGGGGAAGACCGTTGGGAATAATTTATGCAGGTTTCCGGCAAAGAAGCCAAATACGACGGTTCCGGCAATAGCAATCATGAAAAAAGCCACCCACTCGTTCAGCGGTGCCCAACTTACACGCAATTCGTTTTTAACATCTTCTTCACCATGCTGTGGATGCGTCCACCGCCACCAGCCAAGAAGATTGGTGATGAAAAAGAATATTTGCAAGAACATATCCGGGTACAACTGTATTTGATAAAATAAAAAGAATGACAGCACCACATTGATGATTCCGATGGGCCAGCTCCAGATGTTCGCACGGGCTGAAAGCCAAACTGCAATTGCTCCTGCAGCCGTCCCGAAAAATTCGAGGTAACTCACCGGGTGGTCCAGGGCCGTAAAAAAAATGTTGTTGATGTCGAAGAACTTCATTTAGAGTAAGATAAGAGATACCTTGGTACTCACCAAAGTAAGAGAAATTAATTGTTCATGCACGATCCTACGCTACAACCTGCCGTAAAAAGTTATCCGGAGCGTTTATTTGGTTTTATACCGTTACCCCTGTGGCTTTCTGTTCTTCTGTTTTGGGAAATAATTTTTCTTATTGACTATCTTCTTACGCTTTCCTTGCCGGGTGGCCATGAGCACATCCTGGTCTTTGGTTTGATTACCTTGTTTTTTGCATCGCTTTGCATTGGTACAATGTATTGCTCGTGGGTTTTTCATGGTTTATATGGTCACCTCAGTCTCTTTATCGATGAGCCCAAAGAGAAGCTATACCCTTTTTATCATATCCAACTTAAAAAATGTTATCAAGGACCCTGGCCAATTGTGGCGGGAGGTGTGTGTGCCCTGGTCGCTTTCTTTAGTTTTCGCGGTTTTATTCTATTTCTTAGTCCGGTCGACCCGGCTATTATTACTCTCCGAATGGCCTATGTTTCTCTTGGTTTCTTTTTTTTGGGTATAGCACTATGGGCCTTGGTGAGTGCCATCCGAATACCTATGGTTTTTACACAATTTAAAATTAAAGTAAACACACATCAGTTTGCCGGTAATGGATTGCAAGCCATTGGTACCGCGTTTTTCAAGATGTCCCTTTCCATTGCCGTCACTTTTTTATTGGTTGTAGCTACAGCCATTGCATCACCGTATAGTAAAGACCTGGTTGTTTTGATTTGGCTCGGCATGGCAGCGCTGTTGATTTTCGGGTTTTTCATTCTTCCACAAATTGGCATACACCAGATCATGGCTTATGAAAAAAATAACCGAATGCAAGCGTTCTCAACCCACCTGGAAGAAGCGATGGAAAAATCGTTAAAAGATCCATCCTCCGAAAACATGCAACGACTCCGAGAGCTTTTTGAATTGCAACAGCACCTGAAGAGCATGAACGAATGGCCCTTTGATGTGAACTCCTTGTGGCAATTGATCTCCGCACTGCTAATCCCGCTGGCACTGGCTACTTTAGAAATTATTTTTTGAAACAGATAGTGATTCAGTGATTCAGTGATTTAGTGATTCAGTGATTCATTACATTTTTTTGAGATTATCTTAATAACGTGAGAAAAATAGATCGCTACGCAATGAGGTCTGGCGTTATCGCATTTTTAATGCTTGTGTTTTTTACTACACTGGCCCAATCTAAAAAATACAATACCCCTCCTAATTTGGTGCAGCTTTATGACAGTCTTTTTATTGATCAAGCCGAAGTAAATAATATGCACTACCTGGAGTTTCTTCATGCTGTCCAACGGGATTCCGGAAACGCCTATTATAAAAAAATGCAGCCCGATACTACGGTCTGGGATGATGCTAATTTTTATGTAAGAGACCCGGCGTTGATTTTTTATCCCATTGTTGCCATTACCTATGAACAAGCGAACGCCTATTGCGTCTGGAGGTCGAGTATCGCAAACCGCATGGCTGGAATTAACCTCTTTAATCCAAAGACGACACTCTTATTCCGACTCCCTACTGAGGAAGAATGGGTGACGGCTGCAGCTGCGAACCTTGACACGACCATCTATTCTTATGGTTTCAAAGAATTTGAAATAAGATCCGCTCTGTTGGATGATTCCAGGTATTACTATGACAGGATCGAACATAAAGAGACGATGAGCTTGGCTAGTTTTGATAAAATTTTTAATCAATTCCGGAGATATGGTCGGGAGCCGTTCTTCAATTGCCTTAAAATGTTCTTTAACTATTTTGAGTACGGAGCCAAAGGACCACTATCGACGATTGATCAAAGTAATAATGCGGGGATTTTTCGTGAAAAGTATGCATACAATTATAAAAGCAAAGCAAACAGTTTAGGAATCTCCGGAATGATTGGAAATGTCTCTGAGATGATTAACATAAAGGGATTAGCAAAAGGAGGCAGCTGGGCCCATTCTTTGGATGACTGCAAAATCAGTAAATGGCAACGCTACGATAAACCCGCTTCATGGCTTGGGTTTCGATGCGTGTGTATCGTGTCCGTCCGTTGAAGAAGGAATCGGAATGCTTAAAGTTTTATACAAACATTCTTCGTCTCCGTAAAAAACCGCAGCGCCTCCCAACCCCCTTCTCTGCCTATGCCCGATTGCTTCATTCCCCCAAAGGGCGTACGAAGGTCGCGGAAGAGCCAGCAGTTGACCCAGATGATCCCACTTTTAACCTGGGCCGCCACGCGATGAGCTTTTTTTAAATTCTCAGTCCAGATCGTGGCTGAAAGACCATAGGTAGTACTGTTGGCATACTCGATAACTTCCTCTTCCCTTTCGAAAGGCGCAATAGTCACTACAGGACCAAAAATCTCTTCCTGGTTGGTTCTGCATAAATGACCCAATTCGGTAATCACGGTAGGCTCTACAAAATAGCCGTTGGCGCAACGACCAGGTACGATAACTCTTTTTCCTCCTGTAAGGATTTTACCTCCCTCCTGCTTCGCCAGTTCAATGTAGGAGAGCACTTTGTTCATGTGCCCCTCCGAAATCAGCGAACCAATACGCGTAGGTTCTTCTAACGGGTCTCCTATGACCAGTGCCTTTGTTCGCTTCACAAATTCTTCCACAAAGCGGTCGTACAAACTTTGTTCAACGAAAATCCGTGAGCCACATAAGCAAATTTCACCCTGGTTGGAAAATGAAGATTGGATCGTCGTACTGACCGCCTGTTCAAAATCACAGTCAGCAAATATGATGTTGGGGTTTTTTCCGCCCAGCTCCAGCGAAAGTTTTTTTAGCATGGGCGCAACGGTGACGGCAATCATTTTTCCCGTTACCGTTCCACCCGTAAACGAGATTGCAGGAACCTCGGGATGCTCAATAATCGCCTGACCGGCTTTAGGTCCCAGGCCATGAACCACATTCAGGACTCCTTTCGGCAAACCTGCTTCGTGGCAAAGTTCTGAAAACAGGTAGGCTGTCATCGGCGTGAGTTCGGATGGCTTGGCCACCACCGTACAGCCCGCCGCTAAAGCAGGTGCAATTTTCCAAGTGAACAAATACAGGGGCAGGTTCCAGGGAGAAATGCAGCCCACTATCCCGAGCGGAGTACGGGTGGTGTAGTTGACAGCTTCCATCCCGGTGATATGCGCTTCCGTGGCAAAGTGAATTGCGGCGGTAGAATAAAATCGAATATTCGCGGCCGAGCGAGGTATGTCCAACTCCTTCGCTTGTTTCAGCGGCTTGCCATTGTCAATACTTTCAGCCAACGATAATTTCTCAAAATCGCGATCGATGAGGTCGGCAATTTTTGAAAGAAAGGATGATCGTTTCTCCGCAGAGATCGTCGACCATGCAGGGAATGCCCTCTTGGCAGCTTCTACTGCGTTGGAAACATCTGTCGCATCAGAATCAGGAATGAGACTGTACACATTCCCTTCCGCCGGATTAAAGTTATCAAAGAAATTTCCGGAAGCGGGTTCGATAAACTGTCCGTTGATATAGTTGAGAATCTTTTGCATTTTTTAGAATTATAAAGCACCCGTCCGTCCGCCATCCACGGGCAAATTGATGCCATTGATGTATCCGGCTGCCGGTGTAGCAAGAAAAGCAATGACGGCGGCAACTTCTGACGCAGAAGATATTCTTCCCGCGGGTATTTCTGCTACCATCTCCTGTATCACTTCGTCCACCGTCTTTTTTTGTTTCTCCGAACGATCGCGAATAAGGGCCTCCAGGCGACCAGTCATCGAAGCGCCGGGCAACACATTGTTTACAGTGATACCAAAGGGAGCTAGTTCAACAGAAAGTGTCTTCGACCAATTCGCCACTGCACCCCGGATGGTGTTGGACACGCCCAGTCCACGGATTGGAATTTTAACTGAAGTAGAAATCACATTCACGATGCGTCCATACTTTTCCTGTTTCATCCCGGGTACCACAGCCTGCACCAATAGCTGATTGCAAAGGAGATGACTCGAGAAAGCTTTGGTAAACTCCTCGGGTGTGGCGGTAAGGGCGGAGCCTGCCGGGGGACCACCCGTATTGTTAATAAGAATATGTGCCGTCTCTTTGCTTATGTATTTTTCAATTTCAGACTTGAGGCGATCGGGAAAATCAAAATCAGCTACTAAATAACTATGCCGCTGGCCGGGCATCGCCGAAAGTTCAAGAACAGTTCTTTTCAACTTTTCCTCGTTGCGTGCCACCAGGGTGACAGAAGCCCCTAGCAATGCCAATTCAATAGCAGCGGCCCTCCCAATGCCTTGCGTACTGCCGCAAACCAATGCTTTTTTACCTCTCAAATCAAGGTTCATAGTTGATTTTTAGTAAATATAAAAGAACCGCTAACTTTCATCTTCAAAACTTCCGAAACTATGGAAAAGGTTTATAAAAATTGCCAAAGCTGTGGCATGCCGCTGAGGCATGATGAACAAGGTGGAGGCACAAATACAGATGGGACCAAATCAACCGTGTATTGCAGTCATTGCTACCAACAAGGCCAATTCACGAAGCCCGACCTCAGTGTGGATGAGATGAAAGTCTTGGTAAAAGGCAAGTTGAAGGAGTTTGGTTTCCCTGGTTTCGTGGCCGCTTTTTTACACGCAACATTCCAACATTGGAATGGTGGAAAGTTTCCCAGAGTCATTAGCAAATTATCCATTCTCAAATTTTCAAACTAAAAATTTTCAAATCAAAAGTATGTCCATCCGCAAACCCTTCAATCTTAACCAGTGGATCAAAGAAAACCGCGATTTGCTAAAGCCTCCCGTCGGCAATAAAAATCTTTATGCCGATGCAGGTGATTACATTGTCATGATTGTAGCCGGGCCCAATGCCCGCAAAGATTATCATTACAATGAAACGGAGGAATTGTACTATCAATTGGAAGGCAACATTACCGTCAAGATCCAGGAAGATGGGAAAGCTGTCGCGATACCGCTCCATGCTGGTGATATGTTCCTGCTTCCGGCACGGGTGCCTCATTCCCCCATCCGCACACCGAATTCTATTGGGTTGGTGATCGAATGTAAACGGGCAACCGTGGAAGACGATGGCTTGATGTGGTTCTGCGAAAAGTGCAATAACAAACTGCACGAATACAAATTTCACCTGAACGACATTGAGAAGGATTTCATTCCTCGTTTTCGCGACTTCTATGCCTCGCTTGATTTTCGCACCTGCAAAAAGTGCAGCACGGTAATGGAAGCTGATCCAAGGTTCGTATAATCATGGAAAAAACCGAGTTACAAGAGCGACTGACCAGGAATCATACCACTTTCGCAGACTTCATCCGAAGCCTGTCCGACGTGCTGGCAAACCATTCCATGCCTGGAAAATGGACGCCTATTCAGCAATTGAGTCACATTGTAAAAAGTGTGTCGCCGGTAAAACTCGCCTTCAGCCTTCCGAAATTTATCCTGCCCGTGTTTTTTGGAAAGGCGAACCGGTCTTCACGATCGTATGACGAACTGGTAGACAAATACAAATCAAAACTAGCTGCCGGAGGAAAATCAACCACACGTTTTTTACCGGACACATCGTGTGAACGAGACAGGTTGCTCCAGGC
>JANXYC010000004.1 GCA_025350305.1 Cyclobacteriaceae bacterium | reverse complement strand
CGAGACAATTCTTGACCGGGTGTTTTTCCCAATGTGGATCATCTTGGTGCCCGTGTCTGCCTGCTGATAGTTATTGGTGACAGCAACGGAATAAAATTCACCGATGGAATGGTCGCCTTTCAAAATACAGGAAGGATATTTCCATGTAATGGCAGAACCCGTCTCTACCTGTGTCCAGCTAATCTTTGAATGATCACCTGCACACAGTCCTCGCTTGGTTACAAAATTATAAATACCACCCACACCTTCCTTGTTGCCCGGGTACCAATTCTGCACAGTTGAATATTTCACTTCAGCATTTTTCATCGAATAGATTTCGACCACGGCAGCGTGAAGTTGATTTTCATCGCGAACCGGTGCGGTGCAACCTTCGAGGTAGCTGACATAACTTCCTTCATCCGCTACAATGAGCGTACGCTCAAACTGCCCCGTGTTTGCCGCATTGATCCGGAAGTAAGTAGATAACTCCATGGGGCAGCGAACACCCTTGGGTATATAACAAAATGAACCGTCAGAGAATACCGCTGAGTTCAGTGCAGCAAAGTAGTTATCATTGGCTGGCACTACGGACCCCAGGTATTTCTTGATTAATTCAGGATGTTCCTTCACGGCATCGCTGAATGAACAAAAGACAATTCCCAGTTCTCCAAGTTTGTCTTTAAATGTGGTAGCAACGGAAACGCTATCAAACACGGCGTCCACCGCTATTCCCGTAAGGCGTTTTTGCTCCGTGAGCGAGATCCCCAGTTTTTCGAATGTTCTCAACATTTCGGGGTCAATTTCCTCCAGGCTTTTGGGTGCCACTTTTTGTTTGGGTGCCGAGTAATAAATGATGTCCTGATAGTTAATAGAAGGGTATTTCACATTTGGCCACACAGGTTCCTTCATTTTGGTCCAGTTGCGGAAAGCATTCAACCGCCACTCCAGGAGCCATTCAGGCTCATTTTTTCTTTTTGAGATGAACCTTACCGTGCTCTCATCCAGGCCCTTTGGGGCAGAATCTGTCTCAAGATCAACCGTCCAGCCGTGCTCATACTCTTTTGAGGTGATTTCTTCCAGGATTTGATTGTCCTTGTTCATCTATTGTATTTAGACTAATTTTAAATAGCGTCAAAAATATTAACAAAAATCCGCTTTTTAGGTTCTTTTTTACGATAAATTATTGGGATAGAATTACGTTACGGTCAAGACTTTCTTCGAGGGATATCATTGTTTCTGTCCGCTCAATTCCCTCAACCTGCTGCATTTTGTCATGTAGAACCTCCTTCAGGTGATTCGTATCGCGACAATGGATTTTTACGAACATGGAATAGTTGCCAGTGGTGTAATGAATGTTGGTGATCTCCGGAATCTGTTTAAGCTTCGCTAGCACTTGTTCATATAAGGCACTCTTTTCCAAATAGATACCAATAAATGCAGTGATATCGAATCCCAGTTTTCCGTAATTAATTTTGAGGGTAGTTTTCTCAACAATGCCTGCCTGCTGCATTTTATTCATGCGCACGTGAATTGTTCCCTGTGAAACAAACACCTTTTTGGCCACTTCCGTGAAAGGCTTCTTGGCATCCTGAATCAGTATTTCCAGGATCTTCAAATCAGTTTTGTCAATTCCGTAATTCTGACTCTTTTGAGGAACCATAATTTTTATATTTACTATAAAATTAGTATAATATTTAAAATTATGTAAATATTAGTCATGTATGTTGAATTTATGTTTAGCTATAACCTTACTTTGTTGAATAATACACAATGTAGGGTGTTGAAATTGGCAGACAAGCCCTCCTGTCTCGGGGGTGGGGATTCTGATCTTACCTGTCGAATAGACCGGTAGTTGTCGGTAAAGGATAAACGCAGGATAACGGGTTGACCACTAAAGTTTTCTTCCTGTCCTGCAGCTAACTTCCCCGTGAAGGTTCGAGCCCTTCCTCTACAGCAAGCCCTTGTCCAGACAATTGGATGGGGGCTTTTTTTGTCGAATCATTCGTCGGGAGTCTTTTTATTTAATCAGCACTTTCATAACAAACGATTGTTAACCATCTTCGTGAGTTATGACAAAAGACTTTCCCTGGTTTAGTAAATATCCAGCTGGCATTCCCCATGAGATAGGACCGTTGGAGTATCAATCACTCGTAGAACTCTTTGAAGTTTCGAGCAAAAAATTCAAAGACCGGATTGCGTTTGAGAACATGGGTGAGCAACTGTCGTTCAATGAAATCAATACGTTGTCAACTTCATTCGCTGC
>JANXYC010000003.1 GCA_025350305.1 Cyclobacteriaceae bacterium | reverse complement strand
GGGATAGCGGAAATACTTTTGATTAAGAACAGAATTAAGGAGGCCGGGTTGATAGCGGCTGTCGTTCTGAAGACAGTTTCAGAGAAGACAAACCAGAAAATTTACCTCCGTGGCCGTTTGCTGCTGGCAAAATGTAAAATGGAAGACAAGGAGATCGAGCGGGCCATTGCTATTCTTAACCAGGTGTTTGAAAGTTCTGAAAAATCGGGCAATATCGCATTTCAGCGAGATGCAGCCTTCTTACTCAGTAAGGCTTTTGCCAACTTGAATAAACCGTTCAGAGCAATGGAATATTACGAGATCTATCAAATTCGGAAAGAAAAAATACAGTATGCCGATTTAAACAAGGAAATTGAAAGATTGCAGTTTCAACTCCAGATAGAAAAAACAGAAAAAGAGAATGAATCCCTGAAAGCGCGCCAGGCACAGGACGAATCCCTCATCGGGCAGCAGCGGCTCCAAAACCTATTGCTTATCATCGGTTCAATAATTGGAACCTCGATGACAATTTTTATCTGGAGGATCAGCCAAAAGCGGAAAATGATTAACCAAAAACTCGAGGATCAAAATCTCCACATTGATCAACAGCGTGAAGAAATCACCAGGCAAAACGAAATATTATCGAGGAGGAACCGTGAGTTGGATGAAATTAATGATGAGAAAAACACACTCATGAACATTGTGGCGCATGACTTAAAATCACCGATCAACAGGATATCCGGATTGGTATACATCCTTGAAATGGAGGGGAACTTAAATAATATTCAGCTTGAGTATGTGCGGCTCATGAAGGAAAGTACGCGGGGAGGACTTGCCCTCATTACTGACTTATTGGATGTTCAAGCCTGGGAGGAACAGCGTGAAAATCCGGTAACATCCGTTTTTCAGTTTGATGAATTTCTGAAGGAAAAAGTTGAGTCGTTCCGGGTGGTGGCAGAGGCGAAGCGGATTCTGATAAAGGTTGAAAGTAAGGTGGATCAAAAAATTGTTTCCGAACCTAACTACCTTGGACGCATCGTCGACAACCTCGTTTCCAATGCCGTCAAATTTTCCAGACCCGACTCAACTGTTGAAGTGAAGGGAACCTGGAAAAATGGTCAGTTGTACGTGTCCGTAAAAGATGCAGGTCCAGGCTTCACCGATGACGACCAAAAACAACTGTTTCAGAAGTTTAAGAAGCTAAGCGCCCGGCCTACTGCCGGAGAAAGTTCCAATGGACTTGGGCTCGCCATTGTGAAAATTCTGGTAGACCGCCTGGGGGGGACCATTGAATTGAAGACCGCTGCAGGAAAGGGGAGCGAATTTTTGATACGTATCCCGGCAGAAATTTTTCAGCAAGTACCGGCCTAATGAGTTTATTAGTCTTGGGTCTTAGGTCTTGGCTGAGAGATTTTCACAAAAAGCAGGCAAGCTGTTTTTAACCGGCGGGCCGTACGTATCGACCCAAGACCTAACAGCCAAAACCTACAAGGCAGCCAATGCCTGATCCAGGTCGGCAATTAGGTCCTCCACATCCTCCACACCCACACTCAATCGAATCAACGTATCGGTCAATCCATTTTTCAACCGTTCCTCTTTTGGAATGCTGGCGTGAGTCATGGAGGCGGGGTGATTGATCAATGATTCTACTCCACCCAAAGACTCCGCCAGGGAGAACAGTTCCACACTTTCCATTAATTTGATGGCTTGTTCGAGCCGGTCGTCTTTCAGTGTAAACGAGAGCATCCCGCCAAAATCCCGCATTTGTTTTTTTGCAATAGCGTGATTAGGATGATCCTCAAAGCCGGGCCAGTACACGTTTGCAATCCTGGGATGATGGCGCAGATACTCTGCAATTTTTTTTCCATTAAAGCAATGCCGCTCCATTCGTAAGTGCAACGTTTTGATTCCTCGAAGGACCAGAAAAGAATCCTGCGGACCGGGCACTGCGCCGCATGAATTAGTGATAAAGGCGAGCTCCTGATACAACTTCTCATCATTGACGACAAGCGCTCCCATGACAACATCGCTATGTCCGCCCAAATATTTTGTGACCGAGTGCATGACAATATCCGCTCCAAGATCAAGCGGATTTTGCAGGTACGGTGAAGCGAACGTGTTGTCCACAGCAACAATTATCTTATTTTTTTTAGCAACCATTGTACATGCCTGTATGTCGATGATGCGCATGAGCGGATTGGAAGGAGTCTCCAGCCACATCAGCTTCGTGTTCTTGTTAAGGTAAGCGTGAATGTTTTCTGAATTGGTTAAATCAATGAAATGGAATTTGATTCCAAATTTCTCGAACACCTTCTTGAACATGCGGTACGAGCCACCGTACAGGTCGTTGCTCGTGATAACTTCATCGCCAGGACTCAATAGCTTGAT
>JANXYC010000298.1 GCA_025350305.1 Cyclobacteriaceae bacterium | reverse complement strand
ATTGTGAAGCGCGGATAGCAGCCACGTAGCCGCCGGGGCCGGAGCCGATGACAATCAGATCGTAATTTGCCATGAAGTTTTAGTTAAGTTCGGGCCAAAGATATGCCCCAGATTCATTAAATGAAAAATAGTATTTTTACCGTTACGCTTAGTCAAAAAATAAATGAAACTTCTCCAAAATAAGACGGCCCTTGTTACGGGGGCATCAAAAGGAATTGGGCGGTCCATTGCCTTCAAATTTGCTGAACAAGGTGCAAATGTGGCGTTTACGTACCTCTCTAGCGTAGAACAAGGTCAGGCACTCGAAGCAACATTAAAGGCCTTGGGTGTGAAGGCAAAGGGTTATCGTTCGGATGCTTCTGATTTCGCACAAGCGGAAAAACTTATTAACGACGTGGTGGCCGAGTTTGGCACACTCGACATTCTCGTAAACAATGCGGGCATCACCATGGATAATTTGCTGTTACGCATGACCGAAGCGATGTGGGATAAAATCATCCTGGTGAATTTAAAATCTTGCTTCAACACGGTAAAGGCAGCCTGCCGTCCGATGATGAAGCAGAAGGGTGGCTCGATCATCAACATGACTTCAGTGGTGGGTTTGAAAGGGAATGCCGGACAAGCAAACTACGCGGCTTCAAAAGCGGGGATAATCGGGTTCACAAAATCTATTGCGTTGGAATTGGGATCACGAGGAATTCGTTCCAATGCGATCGCACCCGGTTTTATAGAAACAGAAATGACCGGCAAGCTGGATGAAAAAACTGTGCAAAGCTGGCGTGATGCGATCCCGCTTAAACGGGGAGGCAAGCCTGAAGATGTTGCCGACGCTTGTGTTTTTCTTGCGTCGGATATGTCTTCGTATATCACAGGCCAGGTGATTCAGGTGGATGGAGGGATGCTTACTTGATTAAAACAAATGGCAACGGAAATAGAACGTATTACACGGCTTCTCGAGAAAACGTTTGGTAAGCAACCCTGGTATGGTTCTTCCCTGATGGCTGTTCTTGACTTGAAGCCTGAAATAACAGCAACTCGCCACGGAAGTGCTCACAGCATCATCGAACTTGTCCAGCACATGACCTCCTGGAGAATCTTTGCAACAAAAAAACTGCAAGGAGACACGTCTTATGAAGTCTCCGAGGAAATGAATTTTCCCAAAACCATAACGTGGGAAGCGGCAATAAAGAATCTTCGCAGCAGCCAACAAGCGTTAGTCGAAGCAGCAAAAAATTTTCCGGAGGAGCGCCTCGGAGAATTAGTGCCCAGCAAAACTCAGAAGTACACCTATTATACCTTACTCCACGGTATCATCCAACATGACATTTATCACCTGGGTCAAATAGCCTACATTAAAAAATCATTGAGTTGAATCTTCAACCGGTTGCAGCACGAGTTGCCTAACGTAAGTAAGGCAACAAAAAATATTTTTTAACAGATTTTTAACGACGCGTTTGGAAACTCTACTAAACTGGTATACGTTTGTGTCATCAGATCGATGAAGCACTTCAGCTTAATCGATTTATAAAGAAGCGCGGAGAGACAGGCTCAACGAAGCGCTAGCAACCACTGAGAAGGTGCTAAATCCTGCCCTGAGAAGGTCTCGGGGAACTATAAACCGATTAAGAAAATGAAAAACCAGTCAACGCACACAAAAGAAAAAACCTTCGGGTTCGCGGCTTCATTTGCATGGATTTTTAATTCCATTCGCCTTTCACTTCAACGCATGCAGCTCTATATGGGCGAAGTATGTTGTTGTTAAGCGATAGCATTTCACTCGCTTACCACTACACGCGCTGACTTCCACAGGTCATAGCCACATCCATTCATTTGCTTTAAAATAAAAAAATTAACCATTAAATAAATTACAACTATGTCAAACTTACGTTTTGAAACGCTTCAGCTTCATGCAGGACAAGAAGTTGACCCAACCACTGGCGCGCGCGCAGTGCCCATCTATCAGACTACTTCGTACGTGTTCAAGAATTCCGAGCACGGTGCCAACCTCTTTGCGCTGAAAGAATTTGGAAACATCTACACCCGGATCATGAATCCTACGACGGATGTTTTTGAGAAACGCGTCGCTGCCCTGGAAGGAGGAGTTGCTGCACTTGCTGTGGGCTCAGGGCAAGCGGCACAATTCATCGCGCTTAACAACATTTTGCAAGCGGGTGACAATTTTGTGTCCACCACATTTCTGTATGGTGGCACCTACAATCAATTTAAGGTTGCATTCAAACGACTCGGTGTCGATGTGCGCTTTGCTGAAGGAGATAAAGTCGAAGCTTTCGAAAAACTGATCGATAAAAAGACGAAGGCCATTTATCTTGAAACGATTGGCAATCCTGGATTCAATATACCTGACTTTGAGGCAATCTCAGCGCTGGCAAAAAAGCATGATTTGCCGTTGATTGTTGACAATACGTTCGGCGCTGCAGGATTCCTTTTCCGTCCACTCGAACATGGCGCCAATGTGGTGGTTGAATCCGCCACGAAATGGATTGGAGGTCATGGCACATCCATCGGGGGTGTTATAGTTGATGGAGGAAATTACAAATGGAACAATGGCAAGTTTCCACAGTTCACGGAGCCGAGCGAAGGTTACCATGGATTAAAATTCTGGGATGTTTTTGGTGATGGAAATCCACTGGGTCTGCCGAACATAGCGTTTATTATCCGGGCGCGGGTGGAAGGCTTGCGTGACTTTGGTCCGGCCATAAGTCCATTCAATTCATTCTTGCTAATACAGGGTTTGGAGACGCTTTCGTTGCGTGTGCAACGCTCGGTAGACAACGCATTGATCCTGGCACAGTGGTTGGAAGTACAGCCCAATGTCGAGACGGTAAATTACCCGGGCTTGCCCACCAGCACGTATCACAAACTGGCGAAGAAATATCTCCGCAATGGTTTTGGTGCCGTGCTTTCGTTCACGGTGAAGGGTACGAAAGAAAATACCGCAAAATTGGTCGACAGCCTGAAATTGGTGAGCCACTTGGCCAATGTGGGGGATGCCAAGACGCTCATTATTCAACCATCGGCTACGACACATCTGCAATTGTCGGATGAGGAACAAATCGCATCCGGAGTTTTACCCACCTTGTTGCGCGTTTCTGTCGGTATTGAACACATTGATGACATCAAGGCTGACTTCCAACAGGCGTTTAAGAAAGTATTTCAAAAAGAATTGGTAGAGAACTAAAACTACTAACACCTCTCTTGTGTTGAGAGAGGTGTTAGTACCGAAAGGCACAACTATGAGAACTAACTTATTTTTACTACTTGTAACCTTTTCCTTTTCTGTCGCAGCGCAAAAGGAGAGGACACCAGTCAAAACTACGTCTCCAATTGTAGAGTATGGCGACCCAATCACGCTTGACAATGCCAAAAAAATATTGAAAGCAGCCGAAGCATTTGCTGTTGGGAACCAGTGGACAGTTGTGATTGCGATCGTTGACAGTGGTGGAAATCTCGTTTTGCTGGAAAAGCTTGACCATACACAGTTTGGCTCTATTGAAATTGCAATGGGGAAAGCCAAAACGGCAATTAATTTTAAACGTCCCACAAAACTTTTAGAAGATGCCGTTGCAAATGGCGGGGTAGGTCTCCGGTTATTGGCTGTCCCCGGAGTATTTCCGCTGGAGGGCGGCGAACTGATTCTTTCCAACGGAAAAATAATAGGAGCGATCGGTGTTTCCGGAATGCAATCAACCCAGGACGCAGAAGTTGCCAAAGCCGGACTGGCCGCACTGAAATAGTACGTGACGATATGAAACAGGATCACATCTTTCACTATGATCAGGAGTTTGATCTGGAAGCCGGGGGAAAACTTCCGGGACTCCAACTTAAATACACGACACTAGGTCAAGTGAACAAGAACCGCTCAAACGTTGTGTGGGTCATCCACGCGCTTACTGGAAATTCGGATGTCACTTCGTGGTGGCCTGGATTGTTTGAGTCTGGCGGTCCCTACGATCCTAAGGAGAATTTTATTATTTGTGCTAATACTCTGGGAGGATGTTACGGATCAACAGGTCCGCTGTCGATCAAGCCCACTACCGGCAAACCATTCTTTCATGATTTTCCATTGCTCACCAACCGCGACATCGTTCGTGCATTTGATCTGTTGCGAAAGGAACTCGGTCTTGATAAAATTCAGACGGTTATCGGAAGTTCCCTGGGTGGTCAGCAGGCGTTGGAGTGGTCGATCCAACAACCCACCGTGTTTGATCATCTCGTGTTAATCGCCTGCAATGCAAGCCATTCACCTTGGGGTATTGCCTTTAACGAAGCGCAACGGCTGGCGATCGAGGCGGATAGTTCTTGGAAGGAAAATGATGAGCGGGCGGGATCTGCAGGGATAAAAGCTGCAAGAGCAATAGCCATGCTTTCGTACAGGAGTTTTGACGGATTTGCGGAACGGCAACAGGAAAAATCAAATGAGAAGCTTGATCACTTCCGGGCGTCGTCCTATCAACAATACCAGGGTGAGAAATTAGCAGGCCGGTTTAATGCATTTACGTATTGGATGCTTTCGAAAGCCATGGACAATCACAACGTTGGGCGGGGCAGGGAAAGCCAGGAGGCGGCCCTTCAATGCGTGAAAGCGAAAACATTGGTGATAGGAATTGAAAGTGATATTCTATTTCCTGTATCCGAGCAAAAGTTTTTGGCTTCCACTATTCCGTCGGCAACACTCGAAATTATTCACTCGTTGTATGGTCATGATGGGTTTCTCGTCGAGTTTGATCAGCTAAGAACATTTTTGACTGCATTTTATCAACATAAAAAATCAACCATTTTAGTATGAGGAAAAATTTGAAGTTGGGATTATTTGGGTTTGGGTGTGTGGGGCAAGGACTTTATCACGTGTTGCACGAAACTAAAGGCCTGAAAGCTGAAATCAAAAAAATTTGTGTGAAGACGAAGAACAAGCCGCGTCCACTGGGCGAAGACATTTTCACGTTTCGAAAGGAAGACATATTGCTTGATCCCGAAATTGATGTGGTCGTGGAACTTATTGACGATGCCGTCGCTGCATTCGAGATTGTAAAGGTAGCCTTGCAAAACGGTAAAGCAGTAGTCACGGCCAATAAGCGTATGCTGGCCGAACACCTGGAGGAGATTTACCATCTTCAAAAAAAATATGGCAAGCCCGTATTGTACGAAGGATCTGTATGCGGAAGTATTCCGATCATACGCAACCTGGAAGAATACTATGACAATGATTTGATCAGCAGCATTGAAGGGATTTTCAACGGCTCTACGAATTACATTCTGACCAAAGTTTTTGAAGAACGAAAGACTTACGATGACGCACTGAAGCAGGCGCAGGCGCTGGGCTTTGCCGAAAGTGATCCAAGCCTGGATGTAAAAGCCTTTGACCCGAAATTCAAACTCACGATACTCATTGCCCACACGTTCGGCGTATTCGTGAGACCAGAGAACATCATCAACTTCGGCATCGACCGTATTTCGTCGGTTGACCTGAAGTACGCAAAAGATCACGGGCTTACTATCAAGCTCATCGCACGGGCCATTAAAGTGGGAGAAAAAATTTATGGATTGGTAGCGCCCCAGTTTATTGAGAACGTTCATCCGCTGAGTGCTGTACGCAATGAATTCAATGCGGTGACAGTGGAAGGTGCCTTCGCCGAGAAGCAACTTTTTGTTGGCAAAGGAGCGGGCAGTTTCCCCACAGGTTCAGCGGTTCTTTCTGACATATCGGCGCTTACCTATGATTATAGGTACGAATACAAAAAACTTCAACAGGAAAACCACCTTTCATTTTCGAATGAGGCTACGGTCGAAGTAGTCGTCAGCTTTACCGGCCCGGTCCTGGTGGCCATTGCTGATTTTGAAGAGTTCAAAGGAGGCTTTCAGGGGAATGGCCAGCAAAGTATGCAGGGCATCGTGAAACTTGAAAAAATCCGGGAGTGGTCACGGCAGGAAGGTATTAATGTCATCCTGGCCCCGGGTGCGGTAGTCGCACCGTTGCTATCGGTTGAAAAGGAAGCCTTCACCTATGCCTGAAGGCTTAAAAAGTTGAATTTTTTGATGGGCAAACCCTGTTTTATGGGTCGGGTTAATATATTTGTGGTCTAATCGCTTTATCACATGCTTCCTATCATTTCTACTTCCATCATAGCCTTCACGCTGGTCATTTTGTTGCTGGTATTTTTACTGTTGCTGGCGCAAAAGCAACTGGTGCAGTCAGGGCCGGTGAAGATCACCATCAATGGAGAAAAAACGATTACGGTAGCGGCTGGCAGTTCGCTGCTCTCCACACTGTCCAATGAAAAAATATTCCTTCCTTCTGCATGCGGTGGCGGTGGGACGTGTGCGATGTGCAAATGCGTAGTGGAGAGCGGTGGTGGAGACGTGCTGCCAACCGAGGTTGGACATTTGAGCCGCCTGGAACAAAAAGGACAAGTACGCCTTGGTTGCCAGGTCAAGGTGAAGCAAGACCTCAAGATCCGGATACCGGAAGAAATATTTGGTATTAAGAAATGGGAATGTGAAGTGGCTTCCAACTACAATGTCTCCACCTTTATCAAAGAGTTTGTATTGAAACTCCCGCCAGGCGAGACACTCAAATTTGAGGCAGGAGGGTATATTCAGATAGATGTTCCACCAACAACGGTTGACTTCAAAACGATGGACATTGCACCACATCCTGAATTAGGGCATCCACCCGACGTCTTCAAGAGTGACTGGGACAGATTCAAGTTGTGGGACCTGAAGATGAAAAATGAAGAGCCTATCTTCCGGGCTTACTCCATGGCTAATCATCCCGCTGAAGGAAACATGGTGATGCTGAACATTCGGGTGGCTACACCACCATGGGATCGTCAGAATAATAAATGGATGGATGTCAATCCAGGTATTTGTTCTTCCTATACATTTTCGCGCAAGCCTGGAGATAAAGTAACGATTTCCGGACCTTACGGTGAATTCCATATAAATAAGACTCAGCGTGAAATGATTTACGTAGGCGGTGGTGCAGGCATGGCTCCCCTGAGAGCACACATATTTCATTTATTTCATACAGAGAATACAAACCGGAAAGTATCGTATTGGTACGGTGGCCGGTCGAAGAAAGAATTATTTTATACCGACCACTTCCGTGACATCGAAAAGAATTTTTCCAATTTCAAATTTTACATCGGCTTGTCGGAGCCGCTGCCGGAAGATAATTGGAAAGTAAGCGAGGGCCTGGAGGATAAGGATGCAGATGGTTATGTTGGCTTTATCCATAAATGCATGTTTGATAATTATCTCAAAAATCATCCCGCTCCGGAAGATGTGGAGTACTATCTCTGCGGTCCGCCGATGATGAACGCTGCCGTCCTGAAAATGCTGGACGACATGGGCATTCCGAAAGAAAACGTACGATTTGACGATTTTGGAGGATAATTCAAATTCCGATTAAGACAACTTGAAACCTTCCGGATTTGGACTAAAGCCCTTTAGCGTTACCGCAAAATTACCACGACCTTAAGGCCGTGGCAATCCAAGTCCACCCCACATGGGACTTCAGTCCAATTCGACAATTTGCAATTCATGGCTGAAGGAAAAAGTTAAAGGTTCCGCTGTCTTTGCTAACTTAGCATGTGAGTTCAAAGTCCTCTAACTATAATTGATAATGGATCTCACCCTCTTTTTCTCGCCGGTCAATGAATCCGTTTACACTTCTATAACTTCCACGTCCTCCGTTCTAAAGAATATTAAAATCTTTGGCGAGAAGATGCCGGACTATACGGGAGCTCACATCGCGATTATTGGCATAAACGAAACGCGTGGGGCGGGGCATCATGCCGGTAAAAGCAGTGCGCCGGATGAAGTACGGAAAAAATTATACTCCTTAAAAAAGGGAATGGGTGCCTACCGAATTGTGGATCTCGGGAATCTCAACGCAGGAATTGACCTCGACGAATCCTACGTGCGGCTTAGCGAAGTTTGCAGAATTCTGTTGGAAAACAATGTACTCCCTGTAGTTATCGGTGGCTCACATGATTTGGATTACGGTCAATACTGGGCGTACGAGCGATTTGAAAAACTTGTGAGTCTGCTCAACATTGATGCGTTCCTTGACCTGGATGAGAAGCACGGTGTGCCACCCGACCAAAAGCACATCCATAAAATTTTGTTGCATGAACCCAACTATCTTCTCAGCTACACGCACCTGGCCTACCAGAGTTACCTGATCGACCCATCTTCCATCAGCGTGCTGGAGAAATTATACTTCGAAGCTTTCCGCATAGGGCAAATGCGCACGAACCTGGCCGAGATGGAACCTGCCATTCGTCAGGCTGATTTGCTGTCATTTGACGTGACCGCCATCCGCTCGGCAGATGCACCGGGCAGCGATCATGCTCAACCATTTGGACTCAGTGGAGAAGATGCCTGTCAGATTTGCTGGTATGCGGGCCTCAATGAAAAGCTTAGTTCAGTGGGATTCTATGGATACAACCCCGACTTGGATGATGCACATAAAAAGACGGCTTCAGTGATCGCCACCATGATCTGGTACTTCATCGAGGGTTATTACCACCGCAAGAACGAGCAGGATTTTCGTAGCAACGACTTTACGAAATTCACCGTGTCCATGCCGGTGGAGCCGGAGACGCTAATATTTTATAAAAGCAAATTCACGGAACGCTGGTGGATGGAAATTCCGATGACGTCTTCGTCTGCCTATTCACGCAACAGTAT